>JAZNAK010000041.1:0-8096 GCA_045586485.1 Faecousia sp. | reverse complement strand
CCTGCATTTCCCCCCTTTTTTTTTCTCCGCATTAAAAGGAAGCCCCGTTCCAGCAAATGCTGAAACGGTTCTTCCTTATAGGTTATATCACATCGATCTCGATCTCGCTGTCCGGCAGATCCTCGCCGGAGACGGTCAGCTTCAGCTTGCCCTTCTCGGTAGAGGTCACGACTGCCAGAACTCTGCCCTTGTAGGGATGGGCGGTCTTGCTGGGGAAGTCGTCGTCACCGCAGGGGTTGGCGCAGAAGAAAGCCTCCAGTTTGCCACCTTCCACGCGGCAGGTAAGGAGTTTGTCCCACTCCACCAATTCCACGCCCTTGCTGTCGGTGAGAATCGCTTCAATGTAGCACAGATCCCGACCGTCAGCGCGAATTGCAGCGGTCTCCGCCTTCAGCCGGATCACGCGGGTTTCGTCCGCAGTCAGAAGCGTTGCTTCGCTGGTCTTCTGCCCGTCCTTGTAGGCAACGGCCTTCAGTTCGCCCTTTTCGTAGGTGGTTTCCAGCGTGGCGATGTTCTTCTCGGGAACGGTCTTGCCGATTTCTTTGCCGTTTAAGTACCACAGAACATAGTCTGCACCCGTGTAGGTCTCGCACTTGACGGGTTTGCCCACAAAGCTGTCATCGAAGGTCCAGGTCTCGTCCACATCGTTCCAGTGCCAGCGGGTGCCGTAGTGCTTTTCCCCGTGGTGCTTGGGATGGGTGACAAAGATGTGGATATCATTATCTGCAAACCACACAGACTCCCGGAAATAGGACTGGGGTCTTCTCCGGCCGCACAGATCCAAATCGCCCTGGTTGCAGGTGCGCCAGGGATAGCGGATATAGTAACCGCCCTCTTCGTCCAGGTCGCTGTCCCACCAGTGAGCGCCGTGACCTACCTCACCCAAATTGTCAATGGCCGTCCAGGTAAAGTCGCCGATGTTGTAGCTGTTGTTGACCACATTCTGCCAGTAGTCGTAGATATTTGCGTTTTCGCCGATGTTCCAGTTTTCGGAGCCCCAAATGACCTTATCCGGGTTCTTTTTGTGGAAAACATCGTATTTTTTGTGATAGTAGTTAAAGCCGATGATGTCCAGAGGCTCCTCGATCTCCCGGGTGATATCCATAATGCGCTCCACATCACCGTTGCCGGTGCGCTCGCACATATAGGCCTTGTAGTCCTCGGGATCGATGCTCTCCGCCCGGTACTCTGCCAGGGAGATTTTCTGGATACAAGCCGTCACCAGCTTGGTATCGTCGTGCTTTTTCACCTCTTCCGTGAGGGTCTTCGCCCACATAGCGCCGTGGGAGGTGCCATCGATCTCATAGATCTCGTTGCCGATAGAATAGCTGAGGACACAGGGGTGATTCCGGTCACGCTTGACCATAGAGGCGATATCTCTCTGCCACCACTCCTTGAAGAAGATATGGTAGTCGTGGGTGACAAACTTCCGCTTGGTCCAGATATCGAAAGCCTCGTCCATCACGATCATGCCCAGTCGGTCGCAAACCTCCAGCAATGCAAGGGAGGGCGGGTTGTGGGCAATACGCACCGCATTGAAGCCGGCCTCCTTCAGAAGGCGGATCTTCCGCTCCTCTGCTGCCGGATAGGCGGTAGCGCCCAGGGCGCCGTGGTCGTGGTGGATACAGCCGCCGCGAAGCTTGACGCTCTTGCCATTGAGGATCAGGCCGGTCTCGGGGCTTACGGAGAAGGTCTTGATGCCGAAGGTGGATTCACTTTCGTCCAGCACCTCACCGTCGCTGCATACCTGAGCATAGACCGTGTACAGATAGGGATTGTCCACATCCCACAGCACCGGGTCCGCAAGGGTGATGACACATTCCTTTTCCGTCTTTTCACCGGTCTTTGCGACAAAGGGAACGGTAGCCTCGGCAATGGTCTTTCCCTCTGCGTCTGCCACGCGGAAGGCCACATACCCTGCCTTATCCGCATCGGAAGTGAGGGTGTACTTCAGCACCACATCTGCTTTATCTTCCGTCACATTCCGGGAAGATACAAAAAGATCCCAAGGCTCAATTCGCACATCGCCGCCTTCGCAGAGAAAAATATCTCTGTACAGACCTGCGCCGCTGTACCAGCGGGTGGAGTGCTCAATGGGATTGGTGGTGATCACCAGCTTGTTGCTGATGCCGCCCAGTACATATTCCGTCAAATCCACCAGGTAAGGAGTATATCCGTGGGGGTGCTGGGCGATCAGATTCTCATTGAGGTTGACCTCAGAGAGACTGTAAGCGCCGTCCACCCACAGAATATAGTGCTTGTCCGCAGAAAGATTCAAGTACTTTACATACTTGGCGCAGCCCAGCTGGAAAAAGCCCATACTGGGATCGCCGTTTTTGTCCCGCTGCTTCAGAATCGAGTAGTCATGGGGCAGATCCACATCCAGGAACTCACCTTTGGAAGGGATCTCTGTAAACTTCCAACCTTTGGAGATGCAGGTTTTAATCATACTCTCCGCTCCTTATCTTATTCTTCTTCCGTATTTTGAAAACTATCGAACACAGTGGTCTGCTGTGCCTCTCCGATTTCCTTGCCTGCCATACAATCGGCAAACTGCTCACCGGTCATGGTCTCGTGTTCCAGCAGGAACTCCACCACCTGCTTGAGCTTTCCGGCATCCCGGGTGAGGATCTGGCTGCAGTGGTCATAGGCCTTGTCAATCAGAGCCTTTACTTCGTCATCGATGGTGCCGGCCACCTTCTCAGAGTAGCCCTTAACCTTCTCATAGTCCCGGCCGATGAACAGTTCATCGCCGCCGGTGTAGGACACCGTTCCCAGGCTCTCGCACATGCCGTACCGGGCGATCATATCCCGGGCCAATTGGGAGGCGCGATCGATGTCGCTGGAAGCGCCGGTGGAAATATCCTTCAGGAACAGCGCTTCCGCCACGCGGCCGCCCAGCAGACCCACGATCTGCTCGTACATCTCGTTGCGGGTCAGGTGGTCACTGTCCTCCCGGGGTCTGGTCCAGGTAAGGCCCAAGGCGCGGCCTCTGGGGATAATAGAGATCTGATGAACGGGATCATGGGTGGGAAGGCTGTACATCGCCACAGCGTGACCTGCTTCATGGATAGCAGTGATCTTCAGATCCTTCTGCAGGCGGACACGGCTATGCTTCTCCGGTCCGGCCATAATCTTCATCATGGCGTCATTCAGATTTTGCATATTCAAGGCAGGGCGGCTCTCGCGAACGGCCATAATCGCCGCCTCGTTCAGCAGATTGGCCAGGTCAGCACCGGTGAAGCCGGCGGTTGCCAGAGCCACAGTCTTGAGGGACACGGAGTCGTCCAGCCGCTTGTCCTTGGCGTGGACTTTCAGAATATCCTCTCTGCCCTTGGCGTCGGGAGGACTCACATGGATCTGACGGTCAAACCGGCCGGGACGAAGGAGCGCCGGATCCAGAATATCCGGTCGGTTAGTGGCAGCCAGGACGATCACGCCTTCGTTTTTGCCGAAGCCGTCCATCTCCACCAGCATTTGGTTCAGGGTCTGCTCACGCTCATCGTGGCCGCCGCCCAAACCGGAGCCGCGTTTGCGACCCACTGCGTCAATTTCGTCGATAAAAATAACTGCCGGAGCAACTTTCTTCGCCTGGTCAAACAAGTCCCGGACACGGCTTGCGCCCACGCCCACATACATCTCCACGAAATCGGAGCCGGAGATGGACAAAAACTGCACATCTGCCTCCCCTGCCACCGCGCGGGCAAGGAGGGTCTTGCCGGTACCGGGGGCGCCGGACAGCAGGATGCCGTGGGGGATCTTGGCGCCCATGTCCGTAAACTTTTTGGGGTCCCGGAGGAAATCCACTACCTCCTGCAGTTCTGCCTTTTCCTCATCCACACCCGCCACATCATTGAATGTGACCTTCTTGCCGCCGGGCACGCCCTGCATAGTGCGGGCCTTGCCGAAATTGGCCATGGGGTTGCTCTGACTGGGGCGGCCTATCAGCAGGATCCAGATCAGCAGAAGCGCCAGGCCTGCCAGAATGATGGGAAGAATAAAGTCATAGGGAGACAGAGGCTCTTCCGCCACAAAATTATAGCTCTCCAGCACACCGGACTGGGATTGTTCCTGGAGCAGCTGCCACAGATCCTGGCGGAATCCTTCCGGATCTGCCAGCTTCACCAGCAGCGCATCCTTGCCGTTATACTCGGCGTGGAGCTCCAGCTTGATATAATCTCCCTCCACCACAAAGCTCTTGACCTGCTGGCTTTGGAACAGGGCGATCACCTGGGAGTAGGGCACGTTATCTACCTTGGTGCCGAACAGGCCCAGCATCCAGGAGAATGCCAGCGCCAGAATCGCCACATACAGGATAACGGTAATGATTCTGCGTTTCTTCAAGATTCTTGTTTCTCCTTACTTCTCATATACTTCAGGCTTCAGCACACCCACATAAGGCAGGTTGCGGTACTGTTCGTTAAAGTCCAGGCCATACCCTACCACAAATGCATTGGGGATGGTAAAACCAATGTAATCAGGCACCAGTGTGACGCCGGGTTTCCGGCGTTCGGGCTTATCCAGCAGGGTGCAGATCTTCAAAGAGGCCGGGCCCTTGCTCAGCAGATAGTCCCGGGTAAAGGTCAGAGAGTTTCCTGTGTCGTAGATATCCTCCAGGATCACCACATGGCGATCCTTGATATCCACAGACAGATCCTTTTTCACCTTGACGGTATTGGTGGTGCAGGTGCCGCCATAGGAGGAAATGCACATAAAGTCCACCTCGCAGGGAACTGCCACATTGCGGACCACATCTGCAAAGAACATAAACACGCCCTTAAGCACACCCACAAAGACCGGGTTCTTACCGGCGTATTCCTCTGTCAGCATCTGCGCCAACTCACGCACCTTGGCCTGAATCTCTTCCTCACTGACGAGTACTTTCTGAATATTCTTTTCCATAACGGAATCTCCCCTTTTCTCGTTATCTAAAGTTTTTCTATTTGGATTCTGACGGCGTTTTCACCGCCGCTGATCCTATCCAGGTTTCCACCGAAACCTGCCAAACCCACCACGCCGGCGTCGTCCGCGATCACCGGGATGCAGTCTCTCCGGGCGGCGGGGATTTTTTTGTCAATAAAGAGTTTTTTCAGGCTTTTTGTCCCGCCGCTCAGGCGGATGGCATCTCCCTCTTTCCGGGAGCGCACCACCAGTGTCCCCTGGGGAACTACCGCAAAAGAGCCGGCGGCAACCGGCATTTCCCCCGCCGGCAGACAACGGATCTTTACCCCCGCCTCGGGAACGAGGGTCGTACCGGGGCAGTTCAGCGCTTTGGGGGTGATCCGTTCTTCCTTTTCCTCCACCGCAAGAACATCGTACTTCCGGGTCATGGTCACACCGCCCGGAAAACAGGCTTTCGCCGAGGGTTTCCCGGAGAACACCAGCTTTTCAAGGGCGGCAATATGCTCCGCCTCCGGCTCTTTCACGCCAGCATTTATCAGCATTTGCGCCAGTACTCGGCTGCGGATACCCGGCGTCAACAGGCGCAGCTCCGGGATCCGGCAGGTCATGCATTTTTCAGCCTCTGCGGCCAGCGCCTCCTCATCCTGCCGCAGGCGCAGCGCCATGGCGGACAGATTTTTTCCGAGGCTTGGATTCTCCTGTTTCAACAGGGGCATCACATGGTGACGCAGGCGGTTGCGGAGGAAGGTGTCGGTCTGATTGGAGCTGTCCTCCACATAGGGAATGCTGTATTCCCGCAGGAACGCAAGCACCTCCTGCCGGGTGATCTCCAGCATAGGCCGGATCAGTCTCCCGTTTACAGGGGAGATTCCCCCAAGGCCTTTCAGTCCAGTACCCCGCACCAGGTGCATCAGCACCGTTTCTGCGTTGTCGTCTGCGGTGTGGGCCGTGGCGATCTTGCCGTCCAGCGTGCGGAGATAGGCATATCTTGCCTCCCTGGCGGCGGCCTCCAGCCCCTTTTCACCGGTCACTACCCGGGCAGAGCCTTCTGCAAAGGGAATGTGATACCCGGCGCAGAAATCCCGGACAAAGGCCGCATCCCGGTCCGACTCCTCCCCCCGAAGACGGTGGTTGAAATGGGCCGCGGAGAGGCTGATTTGCAGTTTATCCTTCAAAAGATACATGGCCCAAAGCAGCGCCATGGAATCGGCGCCGCCGGAGACCGCGCATACCACTTTATCTCCCGGCTGCAGCATATTCTGCCGGAGGGCGAATGCGCAAAGCTTATTCAGCATGCTTCCACTCCCGATCGGTAAAGGTCTGATACTGAGGCACCCACTGGAGCTTCACCGTACCTACCTCGCCGTGACGGTTCTTGGATGCGATACATTCCGCCACGCCCTTTTCCTCGGTATTTTCATTGTAATATTCATCACGGTACAAAAACAGCACAACGTCTGCGTCCTGCTCGATTGCGCCGGACTCACGCAGGTCCGACAGCATGGGCCGCTTGTCCGTACGGCTTTCCGGGCCACGGGACAGCTGGCTCAGGCAGATCACGGGCACATTCAATTCCTTGGCCATGATCTTCAGAGAACGGGAGATCTCGCTGACCACATTCACGCGGCTGTCGCCGCCCTTGCTGTAGCCGGAGCCGTTCATCAGCTGCAGATAGTCGATGACCACCATGCCCAGATTGTCCAGCCGGCGGCATTTTGCGTTCATCTCCGCCACCGTAATGGTGGGATTGTCGTCAATGCGGATATCCGTCTGACTCAGCGCAACGGAAGCCATACTCAGCTTGCTCCATTCCTCCTCGCTCAGCTTGCCGGTTGCCATTTTCTGACTGTCCACAAAGCTCTCGATGGCCAGCAGTCGCATCGCCAGCTGCTCGCGGGACATCTCCAGGTTGAAGATGGCCACGGTCTTTTTGGACTTTTTCGCCACATTCAGGGCAAGGTTCAGCGCAAAGGCAGACTTACCCATGGCAGGACGGCCTGCCACCAGCACCAGATCGGAATTATTCAGACCGTTGATCTTCTTATCCAGATCCCGCATACCTGTGGACAGGCCGGGGATGGCAGAGTCAGACTGGCTCAGTTCCGTCAACCGATCAAAGACCTTGTGCAGCGTCACGCCGATATGTTCCAAAGAATCGCCCCGCTCACCCTTGCGCAGGGCATAGATCTTCTTCTCCGCTGCTTCCAGGATCTCGCCGGTAGTACCCACCTGAGACTGGACCATCTGGGCGATCTCCGCGGAGGCATCGGCCAGGCCACGGAGGGTAGCCTTATCCCGGACGATGCTGGCGTACCGCACCGCATTGGCAGCGGTGGGGGTGATCTCCATCAACTGTAGGATGTAATCCCGGGAGTTGTCGTGGTAGACACCCAGCTCCCGCATCTTGTCCAGCACGGTCACCGGGTCGATGGTCTGGGAGTAGTTGAACATTGTATAGATGGTTTCGTAGATCTCCCGGTTCTGCTGCAAATAGAAATCCTCCGGGCGCACAATACCGATCACATCGGTCAGGCATCGGCTGTCGATCAAAATTGAGCCCAGAACTGCCTGTTCTGCCTCCAGGGACTGGGGAAGCTGTTTGATAATCAGTTCTTCATCCATGCCCGAATCTCCTCTCGTCAGTTTCTCTTTACGCCTCTTCGATCTTGACAGTCAGCGGCGCGGTGATCTCATAACCCAGCTTGCACTGGACAGTATAAGTGCCAACATTCTTAATAGGGTCAGACAGGACGATCTTCCGCTTGTCAATAACGATGCCGGACTTCTCTTTCAGAGCGTCAGCGATCTCCTGACTGGTGACAGAGCCGAAGAGCTTGCCTGACTATCCGCGCCTGTGACCGGATCATTTATCTTGAAAAGGGCAAAATTGTTGAAGACGGCACGTACGATGAGCTGATTGCGCTCAACGGTCGCTTTGCCGAACTGGTGGAACGTCAGCGGCTGGATGTATGAAATTCGGCTCAGTTATGAGAAAAAAACAAAAGCCTGTCAGCAATAGGCTGCAGACCGTTGACAAAGTCGTCAGCGGTCTTTTTTCGACGAGATTAATAAAAAAAGGTAAAAGGCAGAAAATGGAATTGAATATGCCGGAACAGAGGACTTCGAAAAATATTTGCCAGCAGCACCGAAACATTTGCTCCTGAATCTTTCGGGAAAAACGGCTGCAGACGGAG
>JAZNAK010000040.1:0-5508 GCA_045586485.1 Faecousia sp. | reverse complement strand
TTGCCCAGATCGACCTGAAAACCAAACGGGCCTGCCGCAAAGGCGGCATGCCTTTCTGCTGATAGGGAAACGCCCCTGGAAAACCAGAGGCGCTTGTGTGTTACTCTTCCCAGTTGTGCCAAACGTTCTGCACATCGTCGTCATCTTCCATGGCATCAATCAGCTTCTGCATCATGGTGATGTGCTCTTCGCTTTCCAGCTTCTGATAGTTCTGTGGGACCATCTCAATCTGTGCGGAAACAAAGGTGTACTTCTTGGCGGTCATACCGTCAGCCACGGCGTTAAAATCGTCGGGGTCGGTGTAAATGGTGAAGCAGTCTTCCTCAGCTTCAAAATCGTCTGCACCGCAGTCCATGGCGTCCATCATAACGGTGTCCTCGTCGTAGTCACCGTCTTCGTTATCAATAACCAGAACGCCCTTGCGGTCAAAGCTCCAGGCCACGCAGCCGGAAGCACCCAGGTTGCCGCCGAACTTGTCAAAGTGGTGGCGCATAGAGCCTGCGGTACGGTTGCGGTTGTCGGTCATAGTCTCCACGATCACGGCAACTCCGCCGGGGCCGTAGCCTTCGTAGGTGATGGTCTCATAGCTGTCGCCACCGCCGGCGCCTGCAGCCTTCTCCAGGCAGCGCTTGATGTTATCGTTGGGCATATTGGCGGCTTTAGCCTTGGTGATGATGGTTGCCAAACGGGAGTTGGTGGCGGGATCGGGGGTGCCGCCGCCCTCCTTAACTGCAACGATCAGTTCCTTTGCGATTTTGGTAAAGGCGGCTGCGCGCTTGGCGTCCTGTGCGCCTTTTGTCTTTTGAATGTTATGCCATTTGGAATGTCCGGACATAAGTATCATCCTTCCTGTTGTTGTCTAAAATCATCAAGTTATTCTAGCAGAAAAACGGGGGAAAATCAATAGTATTTCATACAATCGCCGTGGGTTTTGGAAATCATAACCTTGATTTCAGGGAAAGCCGCGGCGATTTTCTCTGCCAGCACGGGTACGATGGGATTTTCCGTGGCAAAGTGGCCTGCGTCGATGAGGTTCATGCCAAGATCCTTTGCATCCCAGAACTGGTTGTATTTCACATCGGCAGTGACGAAAGTGTCACAGCCTGCGTTGTAGGCTTCCACCAGATCGCTGCCGCAGGAGCCGCCGCCGACAGCCACCTTTTGCACCTTGCCGCAGCCGCAGACATACCGCAGTCCGTCGCAGCCTAACGCCGTTTTCACTCCGCAGAGGAAGGTTTCCAACGGCTGCTCCGGCACAGTTCCCGTTCGGAGCAATCCGTAGGGACGGTCCAGCTCATCTGTGCCGGCGGGATTGACTACAGAAATGTCGGTAAGGCCCAGCTTTTCAGCCAGCACATCATTGATACCTCCGGGGGCACAATCCAGATTGGTGTGGGCATTGATGGCGCTGATGCCATTGGCGCACAGCACCATAATGCTTCTGCCGATGCTGGTTTCGGTTGTGACAGCCTTAGGGGCCTGGAAAATCAGAGGGTGATGGGTGACGATCAGTTCCACGCCTTCCTGGGCGGCCTCCCGGCACACATGCTCAAAGGGATCGAGAGCGACCAAAACCTTGGTCACCTTCGCACCGGGATCGCCGCAGAGCAGTCCCACATTGTCCCAATCTATCTTCATATACTTGGGCGCGAGGGTCTCTAAGTAATGCAAAATATCCTTAACTTTGGTCATAGGAAATCCTCCTTCAAAAAGGGATATTTATTTTTCAGCGTCTCCAGCGATTGCAGCACAGCTTTTTTTGCCGTGTCAGCCTGCTCGCCGCGGCCGTCCACCGAGAGGTGCAGTTTTTTGATTACCCGGTGATAGTACTCAATGCTTTCCTCCGTGGGCCGCTCCAGCAGGGCAGGGGGGTAATAGAATGCCCAATCAGCAGTGCCGGGCAGATCGCCCTTCCACAGGACTTCCATAACGGTGTACAGGAATCTGCCGTCCCGCAGAACGATCTCCCGGACGATCTCCCACCCGTTTTCGTGCAGATACCGACGAAGAACGGGTGTTCTGGATTGGCACTGAAGGATCAGCCGATACTGCTGGTTCTGCAGCCAGGGTGCTGCGGAGAGGATGGATATCATTGTATCTGCGCCCATACCGGCGCAGACCAGCGCGTCAAAGTCCCGGGGGATGTTTCGTACGCCGTCGGACAGATAGAAGGCCATTCGATCGCGAACGCCGAACTTCTCGCTGTTGATCACTGCGCTCTTTAACGGCCCTTCGTTGATGTCCGATGCGATTACAGAGGCTGCGATGCCTTTTTGCAAAAGGTAAATGCTTAAATAGCCGTGATCGCAGCCGATATCGGCCACCCGGTCACCGGGACGGACCAGATCGCAGCAGGCCAGCAGGCGGGAGGAAAGGGGGATCTTCATAGAATACCTCACAAAAATATGCCATCCCGGCGAAACGGGATGGCATAGCCGGTTAATTACTGTGCTTTTTCAGCCTGGTCAGCCTCATAGGCTTCCAGGAAATGATTCAGCTGAGCCAGGAAGGGCTCGCAGTCGATGCCGTGAACAGCGCAAGCTTCCTCAACGGTCTCACCCCGGGAAGAGGGGCAGCCGAGGCAGTGCATACCGATGGCAAAGAACAAAGGAGCAGCCTGGGGGGCGATGTCCAGCACATCACCGATGATGGTATCTTTTTCAATTTTAACAGCCATAATATGACCTCCTATTGCAATTCTCGTAATATTATAACCTCTCATCTTCCAAAAAACAAGAGGGAAAATGCAAGAACTCCCGATACCGGGAGGTATCGGGAGAGGCGCGCAGATTACTGCGCTGTGTCCTTTGAAAGTTCATCCAATGCAGATCGAACAGCGGCGATCACGAAACCGGAAAATGTGCAGTCCTTGCCCTGAATAGCCTGCTCAACCTGCTCTACGATGTTAGAGGGAAAACGGATAGTTTTATTGACGGTGGGTGGATTCTCCGGGATTTTAAACTTGGCCATAAACAGCACCTCGCATTGCAAATGTACTGCATATAGTCTACAAGCATTCCTTGTAATTTTATGCATTGCAATTGCAATGCATAAATGATATACTAGTTAAGAGGTGAAAGTATGGAACTAAGTGTTGAGATTTTAGCACATTTGCTCTCCCAAGAGAATGCCCAGTTGATTTTTCCGGATTTGGGATTAAAAGTCAAGGATATTATTGAGATGAAATGCTATCAGACCCTTTGCAGGATACGGGAAATTGTTCAGGATGACACCTTGGACGACAGGGAGTGCTTCGATCGTATTGAGAGAATTATCTGTGCCTTTGAAGCGGTCGGAAGTGACGGGGGATCACGCCACGATTTTGGCTAATTAGTTTTTCGAGTTCCTTCCTCTGCAAAAAGAAAAGCAGATATCCACAATGGGATATCTGCTTTTCTGGTACGCCGGAAGGGACTCGTTTGCATTTTGCTCCGCATATATTATAATCGTTCTGATTTTACAGCCTACCGGCTGCGCTCTCAGAACGATGGACTCTCCCACGGGCTAAAAATTGCTCGCCAGCTCTCAATTTTTGCACCAGTGTGCGCACTGGCGCCGCCCTTTCGAGTCCCTCCCGCCCGGAGGGCAAAATAAATGAGGGGATTCCCCTCGTGGGGATCCCCTCATTTATTTGGTACGCCGGAAGGGACTCGAACCCCCGACCTACTGGTTCGTAGCCAGTCACTCTATCCAACTGAGCTACCGGCGCATACCACGCTCTCACAAGCGCCTGCCTATAATAGCACATTAAAACGGAAATTGCAAGACCTTTTTTTAGAAAATCCATTTATTTTTCCAATTCTCCCTACCTTGACACTTCCTGCCCGGCTGATGTACAATCATTATACTATTTTACGGGAGGTGAGCCTTTGGATAAACAGTCGCTGATCGCCAAATTGCCGGAGGCTCTGCTTCCGTGGTATGACAGCAGCCACAGAGATCTTCCCTGGCGGCAGACAAAAGATCCCTATAGGGTTTGGGTGTCGGAGATTATGCTCCAGCAGACCCGAGTGGAGGCGGTAAAGGGGTACTATGGGCGTTTTTTGGAGGACCTTCCTACGGTATCTTCCCTTGCAGACTGCGACGATGAGCTTCTTCATAAGTTGTGGGAGGGTTTGGGGTATTACACCCGCGCTCGCAATCTGAAAAAGGCCGCGCAGCAGGTGATGACCCTTCATAACGGAGTATTCCCCGGGGAATATGCCCAAGTGCTGGCCCTTCCCGGAATTGGCGAGTACACTGCTGGTGCGATTTGCTCCATTGCTTTTGATCAACCGATGCCTGCGGTGGATGGAAATGTACTGCGGGTGGTTTCCCGGATCACTGATGATGCCACACCCATTGACCTTCCTGCATACAAAAAAAGTGTACAGGAGAAGTTGGCCCGGATATATCCCCAGCGCGCCGGCGATTTTACCCAGGCTCTGATGGAACTGGGTGCTACGGTCTGCGGACCGAACCGTTTGCCAGATTGCGAAAACTGTCCCTGCAAGGGCTTTTGCCTGGGGCATCTGAGAAACACCGCGTGCAATCTTCCTGTGAAATCTCCCAAGCGCCAGCGCAGGACAGAAGAGCGCACGGTGTTCATTCTCAGCTGCGATGGCAGATTCGCCCTTGAAAAAAGACCGGGCAGGGGACTGCTGGCGGGCATGTGGCAGTTTCCCAATGTGCCGGGCAAGCTGGATATCCAAGCTGCTTTGATGCAAGTGGAGCAATACGGATTAAAACCGAAAGAAATTATTGCCCAGGTGGAGAGAAAACACATATTTACCCACATTCAGTGGGATATGTGTGGAATCTACCTGGAGGTCTCCGGCTGCAGCGATGCCTTCAGCTGGCGCACTGAGGAGGAGATCGACACCCAGGCGGCCCTGCCTACGGCATTCCGGCTTTTCTGGCAGGAGCGAAAGCCCCTTGGCGGCGGTGAAATATTTCATAAAAAACTGTAAAAAGTATTTGACAAATCCCTTGAATACCTATATAATATCAAGGCACGACTGTTAGGAGGGGGATACTATGCGACTGGAACTGTCTTCTATCATTGACCGTCCCGGCCAAAGCGTATCGTTTTCTACCAGTGTGGATCTGAGTGATCTTGTGTATGGCACGAGCAAACCGGTAAGCGAGCCGGTGCTGTGTAGCGGAAGCGTGCGGAATACCGCCGGTGTTCTGGTAATGAAGGGGCTTATCACTACCTGCATTCACGGAACCTGTGACCGCTGTGCCACCGATTTTGACCGCAAAATGGAGATTCCCGTTGATGCGGTGCTGGTGACGGAGCTTGCCAACGAAGAGAACGAAGATGAGTGGGTGTTCCCCCTGGAGGCAGACACCGCGGATTTGGAGGACATTGTTCGGACGATCTTCGTCCTGAATATGGATTCCAAGCTGCTGTGTAAGGATGATTGTGCAGGGATGTGCTGCAGATGCGGCAAGCACCTGAACGAGGGCCCTGTACCAGCCAGAAGGAGCTCGATCCCCGTCTTGCTGGTTTAAAGCAGCTTCGCT
>JAZNAK010000039.1:0-22937 GCA_045586485.1 Faecousia sp. | reverse complement strand
GGTCTCCTCCTGCTTCATCATGGTCCGCGGCGAAGAGAAGCTGGCCATGGGCGACTGCGCCATCAACCTGGGCTACGAGGACCGTCTGGACAAGGACGGCAATGTGGTCCTGTCCGCTGCCCAGCAGCTGGCTGAAGTGGCTGTGGAAACTGCCCGTACCGCCAAGATCTTCGGCATCGACCCCAAGGTTGCTCTGCTGAGCTTCTCCACCAACGGCTCCGGCAAGGGCGGCACCGTTAAGCTGTCCCACGATGCTACCGCCATCGCCAAGGAAATGGCTCCCGAGTTCCCCATCGACGGCGAGATGCAGTTCGACGCCGCTGTGGCTCCCGAGGTCGGTCAGCTGAAGTTCCCCGGCTCTCCCGTGGCCGGCTACGCCAACACCTTTATCTTCCCCACCATCGAAGCCGGCAACATCGGCTACAAGATTGCCCAGCGTCTGGGCGGTTTTGAGGCCTACGGCCCCATCCTGCAGGGTCTGGCTGCTCCCATCAACGACCTGTCCCGCGGCTGCAACGCCGACGAGGTCTACAAGATGGCCATCATCACCTGCGCAATGGTGTAATTCCAAACTGCAAAGGGCGTGTGAGAAACCTCACACGCCCTTTTTCGTGTTGACAGCGCCTTTTTCCGGTGGTACAATGACTCTGACAACTGGATAAAGCCCCTTCGTGGCATGCCGGGCGGCGAACCCGGCTTGCTGAACAAGATAATCGGGTGCAAATCCCGAGCGGTACCGCCGCTGTATGTGCTGATGAATGTTTCCTTGGCGAAAGCCAGTCACTGGGCAACCGGGAAGGCAGAAGCATTCCGCAAAGATGGCAACCTCTTTTGCTAAGGCACGAGCCAGAAGACCTACGAAAGGGTTCTCCTTCCTTTTGCGTTGTACGAAAGGAACGCTTGTCGCGGAAAACCGGCCGCGGTGCTTTGTTGCGCCGTGGTACTTTTGTTTTTAGGAGGATTTTTTATGAAGAAAAAAACACTGATCGCCCTGCTTGTCATTGTCGCCCTGGTGGTGGCCCTGGTGGCCGTGTACTTTGTCACCCGCCCTGATGTGGCGCCGGGAACAAAGTCCTTCACCCTGGAGATCGTCCATAAAGACGGCTCTACCAAGAACCTGCAGCTGAAGTCGAATGGGGAGTACCTGGGGCAGTTCCTGCAGGACGAGGGCATCATCTCCGGTGAGATGGGGCAGTACGGCCTGTATATCCACGAGGTGGACGGAGAAAAGGCGGTCTATGAGGTCGACGGCGCTTACTGGGCCTTCTATGTGGACGGGGAATATGCTATGGTCGGCATCGACCTGACCCCCATTGAGGAAGGCAAGGTCTATCAGCTGGCCTATACCATCGGATAACGGTTGATTTTTTATAAGGTTGCCAGCCGGGTGCAGACGCACCCGGCTTTTGGTTGCATTTGGGCGGGATTGGTGGTAAAGTAAAGGCAGAAAGTTTTGGGAGGTAGCGTTATGGAGCGATATTCTCTGACAGCCACGGATCACCAGCTGATCGCCGCGGCCCTTCAAGTACTGGAAAAGAACTTTGATGATGGCATTTACAATCACACCGTGGGTTGTGGTCTGCTGTGCAAAAACGGCAAGGTGTATACCGGCGTGAACTGCGACGGCATTCACGGCTCCTGCGCAGAATACATCACCGTAGGTATCGCCATTTCCGCCGGAGAACGGGAGTTCGATACAATTGTCGCCGTCCACGAAAAGGCCACAAACTGCGTGCTTCCGCCTTGCGGAAACTGCCGGCAGATGCTATTTGAGTACTGCCCCGACATCAAGGTAATTGTAAACGACGAGTCGGGGAATCTGATTAAGATAACCGCCCGGGATCTGCTCCCCTTTGCCTGGGAGCCGGTAATCTGTTGACGGTTTTCCATGATAACAACGGAGGTTTTTATGAGCAGCGCCATACGATTGATGGAAAACAAGGACAAAGACGCGGTTTTGGAGATGATGCGCACCTTTTACGCGTCCCCGGCAGTCCTCAGCAACGGTTCGGAGGAGATCTTTGCCGCCGATGTGGATGCCTGCATTGGGGACAATCCCTTTTTAGAGGGGTATGTTGTGGAACGCGAGGGGGATATTCTGGGATATTCTATGGTGGCTAAGAGCTTTTCCACCGAGTTCGGCAAGCGCTGTATCTGGATCGAGGATCTGTATCTGAAGGATGCTTTTCGGGGTTTGGGTCTCGGGCGGCAGATGCTGGAGTTTATTATGGAAAAATACGAGGGCTGCCTGTTCCGCCTGGAGGCAGAGGCGGAAAACGAGAAAGCCATCCGGGTTTATAAAGCCTGCGGCTTCACAGAACTGCCCTATCTGGAACTGAAAAAGTAAAGAATCCGCCGGGTGCTTTTTCCCCCCGGCGGGTTTTTTATCCATCTTTTCTTGTCAGACACGCGGTTTTTCGCCTGTAATGCATTTCAGCGAGAAAACACTACCTTATTCGTGACCTACAATTGTGCCTTCCATGAAAGCTACCACAAGATCCAGCGCTTCTGCGGTATCTTCAGGATGCCAATGCTTGTCCGCAATTCCCTCCTCGTTATCGTAATTCAGTATATAGTGACACCCTTCATCGTAAAGATAAAACCTGCCTAAAACACTTTTACCTGTCAATACTTCCATATCCCAACCAAACCCAGCATCCAGCGCCAGTCCTGTTGTTAATTCTATGTCATATTTCTCTTTTAACCGGTCGTAAATATACCTCAGATTGAGTGTGTTATCCGTATTATCCGCTTTGACCGGTGTGCGCACACTTTCGTCTATCTTTCGTTTAGGTGGAAACAGTTCAATTCCTACAACGCCGTATTTGTTTTGTTCTTCCGCGGAATAATACTGCTCCATATCCGAGGGGTGGGCATTTTCCACTTCCTCTTCTGTATAACCGCACTGCAAAAGTGGCAGAGCTTTGTACAGTTCTTCAAAACTGCCAAACCGGTGCAGCTTTTGGACGGTCGCAGTCAGCTTCTCTCCGCTGGCGGTGTTCGTGAAGATAATATCATCGCCTGCTTTGATTTTCTGACGCTTTTCATCAAACAACCGCAGCTCAATGTTTTTTACTCCCCTCTTAATCTTTTCAAAAGGAAATGCGTGGAGTTTCATTTCGTGCGTGGTTTTCCTGCTTAAACAAACAACACTTTCCACGTGGGCGCAGCGGGGGAACAAATCCGCTGCCTGGGCGGATTTCAGGCGATAGCCCCGCTCCTTCAGCAGCGCCACATCCCGGGCCAGGGTGGCCGGGTCGCAGGACACATAAACGATTCGCCGGGGGGACATACGGGATAGCGCCTCGATGGTGTCGGCGTTCAGGCCTTTCCGGGGTGGGTCTACCACCACCACATCCGGGCGGACGCCCTGTTTTTCCAGCTCCAGAGCCGCCTTGCCCGCATCGCCGCAGAAAAAGGACGCGTTTTGGATGCCGTTGCGGAGGGCGTTCTCTTTGGCGTCTTCCACCGCCTGCTCCACCACTTCCACGCCTATCACCTTTCCGGCCGCGCCGGCCATGGCCAGTGTGATGGTGCCAACGCCGCAGTAGAGATCCAGCACCAGGTCGTCCTTGGTGATCTCCGCCTGCTCTATTGCCGCCTGGTACAGCCGCTGGGCCTGGTGGTGGTTGATCTGATAAAAGGAACGGGCGGACAGGCGGAAGGTAAGACCGCAGAGGGTGTCCTCAATAAAGCCGTCGCCGTAGAGATTGATAAACCTGTCGCCCAGTACGGCGTTGCCCGGCTTGGTATTCACGCAGAGCACCAGCGTGGTAAAGCCTTTCACTGCCTGCAGCCGGGATATCAGATCCTCACTGTGGGGCAGCTTCTGTCCGTTCACCACAAGGCACACCAGCACCTGCCCGGACACAGCGCCCCGGCGGACATAAATATGCCGCAGAAGGCCCTTTCCGGTGGTCTCGTCGTAGGCGGAAATACGATAGTGGTTTACATAATCTATCACAATCTTCTTGACCCGGTCGGTTTCCTCCGGCAGGATCAGGCAGCGGTGATTGGCCACCACCTTGTGGGTGCCGGCCTTAAAAAAGCCTGCAAAGACCCGGCCTTTTTCGCTGGACACCGGGTACTGGGCCTTGTTTCGGTAGCCATGGCAGGTGGGCGCGGCCAACATCGGCACTTCCTGTAAGCTTTCGCCGCCGATGCGATTCAGACACTGGCGCACCCGCTCCGCTTTCAGCCGTGTTTCTTCTTCATAGTCCATATGCCAGAAGTCGCAGCCGCCGCAGAGCTTGGCCACGGGACACTCCCGGTTGACCCGATGGGGAGATTTTTCGATTATTTCCACAATTTTTCCCGCTGCCCAGGTCTTGTTTGCCTTTTCGATTCGGACAGTGTAGGTCTCCCCGGCAATGGCGTTGGGCAGGAAAACGGCGCAGCCCTCAATGTGGGCAACGCCAAGTCCCTCGGCGGTGTAGTCGGTGACTGTCGCCGTATATTGCTTGTTCTTTTCCAGCATCAGCTGTCCTCCAATACCGCCTCCATGCCCAGCATGCGGGGCTTCAGGCCTAAACTCTCGTAAAACTTCATAGCCGGCTCGTTGGCCTGCCACACATTCAGCGTGACCGCCCGGCATTTCCGCTGCCTTGCGTACCGGCACACGGCTTCATACAGGGCCGTGCCGATCTTTTGGCGGCGGTGGGTCTCCTCTACGCACATTTCGTCGATATCGCAGGCCTCGTGATCCACCACCACCGTATCCCGGTAGTAGGTTTGGACTCTGCAGAAGGCAAAGCCCACCACGCTGTCCCCCTCCACTGCCACAAAAATGGGCAGATTGCTTTTATTCAGCATCGCCAGCACCTGAGAAGGGCCGTATTTCTGGGCATTGGGGCGGAAAATATCCGGCCGGATCCGGTGATGGACCTGTCCCTCCTGACGCAATAAGTTCAGAATACCCGGCACATCTTTTTCCGTTGCAAAACGAATCTCCATAGTTGCTGCCTCCTGCTTTTTTTATCATATCATAAACAATTTCCCCGGTAAAGGGTGAACCCCCGCCCTACAATTCGGGGCGGCGTGGCTGTCAATGGAAAAGGGCAAAGGGCGTTTTTGCCCTTTGCCCTTGTGTTTATCTGCGGCGGTTGCCGTCCTTATCAAAGGTGACTGCGGCGATGATATTCAGCGCCAGCCATACGAGGATTATCAGTCCCGCCTGCCACAGCAGGCTTGTCATAGCGGCGCGGGCCATTGCCATATAGTCGTCCTTTCCGAAACTGAGGACCACGATGAACATAATGATCAGCAGAATGCCGCCCAGGGCGGTAAAGGCCAATCCGGCAAGGCGCTGGGTGAAGCGCCATGCTTCCACGCTGCCCATGCCGAAATATGTACGGAAACCGAACCGGTGGTTGGCCTCCTTGGGAGGGCGCAGCAGATAAATAAGACCTAGAATCAGCAAAATAGCAGGGCCTATCAGCACCGCGGCCTTCAGGGCAAACTGAACCAGCCCCAGCACGGAGTCCAGCTCCGGCACCAGGTTCTCCAGGTTCAGATCAAAAATCTTGGTAATAAACTCCATAAGGAAACTCCTTATCTCTCCTCAAGGAATGCTTCGATCTCGTGGACGAAGCTGCGGACATCCTGGAAACGGCGGTAGACGGAGGCAAAGCGGATATAAGCAACCTCGTCCAGGGGTCTGAGCCGCTCCAAAACCATCTGGCCGATGGCGTCGGTGGTCACTTCCCGCTCCAGAGTGTTCTGAATGGTCTGCTCGATCTCGGTGGTGATCCGGTCCAAATCGGCCACATCCACCTGCCGCTTGTCAAAGGCGCGGACCATAGAATTGAGGATCTTATTTCTGTCAAAGTTCTGGCGGGTGCCGTCCCGCTTCACAACGATGATGGGCAGGCTCTCCACGATCTCGTAGGTGGTAAATCTCCGCTGGCACTTGAAGCATTCCCGCCGACGGCGGATGCTCTGACCGTCTTCGGAACGGCGGGAGTCTACGACCTTACTCTCCTGATCACCGCAAAATGGACATTTCATAAGAAATACCCTCCCTTTTCTGGTTTTTTCCGCGCAAAGGTACGCTTTTTCTCTTTTATCATTATATCAACAGTTTTGTCCTGTGTCCAGCATTTTTTCACAGCCGGATTTCCCCTTGCATTGACAGCGCTTTTGGGGTAAAATAGGAAAAAAGCAAAGGGGCGATGGCTATGAAAAAGAATGTTGTTTACTACCTATGGGCTCTGGTTTACTGCATTTGCGTGGGGCTTGGCTTCGTGCAGGATGCCCAGGGATTCGGCAAGGTCCTGCTGGTGCTGTCCAGCCTGGTCTGCTTTGTGCCGCCCTTTTATCTTGCGTATCTGGCCAGAAAAGAGAAATGCCGCAAAACCCTTTCCGTTCTGCGGCTCGTCAGCGGCGGCATTCTGATCGCCTCCGTCGTTCTCATTATTCTCAACTTTATGTCCCTCTATTTCAGCGCGGAAACCGGCCTTGTGCTCCATGTTCTGCTGGTGATGTTCACCTCGCCCATGGTCTGCAGTCAGGCCTGGGCGCTGACTCTGTTCCTCTACGCCTGCCTGCTGATCGTCAGCTGCAAAAAGCTGCCCGATTAACGGCGGTTAAAGCTCTCCATATCAAAGGTAAGGACCAAGTAGTATGTGCCCTGGCGGTTTTCTGCCAGGGCATTTTCCAATGCCCCTTTGATGGTCTTTTCCTGCCCCCGCATATCCGCCGGCAGAGCAATGTCGAAGATCAGGTTGGTGTGGCCCTTGCCCTTGACCATACGGAAATCGTGGAATGTAAGGCGGGTGTCCATTTCGGACAGGGCGGCGGACACGATCTGCTTCAAGCCGTCCAGCTCCTCGTCGCCCACGGCCACCGGGTCGTAGTGGATCACAAGGTGCACCCCCAGCTGGCGCAGACACGCCCGCTCCAGGTCGTCGATCAGCTCGTGGCAGGCAAGGGGATCTTCCTTCTGGTCCATCTCCACATGCAGGCTGCCGAACCGCTGGCCCGGGCCGTAGTCGTGGACCATCAGATCGTGGTAGCCCAGCACCGCAGGCTCTTTGTCCAGAATCTCCACGATCTGCTGGCGCAGCTCCTCGCTGGCAGACTCGCCCAGCAGAGGACTGATGGTGTCCTTGGCCAGCATCGCGCCGCTGTAAAGGATAAAGCCTGCCACCGCCAGGCCCATAAAGCCGTCGATCCGCCAGGAGGTCAGCCGTTCGATCAGCGCTGCTACAAGAACGGCGGTGGTGGATACGGCGTCGTTGCGGCTGTCGGCTGCGGTGGCGAGGATCGCGGTGGAGTCGATGTGCCTGCCCAGCTTTTTGTTGAACAGGGAAAGCCACAGCTTCACGAGGATCGAGCATACCAGCACGATCACCATGGGAGCGCCTGCCTCCACGGGCGTGGGATTCAGGATCTTTTCCACAGAGGTCTTCGCCAGCTCAAAGCCGATGACCACGATCATGGCCGCCACCGCCAGGCCGGAGAGGTACTCGAACCGGGCGTGGCCGTAGGGGTGATCCTCGTCGGCGGGTTTTTCCGCCAACTTAAAACCGATCAGCGTGACAAGGCTGCTGCTGGCGTCGGACAGGTTGTTCATGGCATCGGCCGTGACAGAAACGGAGCCGGAGAAGGTGCCGATGGCAAACTTTGCCCCGAAAAGCAGGATGTTGCACACCATTCCCACAAGACCGGAGAGTCTTCCCGCGGCGGAGCGGGTCTTGGGAGCGTCCTTTTTTTGATCCTTGGGAAGGAATAGTTTCATCAGCAGTTTTGTCATAAAATCACTCCTTTTTTCTGTGTTTTTCCCACTTTTTTGAAAACTCTACTGGCAGTAGAGTCGGTTTTCTACCGGTAGTTTCGCTTGTTTTGGGCATTTCCAATCCCCGGGGGTTTGCATTTGGGGGGCAGTTGGATAAAATATAGCAAGTTCATTATATGCCACTTGTGTACAAGTGTCCAGTTTTTTCTAAGGAGCAAAATTATGTCTTATCGCATTGTCACCGATACCTGCTGCGATTACCCGGAGCAGATGTATAAAGAGCTGAATCTGTCCGTCGTGTCCCTGCAGGTGCATTTCAAAGGTGAGACCCGTTCTTCCTATTCCGAAAAATGGCTGAAGGGTATGTTTGACGGCCTGCGCAATGGCGAGTCCGCCACCACCTCCGCCGCCAACCCCCAGGACTGGGAGAACGCCATCGAGCCGATCCTGCAGGCGGGTGAAGATGCCCTGGTTCTGACCTTCACCTCCGGTCTTTCCGCCACCTACCAGTCTGCGGTGATTGCCGCGGAGGAGCTGACGGAGCGGTATCCGGAACGGAAGGTCCTTGTGGTGGACACCCTCTGCGCCAGCCTGGGCCAGGGTCTGTTTGTGTACTACGCCTGCAAAAAGCGGGACGAGGGTCTTTCCCTTGAGGAACTGGCGCAGTGGTGCGAGGATCACAAGCAGAATCTGTGCCACTGGTTCACCGTGGACGATCTGATGTACCTGAAGCGGGGCGGCCGGATCAGCGCGGCTACCGCTATTGCCGGCTCTCTGCTGAAGATCAAGCCTGTTCTCCACGCCGACGAAAACGGCAAGCTGGTGAATGTGTCCAAGACCCGGGGCAGAAAGGCATCCATTGATGCCATCGCCGACAAAATGGGCGAGCTGGGTCTGCCCGGTGAGAACGAGACCGTGTTCATCTGCCATGGCGACTGCTGGGATGATGCGGAGTATCTGGGCAAGCTGGTGAAGGAGCGCTACGGCGTCAAGAATGTCTTTGCCTACTATGTGGGCGCGGTGATCGGCTCCCACTCCGGCCCCGGCACTCTGGCCCTGTTCTTCCTCGGCAAGCACCGGTAATATGATAATCCCCATTCCCGGCAGCATCGCCTGCCGGGAATATTCTTGTATATGCGGCCAATACATGATAAAATAAATAAAACAATTCGACGAACTTGAATTTGACGGAGGTAATCAGAATGCTGATTGCAATTATCGGAGAAAACTGTGTAGGTAAATCGACATTAGCAAATAAAATAAACGAAAAATTAGGTGCAAAGATTTTCTCTGGAAAAGATTATTTGCGGCTGGAAAAAAACCCATCTGTCGCCATGGAAATGTTCAAAGCAATTTTAAAGGCATCGATTGATGGAGACAGCATAATTTACCTAATCACCGAGAAGGAACATCTTCTACTTTTGCCTGAGGGTACATTTAGAATTGTTTTAACTGCAGAGTTAGAAACAATCAAGTCTCGGTTTAAAGAAAGGATGCGTGGCAATTTGCCTGTGCCTGTTGAGAAAATGTTGGAAGCAAAGCACGGAATGTATGATAGTTTAGATTGCAATTTGAAATTAGACGGCAATTACAGCATTGAAGATGTTTTGAACGCATTGATGCTGAAGTAATCTATTTACATAATTCCAATTTGGCTAACAGGTATGCACCGCGCCAAAGGCCCCCTCATCAGAGGGAGCCTTAATTGCTGTAAGCGCCAGTTAGATGATAAAAAACCGACCTATGATGATCACCATAGGTCGGTTTTGCCGTTTTATAGATTCCCGTTAACTACGGGGATTTTTTGCTAGTCATGATGCTGCGCGGTGCTTACCGGCACTTTTTCAGAACGGCGGCGGTGCGGCTGGGAAGGTACATTTTAATTCCCGGTTTGCCGTTCTCCTCCGTGGTCTCATAGCGCATATGATAGACCCGGCCCTGTCCTCCAAAATTAAAATCGTCGGTGGAGAGGATCACATCATACTCTCCCGCTTCCGGCACGGGGACAAAACAACCGTCATAGGACGCGGTGGGATGGAAATTAAAGGCAAATAATGCGCCGCCCTTTTGGTAGACCACCACTTTTGCTTCGTTGTCCAGCTTCAGCTGGGTGTCCCGGCCGCCTACCACGCGGTTTGTTTTGCACATCTGCACCGCCGCCTTTTCAAAGGCGTTCAGGTACTGATATTTCAAGTTGGGATCGTCCGCCAAATGCCACTGACGGCGGCAGTAGTGGTAGCTCCAGCCGTTGCCCTCTCTGGGAAAATCGATCCACTCCGGGTGTCCGAACTCGTTGCCCATAAAGGTCAGGTAGCCCTCGCCGCCCAGGGTCATGGTGATCAGCCGCAGCATCTTGTGCAGGGCCATACCCCGGTCGATCACCAGGCTTCCCGCGTCCTTGCCCATGTTCCAGTACATCTCCTGGGCGCACAGGCGGAACATAATGGTCTTATCTCCCACCAGCGCCTGGTCGTGGGACTCGCAGTAGCCGATGACCTTCTCGTGGGGCCGGCGGTTTGCCAGCTCGTAATAGATCTGATTGAGATCCCAGTACTCGTCGGGCGTCTGCTTCAGCAGCCGGATCCACATATCCGGCTCGCCCATGGCAAGGCGGTAGTCAAAGCCCAGACCGCCGTCCTTGACGGGAATGCAAAGACCGGGCATGGCGGACATATCCTCGCCAATGAGGATCGCGTTGGGATCCACCTCCCGGGTCAAGGTGGTGGCCAGCTGCAGGTAGGTGACGGCCTCCACATCGGTGTTCATGGAAAAATACTTTTCGTAATCGGTAAAGGCAACGCCCAGACCGTGGTCGTGGTAGAGCATGGAGGTGACGCCGTCAAAGCGGAAGCCGTCGAAATGGTACTCCTCCAGATAGTACTTCAGATTGGACAGCAGGAAGTGGATCACTTCGTTTTTGTCATAGTTGAAGCATTTGGTGTTCCATGCCGGGTGATCGCCCCGAGGACCTTCGTGGAAGAACTGGTAGGGCGTGCCGTCAAACTCGTTGATGCCCTCCCGGGTGTTCAGGCAGGCGTGGGAATGGACCACATCCAGCAGCACCGCAATGCCCATGGAGTGGGCGGTGTCAATGAGCTTTTTCAGCTCCTCCGGCCGGCCGTACCGGGAGGAAGGGGCGAAGAAATTGGTCACCTGATAGCCAAAGCTGGCGTAGTAGGGATGCTCCGCGATGGCCATGATCTGGATCGTGTTATAGCCCAGATCCCGGATCCGGGGCAGGGTATGCACCCGGAACTCCTCGTAAGAGCCCACCTTGCCCTCCTCCTGGGCCATACCGATGTGGCACTCGTAGATAAACAGCTTCTTTTTCGGCTTGAAGCCTGCGTCTGTCCAGGAAAACGGCTCCTCCGGATCGTAGATCACCGCGTTCCAGGAGTAATCCACCGGATCCTGCAGCACCCGCTTGGCGTACAGGGGGATCCGCTCCAGCTCCCGGCCGCCGCTGATGACCACCGTCATCACCTTCATGCCGTCGCGCAGAGTGTCGATACCCGGCAGAAACAGCTCAAAGACGCCGCCGGGGAGTTTTTCCATAGGCCAGGCACGACGGTCCCAGGCGCAAAAATCACCCGTCAGGTAAAGCGCCTCGGCCCCGGGCGCCCATTCCCGGTAGTACCAGCCGTCCTTTGTCTTGTGAAAACCGAAATATTCGTGGCCGTTGGCAAAATCCCGAAGGCTTCCGCCCTCCGGCAGCAGCTGGGCCAGCTTCTGTGCAAAGCGTTCCTGCCGCAGGTCAAAATCCTTCTCAAAAGCCTTCAAAACAGGGTCGTATTGGAATATTTTATGCTTCATTTGTTCCGTACCTCCCAGGTAAGGTTAATTTCATAGTATCTGTATTTTGGGTCTGTGTCAAGAAAAACCGGGTGCTTTTTTGCACCCGGTCAGGTTTTCTTGATAAACTTCTCTTTGCAGCGGGGACAGGTGATGGAGATCTTTCCCTTGCCCCGGGGCACACGCACCGGCTGGCGGCAGCGGGGGCAGTCGAAATACCGGTGTTCCTTGTCCTTAAACCGCTCAATCAGGCGCAGGTATTTCCGGTTTTCCTGGTAGCGCTTGTAGGTGTTTCTGGAAAAGCAGCGGAAGATCGCCCAGATCATCAGACCGTAGGACAGCACTGTCAGCGCCAGATCTGCCAGGGGAAGCTTTATGAACACGGACGCAAGGCAAAGCACCAGACCCGCGCCCAGAATTGCCATATTCAGCTTATCCGTACCGTAGCGGCCGGCCATAAAATGGCGCAGAGCGTCGGTGATTTTTTTGCCGATCCGGCGCAGAAAATCCGAAAATGCCTTCATAACATCCACCTTTCATGGTTGTAATTTCATTATAAAGTTCCCTTTTCCGTTTGGCAAGAGGTTTCATCCAATGTTTACGAAATGTTAAAACAGTACCCTCCGGCGTCTATCATTGCCAGGGAGTTCTCGTTTTATTGCCGGTCCGATTGTGCCGTGAGGTCCCTCGGCTGCGCGCCCACTGAAAGGTTTTGTAAGGTGGGAAAAAAACGGGAAGACTTTTCATATATCCCTGTGATAAAATGCAAGTACGGCCGCACCGCAAAAAAAATCACGGAAAAAGCAAACTTTTTTTCGACCGGTTTCGACAATTGTTTATTTTAATTGTATCTGTGGAAAAAAGCCTTGTGTTTTGGGCATTTCTGTGGTAAAATCTATGGTGACGAACTATACCCATTTTTCCCCGGAAACAACCTGAAAAAAGGCGCATTTTTTCCCTTTTCAGGCCTGGAAAAACAGGTTTTCAGAGAGAAAGGAGTTTTTATATGTATTCAGCTGCCTATGTTTGGGCGAAAGTCTTAAATTACCTGGAGGAACGGCTCACCTCCACCATGGTCTCCGCCTGGTTTGACGACGCGGAGGTGGTGGAGCTGTCCGAAGAATGCCTGATCCTCTACACCCCCGATGAGTTCCGTCGGGATATCATTGTCCGCCGCTGCACCGAGTATGTGCAGGACGCGCTGAAGGAACTGTTCAATTCCGACGCCAAGCTGAAGGTCTTCGGCGCGGAGGAATATAAAAAGTACAAGACCCAGGGCAAGAATGCCTCCTCCATGGCGTTCAATCCCCAGTTCACCTTCGATAACTTTATCGTCGGCCCCTCCAACCGGATGGCACACAGCGCATCTCTGGCGGTATCCAAGACCCCCGGCCAGGTATATAACCCGCTGTTCCTGTACGGCCCTCCCGGCGTGGGTAAGACCCACCTGCTGTACGCCATCGCCAACGGCATCCGCAAGGACAACCCCGATGCCAATGTGGTTTACATCAAGGGCGACCAGTTTACCAACGAGCTGATCGACGCCATCAAGACCGGTAAAAACATCGAGTTCCGCAGTAAGTACCGGGAAGCGGATCTGTTCCTTATCGATGATATCCAGTTTATCGCCGGCAAGGACTCCACCCAGGAGGAGTTCTTCCATACCTTCAATAAGCTTTTCGAGGAGCATAAGCAGATCGTCATGACCTCCGACCGGAAGCCCGGGGATATGCCCACCTTGGAGGACCGGCTGCGCACCCGTTTCGAGTGGGGTCTGATCATGGATATCCAGCCGCCCGATTATGAAACCCGTATGGCCATCATTAAGACCAAGGCCGTTTCTCTGGGACTGGACTTAAACGACGAGGTCTGCAACTTTATTGCCGTCAATGTCACCAACAATGTCCGGCAGATTGAAGGCACAGTCAAGAAAATCAAGGCCTATCACGATCTGGACGGCATGGCGCTGACTTTGGAGAACATCTCCGCCGTGATTCGGGATATGTTCAAGAACGAGAACAACTCCCTTCCCACCCCCAGCCTGATCATCAGCCAGGTCTGCAAGTTCTATAACCTGGACGAGACCACCATGCGGGGCTCTCAGCGCACCAAGGAGATTGCCGAAGCCCGCCATGTAGCCATCTATCTCATCCGCAAGCTCACCAACCTCTCCACCCCGGACATCGGCAAGGAGTTCGGCGGCCGGGATCACACCACGGTCCTCAACTCCATCACCAAGGTGGAGACGGAGCTGAAAAACAGCAATACCTTCCTGCAGAATCACATCCGGGATATCACCGCAAACATCAATTCCAGTCTGTAAAAGTTTTGCACACACGCTGTGGAATGTGGACAATTTTTCTGTGGATAAAAAGTCAGAAACGATTACAAAAAATCACTTGTTGAAAATCTGCTGGCTTTTCTGCTGCAGATTGTGGAGAAAAAGATGTTGCAATTTCAGTAAAAAAGGAACTTTTCCACATAAGTTCTTACTACTACTGTTATTACTACCTAAAATATCTATTTATAAATATATATTTTATTATTTTAAGAAAGAAGGTTTTTTACCATGCGTTTTACCTGTGAAAAAAATATGCTGGTCATGGGCCTGAACATCACCGGCCGTACCGTGGCGCAGAAAAGCGCCCTTTCCGCCATCGAAGGCATCCTCTGCAAGGCAGGTGACGGTCTGAGCCTCACCGGCTACAACATGGAGACCGCCATCACCTATCTCATCGACGCTGAGGTCAGCGAAGGCGGCGAGTGCGTGCTGCCTGCAAAGCTCTTTGGGGATATTATCCGCCGCCTGCCGGAAGGTCTGGTCACTGTTGTGGTGGACGACAACTACAAGGTGTCCATCCGGGCCGGCTACGCCGCCTTCTCCATTTCCGCTGAGCCGGCTGACGACTATCCCGAGCTGCCCGATGTGGGCGATGGCAAGAGCATTCGCGTGCCTCAGTCCGCACTGAAAAATCTGATCAACGGTACGATCTTTGCCGTTTCCGAAAACCAGGGCCGACCCATCCACACGGGCGTTAAGTTTGAAGTGGAGGACGATAAGGTCTCCGCTGTGGCCGTGGACGGCTTCCGCCTGGCCCGCCGCACCTACCACTGCGAAAACAGCACCGGCCGGAACATCTCTTTTGTCGTTCCCGCCCAGGGTCTGAAGGAAGTGGAAAAGATTCTCCAGGACGCAGAAGAAACTGTGGCCTTTACCTTGGGCAGCAAGCACATTCTCTTCCAGATCGGCGGCGCCACGATCATCTGCCGCCTGCTGGACGGCGAGTTCCTCGACTGGCGGAAGGTCGTTCCCACCAACTGCCCCGTGAAGCTGGTGGCCCATGTCTCTGACCTGGCTTCCTCCATTGAGCGTGTGGCTCTGATCGTGTCTGAAAAGTACAAGAGCCCCGTGCGCTGCGTGTTCTCCAACCAGGAGCTGCTCCTGCGGACCAATACCACCATCGGCGCTGCTGAGGACCGCTGCTCCATCGCCGGCGACGGCAAGGAGCTGGAAATCGGCTTCAATGTTCGCTACTTGGCCGATGCCCTGCGGGCCGTTCCCGCCGAGGAGGTCTGCCTGGAACTGACCAACAGCCTCAGCCCCATCGTGCTGACGCCCGTGGACGAGAAGCAGGACTTTGCCTATATGGTACTGCCCGTGCGGATTAAAAACAGCTAAGCGGTGCTTCTATGAAAGTAAATGTGACAAAAAAAGAACCTCCTTTCACCCCCCTTGCCATCCACACGGAGTTTATTAAGCTCCAGGACGCTATGAAGTATGCCAATGTGGTCTACTCCGGCGGCGAGGCCAAGCAGCTGATTTTGGACGGTCAGGTGAAGGTGAACGGAGAGGTATGCATCATGCGGGGAAAGAAGCTTTATCCCGGTGACAGCTTCTCCTTTATGGGCGGCCATTACAAAATAACCGATCATGAATCTTAAAACCATATCCCTTGAAAACTTCCGCAACTACTCCTCGGTACGGGCGGAGTTTGACCCCGGCGTGAATCTGCTGGTGGGAGAAAATGCCCAGGGAAAGACCAATCTTTTGGAGGCCGTGGCTTACCTTGGCTCCGGCCGGGCATTCCGCACACAAAAGACCGGGGAGCTGGTGAAGCTGGGGGCGGAGTATGCCCAGATTGAGGGGCAGGTCCACTCCCAGGAACGGGAGCAGAGTCTGCGATGGATATTGTTTTCTTCCCAGCGGCCGAGGCAGGTATATCGCAACGGGGCAAAGAAAAAAACTGCCGCAGACATTTCCGGCGTGCTGCAGACGGTACTGTTCTGCCCGGAGGATCTGATGGTCCTAAAATCCGGCGCTTCCAGCCGCCGGCGGTTGGCAGACAATGCCCTGTCCCAGCTGCGGCCAAATTACGAGGCGGCGCTGACGGAATACAACCGTATTCTGGAGCAAAAAAACAGGATATTAAAAGACCGCTACGAAAATCCGGCGCTGCTGGATATCCTGCCGGAGTACAACACGAGACTGTGCCAGGTGGGCGCGCTGATCATCTCCTACAGAGCCAGATTCTTTGAGGGTCTGGGCCGGGAGGCGAAGGTATTTCACGGCCATTTTTCCGGCGGAAAAGAGGACTTTTTCCTCTCCTACCGGACGGTGTCCACGGTGAATGACCCCTTTGCGCCGGTCAGTGTCCTGCAGCAGCAGCTGCAGGAGCATCTGGAGAGCCACTACCGGGCGGAGCTGGAGAGCAGCTCCTGTCTGACCGGCCCTCACAAGGACGATTTCGATGTGGCCCTTTCCGGAATGTCGCTGAAAGCCTTCGGCTCTCAGGGGCAGGTCCGCACCGCGGCCATCAGTCTGAAGCTGGCTCAGCGCACCTTAATGGAAAAGGAGACCGGTGAGACACCGGTGCTGCTATTAGACGATGTTCTGTCGGAGCTGGATCCCACCCGGCAGGATTTCGTATTGAATCAGATCACCGACGGGCAGGTGTTCATCACCTGCTGCGAGCCGGGGAGATTTACAAAATTGGGAAAAACCATCTGTATCAGAGATGGAGAAATACAGCCGTAAAAGTACGGCAAAAGGTATCTTTAGGAGGCAACTATGTCTGAGGAAACCAAGGTAATGCAAGAATACGGCGCGGAACAGATCCAGGTCCTGGAGGGCCTTGAGGCTGTTCGCAAGCGTCCCGGTATGTATATCGGCTCTACATGGGCCAGTGGCCTGCACCATCTGGTGTATGAGATCGTGGACAATTCCATCGACGAGGCTCTGGCAGGCTACTGCACCCATATCAATGTGACCATCAACCCCGGCAACTCCATCACCGTCACCGATAACGGCCGCGGTATTCCCGTGGACATCCAGGCCCAGACCGGCAAGCCCGCTCTGGAGGTTGTTTTCACGGTGCTTCACGCCGGCGGTAAGTTCGGCGGCGGCGGCTACAAAGTCTCCGGCGGCCTCCACGGCGTGGGCGCGTCTGTGGTGAACGCCCTGTCCGAGAGTCTGACGGCCCGGGTCTACAAAAACGGCAACATCTACGAGATGAAGTTCTCCCGGGGCCACATCACCCAGGAGATGACCATCGTGGGTAAGACCGACAAGACCGGTACGGAAGTCACCTTCCAGCCCGACCCCGAGATGTTCGACACTCTGGAGTACTCCTACAAGACCCTCCACGAGCGTATGCGGGAGGAGGCATTCCTGAACGCAGGTCTTACCATCACCATCACCAATGCCCGGGGTGACGAGCCTCAGAGTGAGACTATGTGCTACGAGGGCGGTATCCGGGAGTTTGTCACCTGGTGCAACCGGAACAAGACCGCCATCCACCCGGATGTGATCTACCTCAGCGGAACCAAGGACGATGCCTCCGCGGAAATGGCGATCCAGTACTGCGACGGCTACGACGAGTTCCTTCTGTCCTTTGCCAACGATGTCCGCACCCCCGAGGGCGGTATGCACGAGACCGGCTTCAAGGCCGCGCTGACCAGAGTGCTGAACAACTACGGCCTGAAGAACGGCATCATCAAGGGCGACGACAAGGTCTCCGGCGAGGACTGCCGGGAGGGCATTACGGCCATTATCTCCGTAAAGCTCACCGACGCTCAGTTTGAGGGTCAGACCAAGGCAAAGCTGGGCAACGCCTACATCCGTACCCTGGTGGAGCAGATCATGAACGATCAGCTGACCACTTATTTTGAGGAACACCCCGCCACCGCCAAGATCATTCTGGAGAAGGCCATGATGGCAACCCGCGCCAGAGAGGCTGCCCGGAAGGCCCGGGAAAACGCCCGGCGCAAGACCGGTCTTGAGTCCGGCGGTATGCCCGAAAAGCTGAAGGACTGCAACGAGAAAGACCCCTCATTGTGCGAGCTGTACATCGTCGAGGGTGACTCCGCGGCAGGCTCCGCCATCGGCGGCCGTGACTCCCGGTTCCAGGCGATCCTGGCTATGTGGGGTAAGATGCTCAATGTGGAAAAGGCAAGAGCCGACAAGATCTACGGCAACGACAAGCTGTCTCCGCTGATCATCGCCCTGGGCGGCGGTATCGGCGCGGACTTTGACCTGGAAAAGCTCCGCTATCACAAGGTCATCATTATGTCCGATGCGGACGTGGACGGCGCTCATATCCGCACTCTGCTTCTGACCTTCTTCTTCCGCTATATGCGTCCGCTGATCGAAAATGGTTTCGTGTACTCCGCCGTGCCGCCCCTGTACAAGCTGAAAAAGGGCAAGACCGAGCGGGTGGCCTATTCCGACGAGGAGCGGGATCGCATCTCCGCGGAAATGCGTGGCGAGAGCAACGCCAAGGTGGAGATCCAGCGGTACAAGGGCCTTGGTGAGATGAACAAGGAAGAGCTGTGGGAGACCACTATGGATCCCGAGCGCAGAACCCTGCGGCGGATCACCCTGGACGACGCCCGGCGGGCAGACGAGATCTTCACCATTTTGATGGGCGAGGCCGTAGAGCCCCGCAAGGAATGGATCGAGAAGAACGCAAAATACGCCATCAATATTGATATTTAACCTTCCCCCGGGGGGAAGGTGCCCCGAAGGGGCGGATGAGGAACGGCGAAAGGTAAGGTAAGAGAGCGGCATGGAAAGAAATAAGAAGCTGACACCGCTGTCCCAGACCTTGCGGAAAAATCAGACCAGGGAAGAGCACTCCCTCTGGTTTCGTTTCCTCAGAACATACCCGGTCCGGTTTCGCAGGCAATATGTGATAGGAGACTATATTGTAGATTTTTACTGTCATAAAGCCGGCCTTGTGATTGAACTGGATGGCTCCGGTCACTATGAGCCGGAGCAAGCGCAAAAAGATGCCGTAAGGACGGGTTATCTTGCATCCAAAGGCTTGCAGGTTTTGCGTTTTACCAATATTGATATTCAGAAAAACTTTTATTCCGTGTGTGAAGAAATAGATAAAAAAGTGAAAGAAAATCTGAAGGACGGCTGATATCGCCGTTCCTCATCCGTCACGGCTTTCCGCCGTGCCACCTTCCCCCCGGGGAAGGGATTATTGGAGGTGTTTTTTTGGCACATAACAGAAGCTATAAACCGGAGGATATCCTCTTCCCGGATCAGCACATCACCGAGAATAACCTGGTGGACGAAATGGAGAAATCCTACATCGAGTACGCCATGAGCGTGATCGTGGGCCGTGCGTTGCCTGACGTGCGCGACGGCCTGAAGCCCGTCCACCGCCGCATTCTCTACACCATGTATGAGAGCGGTCTGACCCACGACAAAAAGTACAAAAAGTCCGTCACCAGTGTCGGTGACGTGCTGGGTCGCTACCATCCCCACGGCGATAGCTCCGTGTACGACGCGATGGTACGCCTTGCCCAGGATTTCTCTATGCGCTACACCCTGGTGGACGGCCAGGGCAACTTCGGTGACATCGACGGCAACCCCGCCGCCGCTTACCGATACACTGAGGCCCGTCTGGACAAGCTGGCTGACGAGATGCTCCGGGACATCGACAAGGACACCGTCAACTGGGATCCCAACTTCGACGAGACCCGGAAAGAGCCCAGAGTCCTGCCCTCTCGGTTCCCCAACCTGCTGGTCAACGGCTCCAACGGCATCGCTGTGGGCATGGCCACCAACATCCCGCCCCACAATCTGACGGAAGTCATCAACGCCTGCGTGGCAGTGCTGGACGATCCGGAAGTGACGGCGGTGGATCTGATGGAGCACATCTCCGGCCCCGACTTCCCCACCGGCGGTATCATTATGGGCCGCAGCGGCATCCGCGCCGCCTACGCTACCGGCCGCGGCAAGGTGGTCGTCCGCGCCAGAACGATGTTTGAGGAATATGACAAGGACAGAGTCCGCATTATCGTGGACCAGCTGCCCTATCAGGTGAACAAGTCCATGCTGCTGAAGGCCATCGCCGAGCAGGTAAAGGACAAGCGCATCGACGGCATCTCCGATCTGCGGGACGAGTCCGACCGGAACGGTATGCGCATCGTCGTCGAGCTGAAGCGGGACGCCAACCCCCAGGTGGTGCTGAACACCCTGTTCAAGCAGACGGCGCTCCAGTCCAGCTTCGGCATTATCATGCTGGCCCTGGTGGACGATCAGAAGCAGCCCCGGATTCTGTCCCTGCGGCAGATCCTGGACGAGTACCTGGCCTTCCAGATGGAAGTCCTCACCCGCCGCACGGAGTTTGACCTGCGGAAGGCGAAGGAGAGAGCCCACCTGTTGGAGGGTCTGATCATCGCCCAGGACAACATCGACGAGGTCATCCGGATCATCCGCTCCGCCTATGACGATGCCAAGGAAAAGCTCTGCCAGCGCTTCGGTCTGGACGATGTGCAGGCCCAGGCTATTTTGGATATGCGTCTGAAGGCCCTGCAGGGTCTGGATCGGGAGAAACTGGAGACCGAATACAAGGAACTGCAGGAAAAAATCGGCTATTACGAGGGTTTGCTGGCCGACCGTGCAAAGCTGCAGGCAGTGCTCCGGGAGGAGCTGATCACCATCCGGGACAAGTTCGGCGATGAGCGGAAGACCGAGATCCAGGAGATCGAGGACGAGATCGACATCGAAGATCTCATCGAGGAGGAGACCTGTGCCTTTACCATATCCAAGGACGGCTATGTGAAGCGTATGCCCGTGGATATCTACCGCACACAGACCCGGGGCGGCCGTGGCGTCAACGCCCAGAATCTGAAGGACGAGGACTATGTCAAGAGCCTGTATGTGGCATCTACCCACGACCACCTGCTGTTCTTCACGGATATGGGCCGCGTCCACCACAGAAAGGGCTATCAGATCCCCGAGGCCGGCCGTACCGCCAGAGGCACCGCGATGGTGAACATCCTGCCGTTGGAGCAGGGTGAGAGCGTGACAGCAACGGTCATCACCCGGGAGTTTGACGAAAACGAGTATCTGATGATGGTCACCCAGAGGGGTACGGTGAAGCGGATCCCCTTCATTGCCCTGAACACCCGCCGTAGGACCGGCATCCGGGCAATCACCCTGGAAGAGGGCGATCAGCTGATCAATGTGATCCGCACCGGCGGCAACGACAATATCATCCTGGCGACCCGGGAGGGTATGGCCATCTGCTTCAATGAGAACGATGTGCGGCCTATGGGCCGTGACGCCGTGGGCGTCCGGGGCATCACCCTCACCGGCGACGACTATGTCATCGGTGCGGAGAAGGTGGAGGAGGGCAAGACCCTGCTGACCGTCACCGAGAACGGCTTCGGTAAGCGCACCGAGCTGCAGGAGTACCTGCGCACCGGTCCTGACGGGGAGAAGATTCCCCAGAGCCGCGGCGGTAAGGGCCTGAAGAACTATAACATCACCCCAAAGACCGGCTTCGTGGCAGGCTGCTGCACCGTGGCAGAAAGCGACGATGTGATGCTTATCGAAAACGGCGGCGTTATTATCCGCGTGAAGGCCTCCGGCATCAATATCTACAAGCGGGATGTCCAGGGCGTTATCATCATGCGCATCGAGGAGGGCAACCAGCTGGTGGCCATCCAGCGGGTGGAGACTGAGGAAGAGGAAGCATGAAAACTGTGACGCTCTACACCGACGGCGCCTGCTCCGGCAATCCGGGACCCGGGGGCTGGGGCGCGATCCTGGAGTACCGGGGAACGGAAAAAGAGCTTTCCGGCGGAGAGGAATCCACCACCAATAACCGCATGGAGCTGACCGCCGTGATCGAAGGCCTGTCCGCCCTGAAAGAGCCCTGCGTCGTGGAGTTGTACTCCGACAGTAAGTATGTCATCGACGGCCTGGAAAAGGGCTGGGCGGAGAGCTGGCAGAAAAACGGCTGGAAAAAGGCCGACAAAAAGCCGGCCCTCAACCCCGAGCTGTGGGAAAAACTGCTGGAACTGACCCGCATCCACCAGATGCGCTACCACTGGGTCAAGGGCCACAGCGACAATCCCAAGAATGAGCGGTGCGACCAGCTGGCAGTGGCCCAGTACAAAAAGTAAGAGGAGGTAAGGGTATGTATCTGTCCATCGGCAACGATATGGCCGTGCGGGAAGCCTCCATTGTGGGCATCTTTGATATGGACAACACCTCCACCTCCAAGCGCACCCGGGAGTTTCTGAGCCGGGCGGAGAAGGAGGGCGGCGTGATCCCCTGCGATGACCTGCCGAAATCCTATGTTCTCACCGCCGAGTACGGCTTTCAGAAGGTCTACCTTACGCCCTTCAATTCAGCGACTCTGGAGAAGCGCATCAAGTAAAGTGCATACAAAAATGGGGCAGTCTTGCGACTGCCCCAACACATTTACTATATCAAAAAGATGGTATGTTTGTCAATAGAATGTGATATATAACATTTATTTCTATATATTTCACAAAAATGACCTCTCATTTTTATGAAACCGGCCATCTTGCAAAGGAAGAAAACCTGTGCTACAGTATAGATACAAAGAGGGATCAAACCGATGCAGGCTTTCAAAGATCCGTTTCACATAAGAAGAAAGTAAGGTAAGTTGATTGATAAAAATGTCCGCGGAGACAGTAAGGAAAGCCGCATCAAATCCGGAGAAAGCGAGGTTAACCAATGATTGAACCCAAGAACGCAGCGAAATAACCCCTGACTTGACATCGTGGTTAGATGAAAAAGTCAGGGGTTATTTCATGCGTGCAGGGCTTTTATATAATCCATACTTCCCTGACCCGCTCGGTATCGTTTCCGGGTGGAAATAGGGAACATTTTTTGGCAAGCGCCGATAAGCAATGCATGGGTTGGTATTGCTATACCGTAGGGCGGGTCCTTGGTCCCGCCGAAAAACCAGGCAGACGGGGATTCCAAAGGGGGAAATGTGGGTGATGTTTGACTGGGGATATGTTGGTACATTTCCCCTTTTGGTCGTGGGAAGAGTCCGGGAAACCTACGAAACGTTTCCCGGCGGCTCTTTGGATACTTTCTCGCCGGAGAGAAAGTATCATCCTGTCGGCAAGTGCC
>JAZNAK010000038.1:0-56963 GCA_045586485.1 Faecousia sp. | reverse complement strand
AGTAATCAGCTATGGTTGCCATCAGAATTGAAGGTTTAACTAAAAAATATAAAGATGTAGTTGCGGTCGACAACCTAAGTCTTTCCGTTCACAAGGGCGAACTGTTCTCCCTGCTTGGTGTAAACGGCGCTGGCAAAACGACTACTATTAAAATGCTGTCCTGCCTTACACAGCCTACAAGCGGAGATGCCTTTCTTAATGGGAAAAGTATTTGTAAAGATACCGCTACCGTGAAATCGCTTATAGCCGTTTCTCCGCAGGAAACTGCAGTTGCACCCGGTCTTTCGGTTCGAGAGAATCTTGAACTGATGTGCGGTGTTCACGGTTTTACAAAGGAAAAGCAAAAAGTGAAAATTTCGGAGCTTACCGAACTGCTCGGACTTGAATCTGTTAGTAAGAAAAAGGCAGGTAAACTGTCCGGTGGCTGGCAACGAAGACTTAGTATTGCAATGGCGCTAATCAGCGAACCGGAGATATTGTTTCTTGACGAACCAACACTCGGCCTTGATGTGCTTGCCAGAAGTGATTTGTGGGATTTGATATGTTCTCTTAAAGGGAAGGTTACTATTATTCTGACAACGCACTATATGGAAGAAGCGGAAGCTCTGTCTGACCGTATTGCTATAATGAAAGACGGCAAGCTCCTTGTCTGCGATACTGCTGATAAGATTATGCAAACAGCGGGAACGGATAATTTCGAGCAAGCGTTTATTTGTATCGTTAAGGGGGCGGCAAAATGAGACTGCTCACGTTTGTAAACAGAAATACGAAAGAAATATTACGAGATCCGCTGACGCTTTTCTTTGGACTCGGTTTTCCCCTTGTTTTGATTCTATTGTTAAGTGCTATACAAGCCAATATCCCCGTAAAGTTGTTTGAAATACAGCATTTAACTCCGGGCATAACGGTTTTCGGTCTGGCTTTTATGACGCTGTTTTCGGCAACCATTATTGCAAAAGACAGAGGAAGTTCGCTATTGCAGCGTTTGTATACAACACCACTGACTCCGATGGATTTCATTCTTGGATACACGTTGCCTATGATTCCGCTTTCTGTCGCTCAATGCGTTATCTGCTATATTGCCGCAATCTTTCTCGGGCTGGACTTTACGGTAAATATTTTATATGCTGTGTTATTTATCATTCCTGTTTCCATCCTCTACATTGCCTTGGGACTTCTTTGCGGAAGCGTACTGAACGATAAGCAGGTCGGTGGTATCTGCGGTGCGTTGCTAACCAACCTTTCGGCGTGGCTGTCCGGCGTTTGGTTTGATCTTGACCTTGTGGGCGGTGTGTTTAAGAAGATTTCCTACGCACTCCCGTTTGTTCATGCCGTAGATATGGAACGGGCTATACTTGCAGGAGATTTTTTAGGGATTTTTCCGCATCTTTGGTGGGTACTTGGATATGCTGCCGTTCTGCTCGTGTTGGCGGTGCTAATGTTCCTGCGGCAGATGAAAAAACAGTAATTCTTCATATTGGAGAATATGTACTTCATTGTCGTGCATAGTAAACACATTCATATTTTTACGACAGATTTTACGACAAATGGGATAAAGTTATGCCGTTTTATGACAGCTTGTTTTCTGCAATGAAACCGCTTTGGATTAACAAAGTCAGGAAATAGCAGGATAAATAAGGGTAAAAGATCTATCCCACCTAATCCCCACAATGAAACCGTTAGACTAATCAAACAAACACCCTGTGACCGTAAAAGTCATAGGGTGTTTTTGTATAAGGCGTATTAAAACTGGCCGACAGAAGCCTCCGCTTTTCTCACCAATTCCGCAAATATTGCGGACAATAACGCTTAACGGCAGGCAAGATTTTTTTTGTAGACTGATAGACAAATCGATTGTTGTTGTGTATAATTAGTACGGCAAAGGATATTGTAAAAAGTATACTGAATCTTATCATACAATGATTTATGGGGGTATGAAAACATGAAATTGATTATCAAGAACGATTACAACGAGATGTGCGCATGGGCAGCGCAGCATATTGCGGATGCCATCAACAACCACAAGGCTGACCGACCCTTCATTTTGGGTCTGCCCACCGGCTCCTCCCCTTTGGGCGTTTATAAGCGCCTGATCGAGAAGAATAAGGCCGGCGAAGTTTCCTTCAAGAATGTTGTCACCTTCAATATGGACGAGTACGTAGGTCTGCCCCGTGAGCACGACCAGAGCTACTGGTACTTTATGCACGACAATTTCTTCAACCACATCGACATCCCCGCTGAGAACATCAACATTCTCAACGGTATGGCGGAGGATCTGGAGGCAGAATGCCAGCGCTATGAGGATAAGATCGCTTCCTACGGCGGCATTGACCTGTTCCTGGGCGGTTCCGGCGTTGACGGCCACATCGCCTTCAACGAACCCTTCACCAGTCTTACCTCCCGCACCGGCGTCCGTGCCTTGACAGAGGATACTCTGATTGTCAACTCCCGTTTCTTTGACAATGGCCCCAACAAGGTCCCCAAGACCGCTCTGTCTGTTGGTGTCGGCACTGTTTGTGACTCCAAGCAGGTTCTGTTGCTGATCAGCGGCCACAACAAGGCACGGGCTCTGCGCCACTGCGTAGAAGGCGGCGTGGATCACGCTTGGACCATCTCCGCCCTGCAGCTGCACAAAGACGGCATCGTTGCCTGCGACGAAGCAGCCTGCGGCGAACTGAAGGTGGACACCTACAAGTATTTTAAGGAAGTCTACAAGAACGAAAAGTAATTGCCGACGCACAGGGAGGCTGCTCCCCAGTCTTTAAGGGTGAACACTTGACGTATTGTAAAAATCCCCTCCGGGTATCCGGAGGGGATTTTTAAGTTCCTTAACTTATCAGACGGGCTGGGGGATTCTGTTTGGACTGATGGATATACATAGGCATTATGCGAATAAATATACAATAGAGAAGTGCTTGCCTTTGCCCCTTGTGGCCCTTGCAAAGAGCGCCAAGGTGTGATAAACTGAAAAGAAAAAGGAAGATGATGAAAGTGGGAAAAGGAAAGAAAAAAGCGGTTATTTGGTCTGCTGCCGGGGTGCTTTCTCTGGCGCTGCTTTGGACGATTTGGGGCAACACTGCCCTGGAAGTTAACGCCTATACCCTTACAAGCGACCGCCTCCCGGAATCCTTTGACGGCTATCGAATTGCCCATATTTCCGACCTCCACAACGCTACCTTCGGCGAGGAAAACAGCCGGCTCTTGGACTTACTTCGACAGACAAAACCAGATATGATCGCCATCACGGGTGACTTGATAGATTCCAGAAATACAGACATTGCAATCGCTTTGCAATTTGCCCGTCAGGCGGTATCCATTGCGCCATGCTACTATGTGCCGGGAAACCACGAGGCCCGGGTAGGAGAGTACGACCTTCTGAAAGAGGAATTGACGCTGCTGGGGGTCACTGTTCTGGAGGATACAAAGCTGCTGCTGACTCACGGAGAAGAGATGGTTTCCCTTATGGGTGTCAGCGATCCCAGCTTCCAGACGGACTATCCCAAAGGGGACGATGAAACGGTGATGAAAGGGAAAATGCAGCAGCTGGCCGAGCCGGAGAGATACACGATCCTCCTCTCCCACCGGCCGGAACTGATGAATGTTTATGCGGAATACGGCGTTGACCTTGTCCTCTCCGGTCACGCCCACGGCGGCCAATTCCGTCTGCCCTTCATCGGCGGAGTGGTTGCGCCCAATCAAGGACTTTTCCCAGAGTATGACGCAGGTGTCTACCGGGAAAACGGTACGCAAATGGTGGTGAGCCGGGGCATTGGGAAAAGTATAATCCCCCTTCGGTTCAATAACCGTCCGGAGATCGTACTGATCGAGCTGAAACACAAGGACGCATAAAGAAACCTCGGCGCGAATTGCTGCGCCGGGGTTTCGTAATCGCCAATTGCGATGGATACGGCGCAATGCCGCGGCCAAAAGGAAGCCATGCAGCTGACATAAGGCATTCTTTTGGGGAGTATACTGAAGGGGTATGCCCTTGTCATTATGCCGAAAAAGCATTGGAAACAGAAAGGATTTTGGCTGGTTTTTTGGTGCTTTTTGGGAAAGAAAAAGATTGCTTTGATTTCCTGTTTGTGGTATTATTACAAGTAGAAACAGGGCAGCTATTTTGACTGGTTTTTTCTTTTTTGGAGAAGCGATTTCCTGCCGGAGTTGTTGCTTCGGCACATCCGACGCTGACAAGGCGCGTTCAGAGGGCCGAAAAATGGCAAAAAAGTACAATTATCAACCAAATGTTGAAATATCAACATTGCGCATAATTTGCGGATTTGCTATAATGTGAGTAATAAAAGACATCTTGAAATGTCCAAAATCAACAAAATGTCAAAAGCAGAGGGGGAAATATGAAAAAGCTCCTGCCACTTTTCCTGGCGCTGACCATGCTTTGCTCCTTGGTGATGACTGGGTGCGGCAAACCTCCGGAAACCAATTCCACTGACGGCACACAGGCCACTGAAATCACGGAGGCTACCGGGGCTACGGAAGCTGTTGAGATTACCGAGTCTACCGAAGAAACAGAGCCGCAGGCCGCAGAGCCCAGATTTGTGGAGCATCTGCCCGTTGCAACGCAAACTCCCCATGAAAGATACCTGGAGACGCCTACGGGAGGTCACTGGTGGCTGCGCCCCTATGGCTTTGTGATGTACACCTGGCAGGCCGTTGTTCCCGGATACGGCTTTGATAAGGATTCGAAAAAAGCGTCCTTCCTGTGGACCTTTGAGCATCTGCCGGATCACGCTACCTTGGGTGACATTTATCTTGAAATGATTGATTCCTCGTATGAGAGAAGTACGGTGGCATTCGTCATTGACAAGCTTACATACTACATCCCTGTGGAAGGCGGATATATGGAACACGATATTCCGCCGACCCAATCCCGCTATGAGCTGGAAATGCACACAGGCAAGGCCGGCTTTATCATCGGCAGCATCGGTGATATTCCTTTGGGTAAGATAGCAGCCATTTTTGTGAAGGTCCGCTATGTTGGGGAAGTTCCGGGAGAATAACCCGCCAAACAGTCATTGATCAGACACAGCGGCAAGATGTCTCTGGGCAGCGCATCCGCGAGCGTTTGATTTAATAACAAAAATCAAAAAATGAAAATAAGAAAGATGGAGGAAATCAAAAATGAAAAAGTTCCTGGCACTGTTCCTGGCACTGGTTCTGCTGTGCTCTATGGCTCTGATGGGTTGTGAGAAGCCTGCAGATCCTACCGATCCCAGCGAAGGCACCAAGGCTACCGAGGGCACTGAGACTACCGAAGCCACTGAGGCCACCGATGCTACTGAGGCTACCACCGGTGAGATCGTTCCTGTTGAGTCCTTTGTTGAGGCTCTGCCTGAAAGACATGTTGTTCCCGCTGAGGGCGTTCTGTCTCCCGGCGCAGGTCTGTGGTATGTTGACCTGTGGTTCAGCGTTGACGGCGCTCCCTGGAACCGTTCCCGCTACTCCCACTTTGATGTCAACACCATGACTGCTGACATCGTGTGGATCATTGGTGAGGACGAAGGCGAGGTCCTGTCCGCCGGCCCCGACGGCATCATTAAGACCATCAACCTGGAGATCTTCGAAGGCGCCCGTATGGAACTGGGTGTCGCTCTGACCATTGAAGAACTGGCCTACTACACCGTAGCTGATGGCGGCTACACCAAGCATACCCTGATCGGCGAGGACACCTATATGGAGATCGAGATGGAACTGGGTATTGCCGGCCTGGAGCTGGCTCCCATTGTTGAGAAGGTTTCCGATGTGGTTGCATTCTCCGCAAAGATCTATTTCGGCGAGAAGTAAAAATATTACTCCGTATATAATGCCAGAGGCGACTTAGTCGTCTCTGGCTTTAACCCCCAAAAAAGGAGGAATCACAATGAAGAAAATATTGATCGTTTTGCTGGTCCTGGCAATGCTCTGTTCCATGATTTTGCCGGGCTGTAGGAGAAAGCCGGTGGAAGACCCGACGAATCCTTCTACAGATGTCACCACCGATCCCACAAACGGGACCGAAGGTACAGAGGCAACAGACCCCACAGGGGAAGAAGTGACTGTTGTTGCTAAGCTGCCTGAGGTGACAGCGCCCGAAGAAACACTGAAGACCGCTGATGGCGGCGAGTGGTATCTGGATGTGTACTTCTCCACAGAAGATGCACCCTTCAACCGCTCCGCATACGCCCACTTCGATGCCGAAACCAAGATCGCAGAGATCCTGTGGCAGCTTGGCAAGGATGAAGATGAAGCACTTGTTGCAAAGGCGGACGCATTGATTGAAGAGATCGCGCTGGAAATCTTCGAAGGTGCACGCAAAGAAACCAGCATTCCTTTGACGATTCAGGAGGTCAAGTACTACACAGCTCACGAAGACGGCTATGCTGAGCACGTAGTGACTTCCGAGCAGATGACCCTGGACCTGGCTCTTACCGACGGCAAGGGCGGCTTGGTCCTTGGCCCTGTGGCGCAGAAGGTTTCTGATGTTGTAGCAATCTATGTTAAGGTCGGCTGCAATGCAGAGGATGAAGGCCCCGAGGGCGAAATTGTACAGCTGCCCACCGTGAGCAAGCCTGCTGAAAACCTGCCTACCGCACAGGGCGGTGCATGGTGGCTGCGTCCCTACGGCTTTGTCAAATATACCTTCCAGGCTCTGGAAGGCCAGGGCTTTGATGCTAACACCAAGGTCGCGGAGTTCCTGTGGAAGACAGACCGTATGCCCAAGGATGCTGTCCTCGGTGACATCTTCCTGGAAATCAAGGACACCGGCGCAACGATGGAAAGACTGAAGTTCTCCGTTTTGGAGATCAAGTACTACACTCCCAAGGGAGACGGCTATGTAGCTACAAGTCTGACACCGAACCAGACCTATTATGATCTGGCGCTGACCGGCGGCGCACCCAGCAGCGCTCCTGTGCTTGCCAATTTGGATAAGCCCTTCTCCGAAGTAGCGGCTATTTACATCAAGCTGATCTACACCGGCGATGCCAGCAGCGGCCCCGAGAAACCCTCCGGCACCTTTGTGGCGCAGCTGCCCGCAATGACTGTTGTGCCCGACGAGGAAGCCCTGCCCACTGTTAATGACGGCTTCTGGTGGGTACGTCCCTACGGTTTTGTCAAGTATACCTACCAGGCTGTCAACGGCCACGGCTTTGATGCGGAGACCAAGACTGCTGACTTCCTGTGGGAGTTGAAAAACATGCCTGCCGATGCAACGATGGGCGACATCCATTTCGAGATCATCGACTCCGGCTATAAAAAGAATACCTGCAATTTCGTCATTGATAAGTTTACATACTATTCTCCTACCGATGGCGGATATATGGAGTATAACATCACTCCCAAGCAGTCCCAGTTCTCCGTGAGCCTGCCCACCGGTAAGGGCGGCGTTGTGATCGGCAGCCTGGGCGATACCAAGATGGGTGAAGTGGCTGCGATTTACCTGAAGGTGCGCTATGTGGGCGATATGCCCGGCGAGGGAACTGAGCCTACTGAGCCCAGTGGCGGCGGTGAAGGCGTACAGCTGCCCACCATGACGGTGAATCCTCCCAACGTTCTGGGTTATTACATGGATGCTTCCATCCAGAACCCTGTATGGAAGAACTTTGGTTATCAGTACTATGATCCCGCAACTATGACTGCTGACTGGCTGTGGGTTGCCCCTGAGGATACCGAGGTTGGCGATATCGCAATCCGTGAGCGCCTGAACGCAGCTGGCGGCGATGTGGTAATTAAAGAGTTTAAGTACTACACGCAGCTTCCCGACGGCAGCTACGAAGCACACGATATTACACCGCATGCAGATACTTTTGTGCTGCCCAACATGGAGAACGTGAAGATCGCCAACCTGGGCAATCTCAAGCTGAAAGCAGGCGACGCGATCTATCTGAAGATCCGTCAGAACAACGGCGAACCTGATCCTACTGAGCCCAGTGATCCCTCCGGCTCTGATAGTATTGTTTCCGAACTGCCCACTATGACTGTGAATCCCGAAAACAATGTGGGCTACTATATGGACGCCTCCATCCAGTCTCCTGTTTGGAAGGGCTTCGGCTACCAGTTCCTGGATCCCGCGACTCTGTCCGCAGACTTCTTGTGGGTTGCTGACGCAGAGACGAAGGTCGGCCGCCTGGCAATGCGCGAGCGTCTGCACGAGGACGGCAACGATGTAGTGATCGAAGAGTTCAACTACTACATCCTGCTTGCTGATGGCACCTATGAAGTGCATAAGATCACTCCCAATGCAGAGTCCTACCACCTGCCCAAGCTGGTGAATGTTGACATCGCCAACCTGAATGACCTGGTACTGAAGGCAGGCGACGCCATCTACCTGAAGGTCCGCAAGGACACCTGTGAGACCGGCGACGACAATATCGTTTCCGAACTGCCCACCATGACTATGAATCCCGAGAATAACGTGGGCTATTATATGGATGCCTCCATCCAGACTCCTGTTTGGAAGGGCTTCGGCTACCAGTTCCTGGACCCCGAGACTCTGTCCGCAGACTTCCTGTGGGTTGCTGACGCAGAGACGAAGGTCGGCCGCCTGGCAATGCGCGAGCGTCTGCACGAGGACGGCAACGATGTAGTGATCGAAGAGTTCAACTACTACATCCTGCTTGCTGATGGCACCTATGAGGTGCATGAGATCACTCCCAATGCAGAGTCCTACCACCTGCCCAAGCTGGTGAATGTTGACATCGCCAACCTGAATGACCTGGTACTGAAGGCAGGCGATGCCATCTACCTGAAGGTCCGCAAGGCTGATGCAACAACCGATCCCACTGAGACCACCGCAACTGAACCCGGCGAGACTACTGAACCCGGCGAGACTACTGAGGCCACCGAGCCCTCCGGTACTCAGCTGCCCACTATGACGGTGAATCCCTCCAATGTCCTGGGTTATTATCTGGAACTCAACAACCAGAACCCCAGCTGGATGAACTTCGGCTATCAGTACATTGATCCCACCACTATGACCGCCGACTGGCTGTGGGTGGCAACTGCTGAGACCAAGCTCGGCCGCATCACTATTCGTGAGCGTCTGAACTCCGCAGGTACTGAACTTGAGGTCGTCACGCTCCAGCACTATGTGCTGCTCTCTGACGGTACTTATGAAGTGAACGAGATTGACCCGCTGGCTGACTCCTTCCAGCTGCCCGCTCCCGCAAATGGTGTATTTACTAATGTGGATATCGCCAACCTGAATGAGACAGTCTTTGCTGTCGGCGATGCTATCTATGTTAAGGTACATGTGATCACTGACGAGCCTGATCCTACCGAGCCCAGTGAAACCACCGAGCCCGTTGAGACCACCGAGCCTGTTGAGACCACTGCTCCTGTTGTCACCGATCCTCCTTACGTACCCACCGGTCCTGTTGTGAACGAACTTCCCACCGTGGTCGTGAGTCCCGAAAACAACCTGGGCTACTACATGGATGCCTCTATCCAGTCTCCTGTCTGGAAGGGCTTCGGCTATCAGTTCCTGAATCCTGCAGATATGACCGCAGATTTCCTGTGGGTTGCTGATGCAGAGACGAAGGTCGGCCGCCTGGCAATGCGTGAGCGCCTGAACGAAGCCGGCTCCAACGCTGAGATCCTTACATTTAATTATTATAAGAAGCTGGCAAACGGCACCTACGAAGTATATGAAATCGAAACCTTGGCAGACTCCTTCTTCCTGCCCAAGCTGCAGAATGTGGATATTGCCAATCTGAACGAGACCGTACTCACCGTAGGTGACGCCATCTACTTGAAGGTTAAGGTGACTCCCGTAGAGCCCGAGGAGACCACCGTTCCCGAGGAGACTACTGTTCCCGAGGAGACCACCGTCCCCGAGGAAACCACCGTTCCCGAGGAAACTACCGTTCCCGAGGAGACCACCGTCCCCGAGGAGACTACCGTTCCCGAGGAGACTACCGTTCCCGCGGAGACTACCGTTCCCGAGGAGACTACCGTTCCCGAGGAAACTACCGTTCCCGAGGAGACTACCGTTCCCGAGGAGACCACTGCTCCTGTTGTCACCGATCCTCCTTACGTACCCACCGGTCCTGTTGTAAATGAACTGCCCACCCATACTGTGAATGCAGCCAATGTTCTGGGCTACTTCATTGAGTTCAACAATCAGAACCCCGGCTGGATGAACTTCGGCAACCAGTACGTTGATCCCACTACTCTGACCGCAGACTGGTTGTGGGTTGCCTCTGCTGAAACTAAGATTGGTCGTCTCACCTTGCGCGAGCGTACCAACACTGCAGGTTCTGAGATTGAGATCGTTGCGTTCAATTACTATAAGAAGCTCGCTGACGGAACTTACGAAGTATATGAGGTCAGCGCACTGGAAGATAGTTTCTTCCTGCCTGCCCCCGCAAACGGTGAGTTCACCAATGTGGATATTGCCAACCTGAACGAGATTCTCTTTACCGCAGGTGATGCAATCTATCTGAAGGTCAAGGCAATCCCCGCACCTCCCGAGGAGACCACTGTTCCTGAGGAGACCACTGTCCCCGAGGTCACCGATCCTCCCTATGTACCCTCCGGTCCCACTGTGGATGCTCTCCCCGTTCCTGCTGATCCGGATACGTCCGGTGCTGCAAACCTGACCGCAGTGAAGCTGTGGAAGGATGGAGAATGGAAAGCAAGCCCCACGAATGTGAACTTCTTCGACAACGATACTGTTCGTGAGATCCTTTGGGTCAACAATGGTGAGAACTACGAAGTAAATCAGATCGCATTTGCTCCTACCAATGACCTGGCGGTGACAATCGTAGAAGCCACTATCTACCGCAAGGTGGATGTGAATCTTTATGAAGTGATCCCCGTCACCATTACCAATCCCGATGTGATGATCGCTGCTGGTGAGACCAATGTCGCCTTCGGTTTCGATACCCGTTGGCTGAAGGTCGGCGATGCTATCTTCTTCAAGGTTAAGCGCTATGTACCTCCCTATGTTCCTACCGGTGAGGTCGTGGACGCACTGCCCACTCCCGCTGAGTTGGATATATCCGGAACCGCAAATCTGACCGGCATGAAGCTGTGGAAGGACGGCGTCTGGACTTCCAGCCCCATGAACTTCAACTTCTTCGGCAATGACAGTGTACAGGAATATCTGTGGACCAACACTACCGGCGATGTGGAAGCTGATCAGCTGGCGTTTGCGCCTACCAATGATCTGTCCATCACCGTCAATGAAGTGACCATCTACAAGAAGCTGGATGATGGCCGCTACGAGAAGATCCCCGTCACCATCACCAATCCTACTTTGGAGATTGCCGCTGGTCAGACGGTTGGCGGTCCTTCCTTCGATCTGCGGACCCTGAAGGCCGGCGATGCGATCTTCTTCAGCATCAGCCGCTACATCCCGCCCTATGTTCCCACCGGTCCCGTTGTGGATGCACTGCCTGTTCCTGCTGATCCGGATATCACTGGCACAGCAAACCTCACTGAGATAAAGCTGTGGAAGGATGGCGTCTGGGTGACGAACGTGAATAACGTCTATTTCTTCTCCAACGATACCGTCCGGGAGCTTCTTTGGGTCAACAATGCACAATCCATTGAGGTGAATCAAATTGCATTTAAGCCCACCAGTGATTTGGCTTTGACCTGCGTCGAGATCACCATCTACAAGAAGTTGGATGACGGTCGCTATGAACAGATTGCTACCACTGTTGTCGAGCCCAATGCGGTGATCACTGCCGGCGAAACTGCTGTTGCTGCCTTCCAGTTTGATGCACGGACACTTGATGTTGGTGACGCAATCTTCTTCAAGGTCAAGCGTTATGAGCCTCCCTACGTTCCCACCGGTCCTGTAGTGGATGCACTGCCTGTTCCCGTTGAGCAGAATACGACCGGCACAGCAAATCTGACTTCCATGAAGCTGTGGAAGGACGGCGGATGGAAGTCCAGCCCCATGAACTTCAACTTCTTTAACAACGATGACGCCCAGGAGTTCCGCTGGGTGGCAACAGGCGAAGTTGAGATCAACCAGCTGGCCTTTGCTCCCGCTTCCGATCTGGACATCGTCTTCAATGAAGTCACCATCTACAAGAAGCTGGACGATGGCCGCTATGAAAAGATCGTTGTGACACCGTCCGATCCTCATGTCACATTTGTGGGCGGCCAGACTGCTGCCGGTGTCTCCTTCAATACCATTACCCTGAAGGCCGGCGATGCTATCTTCTTCAGCGTCAGCCGCTACATCCCGCCTTATGTTCCCACCGGCCCCATTGTGACGGAACTGCCCACTCCCGCTGAGGTGGATGTATCCGGCAACGGCGTCAATATTGTGATGAAGCTGTGGAAGGGCTTCAACGGTTGGAAGGCCAGCCCCTACGGATTCAACCTGCTGGATAACAGTTCTGCTCAGGAACACCTGTGGGTGAACAACTCGGGCGAGTTTGAGATCGACCAGCTTGGCTTCACTCCCACCGGCGAGGCAAAGATCGTCTTTGATGAGGTCACCATCTATAAGAAGCTGGATGACGGCACCTACGAAAAGATCAATGTGACTCCTGAGATGCCTTTTGTCGTATCCAGCGAGAGCTTTACCGGCACAGCGTTTGATACTATGACCCTGAAGCAGGGTGATGCGATCTTCTTCCGCGTCAGACATCTGAAGACCACAGACCTGCCCACCGTGAATGGCACGACCAATCCTCTGGCAGGCTGGGGCCTGAACCTGAACTTCGGCTCTAACAATTCCGCAGCCTTCAATTTTGACGCAGTGAATGAGACCGCTGAGATCATGTGGGATCTGACCAGTGTTGATCAGAATGCCGTGATCAACGAGCTGAAGCTGATCGCGCAGAACAGCACTGCCTACGGTCTGACCTTCACTGTTGACGCTGTCAAGTACTACACTGCATACAATGGCACTTATGTTGAGACAACTGTTCCTGTAAGCGCAGAAGAGTTGGCTCTGCAGCTGGCGAATGCTACTGCCACTAAGGCCATTGCCGATCTGGGTGGCGTTAAAGTTTCCAAGGTGAAGGCCATCTACGTGAAGCTGACCTTCATTGGCGAGACCAACCTGGTAAGCGCTCTGCCTGCCGTCACTGTGCAGCCCGAGAACAACCTGGGCTACTATATGGATGCCGCTATTCAGAACCCCAGCTGGACCCTCTTCGGCTATCGCTATGCAAATCCTGCTGATATGACGGTCGATTGGCTGTGGATTGCAGACGCAGAGACCAAGGTTGGCCAGATCTCCATTCGTGAGAGACTGAATGCCGACGGCGCCAATGTGGCCATTGAGGAATTCAAGTACTTCAAGAAGCTGGCAAACGGCCAGTATGAAGAGCACGCCATCAACCCCGCAAAGTGGTCTGTGCACCTGCCCAAGTTGACCAACGCATTTATCGCAAACCTGAACGAAATGACCTTCGCCGCAGGCGATGCCATTTATCTGAAGGTCCGCATCCTTGAGAAGATGCCCGAGCCCACTCTGACTCTGCCCGCATACCGCACCAACTTCTATCCCGGTGAGGATGCCTCCAAGGTGGAAGGCACTGTGCCCGCAGGCATGGGCCTGACTGTGATCTTGGAAGGCAACGGCATTGCAATCCAGCAAGTCACCCCCGGCGCTGACGGCAAGTTCTCCTTCAACACCGCGGGCCTGCCTGTGGGTGGTCAGGTGCGCCTGTCCGTGGTTATGAACGGCCATGTGGTAAGCGAGACCATCATCCGCCGCTTGGCAGAGACCGGCAAGACCATGACCTGGATCCAGGATGGTGTCCTGTATCTGAACGGCGAACCTGTTATCCGCCGCAATGTTTACTCTCCCACTTACCGTGTCAGCGCACTCAACCAGGAAAAGTACTTTAATGACGATCTGTCTGAGACTGACGAGATGGTGCAGGTAAGCATCCAGCTGGGTATGCTTGGCGTTGATCCCTACAGCGACAAATCTGAGCACAGAACACTGGCATATCCCAGCGCAGAGGTTCTGGCCGCAGTGGACAGAATCATCGAAGCCAACAAGAACAAGAACTTTGGCTACTACTACTTCTCCGATGAGCCCGAGTACGAGCGCTGGAACATGGAATACATGAAGAATCTGTATGAGTACATTGCTCAGAAGGATCCTTACCATGTCGTCCTGATCGGCACGCAGTACCCCGCTGACTACATTGACTGCGCTGACTGGATCGAAGTTGACCGGTATATGGCCATTATGTCGACTGATGGCGGCCGTGTACACAGTACCAGCTGGGGCGATAACTACGGCGACCTGGCTGAGATCGTGGAAACTATGGTCAACCGGAACAGAGGGGACAAGTGCTTCGGCTTCCTGCCTACCTGCTTCGCCTCCTGGCCCACTGATGAAAACGAAGATGGCGTATACGACTACAGAGATTACCCCACCTTCGATGAGTACATCTGCAACACCTGGGTCGGCCTGACTCACGGCGCAAAGTCCATTTGGCCTTACGCCGGTCACGATATCCACGACCGCGCATCCCTGTACGAAGGCACTCGCTACACCTTCTCCAGCATTGAGGCTCTGGAAGATCTGCTGGCTACCGGTACACGGAATGTGCTGGCAATGAATGACTCTTATGAGGCCGTCACCTGGACAAAGGGCGAAGAGAAGATGGTCGTGATCATCAACCTGAAGAACGCTGAGCAGACCGTCACTATTAACGGCCTGAGCGGCACTTGGGACAACTTCCGTCACGAAGGCACCTTCACCGGCAACACCTTCACTCTGAAGCCTTTCGAAGTTCTGATCGGTACCAGCATCGCTAGAGACACTGGCCTGAAGAGCTACGACGAAGTAGCTGCAGATATCAATGCGCTGGAGGCAGAGCGTCTGGCAAACGGCAGCCTGCTGTTTGGCAGCCTGGAGTATAAGGATTACACCTTCAACGCATCTGCACACGATCCTTCTGACACCAGCCGCCAGCATCCCGCTGAGCACAAGCTGTTCGACGGCGTTCGCGACAACTACGGTTGGGCACAGGGCGGCACCGGTACTGATGGCATCAAGTTCGTGGCCTTCAACTTCCTGATCAACGAGCCCACCTTCAATGTGGTCAAGGTCTACGGCATCAACCTGGGCACTGTGACCCTGATGGCGAAGACCGGAGAAGGCGAGTTCGTTGCTGTGGATGGCGCAGTGGTCAACACTGAGGGCAACTGCACTACCATTACTCTGCCCGCATCCATCACTCCCGATGCGATCCGCCTGCAGATGGCATTCACCGCTGAAGCGAACACCCAGATCTACGAGGTTGAAGTGTATAATCAGTAATCCCATTCATTAATTTTTGGAGACATAGCCGCCGGCGGCAATCCCAAAGGCGGCAATGTTCCCATATATCCGGGGAGGCTGGATAGCACCCCGCGATGCTGAATAAGCGATATTAGAAAGCAAAAATATTGGAGGAAAATCAAAATGAAAAAGTTCCTGGCACTGGTCCTGGCACTGGTCCTGCTGTGCTCCATGGCCTTGATGGGTTGTGAAAAGCCTGCAGACCCCACCGATCCCACCGACGGCACTAAGGGTACCGAAGCTACCGAGGGCACTGAAGCCACCGATGCTACCGATGCTACTGAAGCTACCACCGGTGAGATCGTTCCCGTTGAGTCCTTTGTTGAGGCTCTGCCCGACAGACATGTTGTTCCCGCTGAGTGCGTTCTGTCCCCCGGCGCAGGCCTGTGGTATGTTGACCTGTGGTTCAGCGTAGACGGCGCTCCCTGGAACCGTTCTCGCTACTCCCACTTTGATGTCAACACCATGACTGCTGACATCGTGTGGATCATTGGTGAGGACGAAGGCGAGGTCCTGTCCGCCGGCCCCGACGGCATCATTAAGACCATCAACCTGGAGATCTTCGAAGGCGCCCGCATGGAACTGGGTGTCGCCCTGACCATCGAAGAATTGGCTTACTACACCGTAGCTGATGGCGGCTACACCAAGCATACCCTGATCGGCGAGGACACCTATATGGAGATCGAGATGGAACTGGGTATTGCCGGTCTGGAGCTGGCTCCCATTGTTGAGAAGGTTTCCGATGTGGTTGCATTCTCCGCAAAGATCTATTTCGGCGAGAAGTAAGAGATCAATCTCAAAATAAAAAGGCCAGAGGTGTTTCACCTCTGGCTTTTTTAATAAAGAAAACGGACAGGGGAGAGGCCTCTGTCCGTTATATATTATAATGTATAATTCATTCCTGACGGAGCTTACAGACATCCACCCAAGCGCAGCTGCCGGAATATTGCTCCAGCTCCGGGATCGTCAGTTCAATGGCGCTGTTGCTGCTGCCGCAGGCAGGGAAGACGGTTTCAAACCGCCGCAGGGACACATCCAGATATACTGCCACGCCTTCGTTGACGGCAAAGGGACACACGCCGCCCACAGCGTGGCCGATGAGAGAAATGACCTCGTCTGGGGTGAGCATTTTAGCTTTTGCACCGAAGGTTGCTTTGTATTTGGCATTATCCACCTTAACATCGCCGGCTACGATCACCAGCACCGGCTCTCCATTTACCAGGAAGGACAGGGATTTGGCAATCCTGCCGGGCTCACAGCCCACGGCCAGTGCGGCCAAATCTACGGTGGCGCTGGATACGGGAAACTCCAGCACCCGGTCGGCCATACCGAACTGCGCAAAATATGCTTTTACTTTCTCAATCGACATTTTGATCACTCCCGGCTGAAAGGTTGACTGCAGTCAGTATAGCACACCTTGCAATAAATGGCAACAGATGGTATACTATATACGATAATAGGGAAGTGTGGCGATTTCAGTGGCAAACATACTGCTTTTAGCGCCTGAAAATTGATGTTTTACGACAGGTTTTATTATACAATTTTGCAACTTTCCCATGCAGATTTTTCCGTAATTTTTGAAAAATGATCTTATTTTTTAAATTATTGTGAAGTGCTTGACATTGCACTGTTTTGCTGATATAATTCGCCAGGAAACATGAGTTGAGAACACTTGGGCCGAGACCTGGAAAACGGTGCTCTGCCTGTCTGCGACACGGAGGATTTCAATGGGTTTTGGCGAGCTGTTGCTGCTGGCGGTGGGCCTGAGTATGGACGCCTTTGCGGTGTCTGTATGCAAGGGCCTGTCTGTGAAAAAAGCAGGCCTTAAGGAATGCAGCATTTGCGGAAGCTGGTTTGGCAGCTTTCAGGCGCTGATGCCCCTGGCCGGTTTCTTTTTAGGAACGCTTTTTGCGGAGGCCATCGAGGCCTTTGACCACTGGGTGGCCTTCGGGTTGCTTGCGATCATCGGTATCAATATGCTGAAAGAGGCCTTTTCCAAAGGTTGTGACTGTGAAAGCAACAATGCGGACCTGTCTGTGAAGACCATGTTTCTGATGGCGGTTGCCACCAGCATTGACGCATTGGCAGTTGGCATTTCCCTTGCCATGGCGGGGGATGTAAACATTGCCGTTGCCGTGATTCTGATCGGCGTGATCACCTTCCTGCTGTCTGCGCTGGGCGTGAAGATCGGCAATATTTTCGGCAATCGCTTTGAAAAGAAGGCCCAGGTGGCCGGCGGTGTGATCTTGATCCTGTTGGGCGTCAAGATCCTATTGGAACATATGGAAATCCTGTAATAGTAAATTGTGGTTTCCCGGTTGTAGGATAAAACGATCCTGGATACCGGACCTCGTCTCCGGTCTGCGTGAGATGCGCTGGCTTATTGCCGGGCGTGCTCCTGCGGGAATTGGATGCGTTATAAATCAAAAAGAAAAATTATTATTTGGAGGAATACACAATGAAGAAACTGATTGCACTCCTGCTGGTTTTGGTGATGGTTATGTCCATGGCCGCCTGCAAGGCAAACAACAATGACACCCCCGACAACGACAGCAAGCCTCAGGAAGCTGAGAAGGTAGAGATTAAGGATGCAGTTGAAATCCTGACCAAGACTTGGGAAATCTTCCCCACCGACCTGAAGTTCCCCTGCGGCGGCGGTGCCGGTGAGGCTATGGTTATGGACGCACCCGGCGCAGTGCCTACTACTGATGCTGACACCCTGAGCTATATGCTCCATGTTCCCGAGACTCTGCACGCACAGCTGGTCGAGGCTGCTTCCCTGATGCACATGATGAATGCCAACACCTTTACTGCCGGCGCCTACAAGATCACCGGTGATGTGAATGCTTTTGTCAGCACTCTGAAGGATGGTATCCTGAGCACTCAGTGGATGTGCGGTTTCCCCGAGCTGCTGGTCATTGCTACCATTGATGACTATGTGATCGCCTTCTATGGCAACACTCAGCTGGTCAACACCTTCGCAACCTACCTGACCACTGCTTACAGATACGCAACTGTTGTGGTCGAGGAGAATATGCTGTAATTGCTGCCCTTTCGCTGCAGAGCATATTTTACTGTCGAAAAAAGGGCAACAGTCTTCGGACTGTTGCCTTTTTAATCGTTAGAATAAGGAGAATGTGAATGTTATTCTCTAGCATACCGTTTTTGTATTATTTTTTGCCGGCGGTGCTGCTTACCTATTTCCTGGTACCCAGGAAGCTGAAGAACGCTGTGCTGCTTCTGTTCAGCCTTGTGTTCTATGGCTGGGGCGAGCCAAAGTATTTGGCGCTGATGGTCAGCTCGATCATTCTGTTTTACGGCTGCGGCCTTGCCATTGGCAAAGCGCAGACAAAGAAATGGAAGAAGTTCTGGCTGCTGGTCAGCGTTGTGTGCAGCGTGACACTGCTGGGCGTATTTAAATATGCTGATTTCTTTGTTAGCTCCTTCAATTCCGTCACCGGACTGAGCGTGCCGCTGCTGCGCCTTGCGCTGCCCATCGGCATCAGCTTCTACACATTCCAGTGCTTGAGCTACACAATAGATGTCTACCGGGGAAATGTACCGGCCCAGAAAAATCCCATCAGTTTTGGCGCCTATGTGTCCCTGTTCCCCCAGTTGATCGCCGGCCCCATCGTCCGGTATATCGATGTGGCCCGGGAACTGGATAACCGCACCCATAGCTGGGACGATGTGGCACTTGGCTTGCGCCGTTTTCTGGTGGGCCTTGCTAAAAAGGTCATCATCGCGGACAATTTTGCGCTGCTGATGAAGTTGTTCCGGGAGTCCGGGGAGCAGAGTGTGGTGTTTTACTGGATTTATGCCATTGCCTTTTGCCTGAATATCTACTTTGATTTCTCCGGTTATTCCGATATGGCCATCGGCCTGGGCCGGGTGTGCGGCTTCCACTTTATTGAGAACTTTAATTATCCCTACCTGTCCAAGAGTGTAGGTGAGTTCTGGCGCCGCTGGCACATGAGCCTGGGCAGCTGGTTCCGGGATTATATCTATATTCCTATGGGCGGCAACCGGGTATCCAAGGCCCGGTGGCTGGTGAATACGCTGACGGTTTGGATGCTCACCGGTATGTGGCACGGCGCGGCCTGGAACTTTGTGGTTTGGGGTCTGATGTTTGCGGTGCTGCTGCTCATTGAAAAATGGGTGCCTGCTCTTCAGAAAATGCCTACCATTTTCCGAAGAGCGTATGTTCTGTTGGCGATCATTATCAGTTTTGTGCTGTTCAATGCCGAGAGCTTTGCCCAGGCGGGCAGCGATATTGCCGGCATGTTTGGTTTCGGTGGCGTACCGTTCCTGACAGGGGAGACGGTGTACTATCTCAAGAGCTACGGGCTGCTGTTTGTGCTGGGCTTTGTGGGTGCAACTCCCCTGGTAAGGGATACGGCCAACCGCCTCAGCAAGTACAAGGCAGTGTCTGTTTTGGAGCCCATTGTGCTGATCGCTCTGCTGCTGATCTGCACAGGCTATTTGGTAGACGGCTCCTTCAGCCCCTTCCTGTATTTCCGATTCTAAGGAGGTGAGCACATGAATCATAAGAAAATCCGCGCGATCGGCGCGATCGTATTGGTTGCCCTCTGGGCAGTGCTCATCGGCTTCTCCTGGTTTGGCCCCGCCAAGGACATTTCTGAATCTGAGCGGCGGCCCTTGGAGCAGTGGCCCGGCATTTCCGTGGAGACACTGCTCAGCGGCAAGTTTATGGGCAAGTTTGAAGACTATGCCCTGGATCAGTTTCCCCTGCGGGATGTGTTCCGGCAGATCAAGTCCCTGTTCCACTATAATGTGCTGAATCAGAAGGACAACAACGGCATTTACCTGGAAGACGGCTATGCCGCCAAGCTGGAGTATCCCTATAACGAAAAATCTCTGGAGTATGCCATAGGTCGGTTCACTTACCTGTATGAAAAGTACCTGAAGGACAGCGGCTCTGAGATCTTTATGACCGTCGCTCCCGACAAGGGCTATTACCTTACCCAGGAAAACGGCTATCCAGCCATGGACTATGAGAAGATGTTTGCTTCCCTGCAGGCAGGTCTTCCCTGGGCCACCTATGTGGATCTGACGGATACTTTGAACCATGAAAGCTATTATTACACGGATACCCACTGGCGTCAGGAGAAGCTCTTTGCCGCCGCGGGCAAGTTGTGTGAAGCTATGGGCGTGACGGCCCCCAAGGCGGAGGACTTCACCAAGACCGCTCTGGAGCGTCCCTTCTATGGCGTTTACTACGGCCAGGCAGCCCTCCCTATGGACCCGGAGACTATGTTCATTATGGAGAGCGACCTGTTGAAGGACTGCACCGTCTTTGATTTTGAGAGCAACAGCTACGCAAATGTCTATGACGAGAGCAAGCTGACCAGCCGGGATCTGTACGATGTGTTCCTCTCCGGCTCCCGCTCTTTGCTGCGGATCGAAAACCCCAATGCAACGACCGACCGGGAGTTGATTGTCTTCCGGGATTCTTTTGGCAGCAGCATGGTACCCCTGCTGGTGGCGGACTATGCCACAGTGACAGTGGTGGATATCCGGTATATCAGCATTGATATGCTGGACCGCTTTGTGGACTTCCATGGACAGGATGTTTTGCTGCTTTACAGCACCCTGGTGCTTAACAACAGCACGACAATTAAATAATGAAAAACGCACCTACGCCCTCTGCTGACAGCAGGCGGTGTAGGTGCGTTTCCTTATGCAGGGAAAAATCTTCTTGCATTGAGGGGTAAAGTTGATATAATTAAGGTAAAATAGGACTGCTATACGGAGGAGGGAGATCTATGAGGGGCGACAGAAGATTGCTGCGCTTTTGGAAGTGGGTGCGAAAACTGCGCCTGAGCACAACGCAGATTATTGCGCTGGCCTTTGCCGGGATTATTCTTTTGGGCACAGTCCTTCTTTCTCTGCCTGCGGCCTCCCGCAGCGGCGATTCCTGCGGTGTGTTTCCGGCACTGTTTACCGCTACTTCTGCCACCTGTGTGACAGGCCTTGTGCTCTTTGACACCTGGAGTCAGTGGAGCGGATTCGGCCAGGCGGTGATCCTGCTGCTCATTGAGGTGGGTGGCCTTGGCTTTATGTCGGCAGCGTCCCTAGTGGTTTTCCTGCTGCGAAAAAAAGCAGGATTGAAGCAAAGGATGTTGATGGCCCAGGCTATGAGCCTTAACGATATGCAGGGTGTTGTCCGACTTCAGCGAATCGTGATTTTCGGCTCTCTGGGCGTGCAATTCCTTGGCGCTTTGGTGCTGACGCTGTATTTTTTGCCTGCTCACGGACTCCGTCAGGCAGTGATCTGGGGCGTGTTCCACGCAGTGTCCGGCTTCTGCAACGCGGGCTTTGATATTTTTGGCGTGGTCACACCGGGGCAGAGCCTCATTGGCTTGAACGGCGATCCTGTGGTGCTGATCACCCTGATGATCTTGATCACCGTGGGCGGCTTGGGTTTCTTTGTATGGGAGGAGCTGGTCCGTGTCCGTTCCTTCAAAAAATGCGGTGTTTACACCAAACTGGTTTTGATCGCAACGACAGTCATTATTCTTTTAGGCACGGGGACATTCCTGTTGCTGGAATGGAGCAACCCCAATACCCTGGGGAGTATGCCCGTGTGGCAGAAGATTCTGAACGGATTCTTCCAGACGGTGACGCTCCGTACGGCGGGATTTGCCGCGATAGACCAGGGTCAGCTGACAGACGGCGCAAAGGCAGTGAGTATGGTGATCATGCTGATCGGCGGCTCGTCCGGCTCTACTGCCGGCGGATTGAAAACGGTGACCTTTGTGGTGCTGCTGCTGTTTATTTGGGCCAAAGCCCGGGGCAAAAACACAGTTCATGTCTTCCGCCACACCATTCCCGGGAGCAAGGCGATCGATGCGATGACGGTGTTCTTCTTAATGGTTGTGCTGGCTTTCTTCGGCGGCATCTTCATCACCGCTACTTCTCCCACGCCGGTGAGCCTGGCCGACGGACTGTTTGAGTCTGTCTCGGCACTGGCGACGGTGGGACTGACTACCGGTATTACCCCGGTGATGGGCATTCCAGCTCAGATTCTGATGATTATTTATATGTATTTTGGCCGTGTGGGTATTCTCACCATCAGCCTTGGCTTCTTGATGGGCAATAAGGCGGAGGATCGCTTCCGCTATGCGGATACCAACCTGTTGATCGGATAGGAGGAAACCTATGAAATCGTATATTGTAGTAGGCCTTGGCCGCTTTGGCAGCGAGGCAGCAAGACGCCTGTGCGAGCTGAACTGCGAGGTGCTGGCCATTGATCACAACAGTGACTTGGTGCAGCAGATCAGCGGCAGTGTGACTCAGGCCGTTGTGGGAGACGCCCGGGATAAAGAGGTGCTGAAGGCCCTGGGAGTAGGGGAGTTCGATTGCGCCATCGTGGCCATCGGCGGCGATCTGGGCAATTCTGTTCTGGCAACGATGAACCTGAAGGAACTGGGTGTTCCCTATGTGGTGTGCAAGGCCAGCGACGAGACCCATCGACAGGTGCTGATGAAGCTGGGCGCCAATAAGGTTGTGATCCCCGAGCAGGAGCAGGCCGGCAGACTGGCCCGGAATCTGTCCAGCCCCAATGTGCTGGATTATATCGAGCTGTCTGACGAGTACGGCATCATTGAAGTGCCGGCACCTACCCCCTGGCTGGGCAGAACACTGAAGGATTTGAATGTCCGGGCAAAACTGGGCGTGAATATCATTGCCGTCAAGAAAGGTAAGCGCATCAATGTGTCCCCCGGCGCGGATTATGAGATCCAGCCCGGGGATGTGATGGTTGTTTTGGGAGGCACGGACGCGCTGACTGCCGTACAGAAGCTATGAGTGAATTGATTACATCCAGAAAAAATCCCCTGCTTCAGCAGGTGAAAAAGCTTCTCTCCTCCCGGAAGGCCCGTGAGGAGGCAGGCCTTTTTGTGGCCGACGGCACAAAATTGCTGAACGAGGCAATTCGCTGGTGGCCGGGTCTGCATACTGTCATTCTGTCCGAAGGTGTGGAGATGGAGATCCCCGCCGGTGTGCGGACAGTGGTTGTCCCCAAAGATGTGATGGCGTCCGTTTCCCCTATGCAGACGCCCCAAGGCGCGCTGTTTCTGTGCCGCCTTCCCCAGCAAAAAACCTTTGCGCCCAAAGGCGGTATGCTCCTGCTGGACGGCATTCAGGATCCGGGCAATCTGGGTACGATCCTGAGAACGGCGGATGCGCTGGAGATACCGGTGGCGCTGCTGGAGGGCTGTGCTGATCCCTACAGTCATAAGGTGGTTCGCGCCAGTATGGGCGCGGTGTTCCGCATGGATGTGGTCCAGACCACTTGGGAAGAGGCCCAAAAGGCTTGCGCTGCTGCAGGGATCCCGATAGGTGTGACCGCACTGGACGACAGATCTGCGGATCTGCGGTGCTCTCCGCTGAACACCATGGCCGTGGTCATCGGCAGCGAGGGTCAGGGCGTACGCCCGGAGATTCTCTCCGGGGCGGAGAAGTCCCTGATCATTCCCATGAATCCAAACTGCGAATCCCTGAACGCGGCCATTGCCGCGGCCATTGTGATGTGGCAAATGAAACAATAGAGAAAGGGTGAAGAAAATGCTCCTGCACTGGATCTGGCTTGCAGAACTCAAAGAGATTTCCTTACTGCAGAAACACCGCCTTTTGGAGCATTTTCGCGACCCGGAGGAACTTTACTGCACCAGTGAGGAAGCCTTGGAAAAGCTGGGCGTGCCGGAGAAGGTGCGTCAGGCGATCTCCCGACGGGACACTGCATCTGCACGGCAGATCCTAGCCCGCTGCGAGAGAAAGGGGATCCGTATTCTGCCTGTGGGAGACAGCGCCTATCCCGCCAGACTCCGCAACACGGCGGACGCCCCGGTTGTACTATATTATAAAGGTATCCTGCCGGACTGGGACAGCGTTCCCTTCATCGGCATTGTGGGCACGCGAAAGGTATCGGCCTACGGTGTACAGGTTGCTCACCAAATGGGCAATCAAATTGCCGCAGGCGGCGCGTGGGTGGTGTCCGGCGGCGCCGAAGGCGGAGACACCGCCGCTATGGAGGGCGCATTGGCTGCAGGCCGGGGCGCGGTAGGCGTGCTGGGCTGCGGTGTGGATGTGCCTTATCCCTACACAAACCGCAGACTTTTTGACGATGTGGTGCAAAACGGCTGCCTGATTTCGGAATATCCTCCGGGAACGCAGCCGAAGCCCTGGCATTTCCCTGCAAGAAACCGCATTATCAGCGGCATCAGCAGCGGTGTGCTGGTGGTGGAAGCCCCGGAAAAGAGCGGCGCGCTGATCACAGCCCGATGGGCCCTGGAGCAGAGTCGGGATGTGTTTGTAGTGCCGGGCAATATCAATACCCCCAGCTGCGCGGGCAGCAACGCATTGCTGCAGGAGGGCGCAGTGCCGGTTTTCTCCGGTTGGGATGTGCTGAGTAATTACGAAAGCCTCTATCCCGGCAAGCTGAATCGGAGCAAGGCCACAGCTTTGTACCGGGAGGAAAAGACCGTGGCAAAGGTGGCGCAAAAGCCGGCCGTTCCCGGGGAAGACACGAAAGAAACGGAAAACCCCCGAAAAAACCCCGTTGACAACGGGGCAATTTCCTCGTATAGTGAGTTAGAAAATAACCGCCCGACCCTGAGCGGGGAGGAACAGAGCGTTTTGGCGCTGCTCACCCGAGAGCCTCAGGAGTCGGCCGCGCTCATTGCGAAACTGGATATGCCTTCGGGCAAGGTGCTGTCATTACTGACCATGCTGACAGTAAAGGGCCTTGTTTTGAAGCATCCCGGCGGGCGTGTCAGCTTGAAATAATCTAAGGAGAGGAAACTATGGGTTTCAATCTTGTTATTATGGAGTCGCCCTCCAAGGCGAAGACCGTTGGCAAATATCTGGGGCCGGATTATGTGGTGAAGGCCAGTATGGGCCACCTGCGTGATCTGCCCAAGAGCACCATGGGTGTGGATATTGCCAATGATTTTGAGCCGGAGTATATCCCTCTTGCCAATAAGGGCGATGTAATCGATGAACTGAAGAAAATGGCGAAGAAGGCAGATGCCGTGTATCTGGCAACTGACCCGGACCGGGAAGGTGAGGCCATCGCCTGGCATTTGAAGGAACTGCTGGAACTGCCCGATGCCAAGACCCACCGCGCGCCCTTCAATGAGGTGACTAAGCATGTGGTGGAGGAAGCTATCGCCAATCCCAGAGCCATCGACCGGGACCTGGTGGATGCTCAGCAGGCGCGCCGAATCCTGGACAGAATCGTTGGCTATCAGCTCTCTCCGCTGCTGTGGAAAAAAGTCCGCAGAGGACTTTCCGCAGGCAGAGTGCAGTCTGTTGTCACCCGCCTTGTGGTGGACCGGGAAAATGAGATCCGCGCCTTTGTGCCGGAGGAGAGCTGGTCTTTGGAGGTCAAGCTGGATCTGATCGGTAAAAAGGGCTCTTTCACGACACGCTATTACGGAGACGCCCGAAAGCGGGAACTGAAGACCGAGGCACAGGTCCGGGAGATCATGGACCATATCACCGGCAAGGAGTTTGCGGTGGTGGATGTGAAGCGGGCAGACAAGAAACGCTCTGCCGCGCCTCCTTTTACCACCTCCACGCTCCAGCAGGAGGCCGCCCGGAAGCTGAATATGACCCCCAAACGCACCATGGCCGTTGCCCAGCAGCTCTATGAAGGCGTTGATGTGGCAGGTGAGGGTACGCTGGGTCTGATTACCTATATGCGTACGGACTCTCTGCGCCTATCTGACGGCGCTATGGCCGCTGCCAGAGAGTTCATCAAGAGCCGCTACGGCAAGGATTATTACTACGGCTCTTTCCATGTGTTCAAATCCAAGTCCGGCGCCCAGGATGCTCATGAGGCCATCCGTCCCACCCATGTGGAGCTGGATCCCGAGCGGATTCAGAGCAGCCTGACAAAGGAACAGTACCGGTTGTATAAGCTGATCTGGAGCCGCTTCCTGGCTTCCCAGATGGCGTCTGCCGTGTATGATACTGTGGCCATCGACACCCAGTGCGCCGGTCACACCTTCCGTAGCACCCACCAGAGCGTGAAGTTTAATGGCTTCCTGGCGGTGTATGAGGAGGGCAAGGACGAGGAGCCGGAGGCCACCGGCGCTCCGTTGCCGCAACTGCAGGTGGGCGACAGAGCCAACGCCGTGGAAATGAAGCCGGAGCAGCACTTTACCCAGCCGCCGGTCCGGTATAACGAGGCAAGCCTTGTAAAGGCTATGGAAGAAAAGGGCATTGGCCGGCCCTCCACTTACGCTACCATCGTTTCTACCATTCAGGAACGGGAGTATGTGAACAAGGTGGATACGCGCCTGCAGCCCACCGCTCTGGGTGAGGTAGTCACCGGACTGATGATGGAGCGGTTCAAGGACATTATCGATGTGGAGTTCACCGCCAATCTGGAGACCCGTCTGGACGAGGTGGAATCCGGCAATCAGAACTGGAAGGCTCTGCTTGCGGAGTTCTACGGGGATTTCCACAAGGAGCTGGAGGAAGCGGAAGCCGCTTTGGAGGGTACCCGACTGAAAGTGCCTGATGAGCAGTCCGACGAGATCTGCGAAGTTTGCGGCAGAAATATGGTGGTCAAGGTGGGCCGGTTCGGCAAGTTCCTTGCCTGCCCGGGCTTCCCGGAATGTAAGAACACAAAACCTATCGTGGAGAAGATGCCCGGCCGCTGCCCCAAGTGCGGCAGCACCCTCTTAAAGCGTAAATCCAAGCGTGGCTTTGCCTACTATGGCTGTGAGCGGGGCGCGGAGTGCGGCTTTATGAGCTGGGATGTTCCTACGGCAGAAGATTGCCCCAAGTGTGGTCAGACCATGTTCAAGAAGTCCGGCCGGGGTCGTATGAAGCCTTTCTGCATCAACGAGTCCTGCGAAAACTTCCTGCCGGAAGACAAGCGGGGATACTATAAGAAGAAAGAATCTGCGGAAACCGCGGAGAAGAAGCCTGCCAAGAAGGCGGCAAAGAAAACAGCGGCAAAGAAGACCGCCAAAACCAAGGAGACCAAATGATCACAACCGTGAAAGTTATCGGCGCAGGACTGGCGGGGGCAGAGGCCGCCTGGCAGCTTGCCCAGCGGGGGATAAAGGTGGAGCTGTACGAAATGAAGCCCCACAAGAAGTCCCCGGCCCACCATGTGGATACCTTCGCAGAACTGGTGTGTTCCAATTCCCTTCGGGGAGATAAAATTGAAAATGCCGTAGGTCTGCTGAAGGAGGAACTGCGCCGCCTTGGCAGCCTGATCATCACCTGCGCCGACGCGACCCGTGTGGAGGCAGGAGGATGTCTGGCGGTGGACCGGCAGGGTTTTTCTGACCTGGTGACGGAGAAAATCCGCAGCCATCCCAACATCACCGTCATCTCCCAGGAGGTGACCCAGGTGCCGGAAGGTCCGGTGATCATTGCTACCGGCCCGCTGACCTCCGACGCGTTGTCTGAGGCCATCGGCGCTTACTTTGGCAGCGACTATCTCCATTTCTTCGACGCGGCAGCGCCCCTGGTGACTGCTGAGTCGGTGGATATGAACGAGGCCTGGTGGCAGAGCCGATATGACCGGGGAACCCCGGATTATGTAAACTGCGCCATGAACAAAGAGCAGTACGAGGCCTTTATTAAGGAGTTGATCTCCGCCGAGGAGGCAGAGGTACACGGCTTTGAGGACAAGCGTGTCTTTGAGGGCTGTATGCCTGTTGAGGTGATGGCCCGCCGCGGCCCGGACACCCTGCGCTACGGCCCGTTAAAACCCGTCGGCCTCACAGACCCCAAGACCGGAAAAGAGCCCTACGCGGTGGTCCAGCTCCGTCAGGACAATGCGGCAAAGAGTGTGTATAACCTGGTGGGCTTCCAGACCCATTTAAAGTTCGGCGAGCAGAAGCGGGTATTTTCCATGATCCCCGCCCTGAAGAATGCGGAGTTTGTCCGCTACGGCGTGATGCACCAGAATACCTTCCTCCAGAGTCCCAATCTGCTGGACAAGTACTATGCAGATCGCCGCAATCCTTTGGTTGCCTTTGCCGGGCAGATGACCGGCGTGGAGGGGTATGTGGAAAGCGCCGCTTCCGGCTTCCTGGCCAGCGTGGCAATGGCGGCCAAGGTGCTGGGAAAAGAGCTTCCCCAATTCCCCAAGGAGACTGCCATCGGCGCTCTGGGCTTGTATATCAGCGACGGACGCATTGAGAACTTCCAGCCAATGAATGTGAACTTCAGCATCATTGCACCGCTGGAACAGCGCGTTCGCAAAAAGGCAGAGAAGAATCTGGCGATTGCCAATCGGTCTCTGGCCATTATCGATGACCTGATTCAGTCAGGTATCTAAACGAAAAGAGGTGCGGCTATGAAAATTATTCTGGACGCAATGGGGGGCGACAACGCTCCTTTAGCACCTGTAATGGGTGCGATCCGGGCGGCAGAGGATTTTGGCGCTCAAATTATGCTGGTAGGCAGAGGAGAGGAGATTCTCCGTGTTCTGAGCGAGCAGGGTATCGATACCCTGCCCAATGGCGTTGAGGTGGTCCACGCTGACGGCGTGGTGGACCCCCACGAGGATCCCACTGCGGCGGTGCGCAAGCAGAAAGACTCCTCTATGATGACGGCACTGAAAATGCTTGCCGACGGCGAGGGTGACGCGGTTATTTCTGCCGGCTCTACCGGCGCGCTGCTCACCGGCGCGACCTTGATTGTCAAGCGGGTCAAAGGCATCCGCCGGGCGGCTATGGGCCCCGTGATGCCCAATAAGGCCGGAGGCAAGACGGTGATTTTGGACTGCGGCGCCAACGCAGAGTGCACCGCAGAGTTTTTGCTGCAGTTTGGCCTTGTTGGCTCCCTGTATGCCAAGAAGTACTTAGGGGTAGAGAATCCCAAGGTGGGTCTTTTGAACATCGGCGCAGAGGACACCAAGGGTACGCCCCTGCAAAAAGAGGCCTACGCTCTGTTGAAGCAGGCCGGTGAAAAGGGTCTGATCAACTTTGTGGGCAATGCCGAAGCCCGTGATGTCCCTCTGGGGGCAGTGGATGTGGTGGTCTGCGACGGTTTTTCCGGCAATGTGCTGCTGAAGTCCATCGAGGGTACTGCCATGTTTATGGGCAGCCTGATGAAGCACAAGATATTTAAGAGAAGTTTTCTGTCCAAGATCGGCTACCTCTTCTGCAAGCCGGGCGTGGACGAAGTGATGGGTATGCTGGACTACCGCACCATCGGCGGCACCCAGTTTTTGGGCATTCGTAAGCCGGTGATCAAGGCCCACGGCTCTTCCGATGCCCTGGCCTTCCGCAACGCAGTGCGCCAGGCGATGGATGCCGCCAGCGCGGATTTCTCTGCCGAGCTGGAGCAGGGACTGCTGGCGCTGACAGAAAAGGAGTCTGAGGATGATTAAGGATTTGGAAGCCGCCATCGGCTACCGGTTTCGGAATATCACCCTGCTGCAGAATGCTTTGACCCACTCCTCATATGCAAACGAGCACTGGCACGACAGCCTGAAGAGCAACGAGCGGCTGGAGTTTTTGGGCGACTCTATCCTGGGCATGGTGGTGGCGGAGCATCTGTACCGCAATTTCCCCGACCGACTGGAGGGTGAGCTGACCCGCATGCGGGCGGATATGGTTTGCGAGAGCAGCCTTGCCCGGATCGCCGAGAGAATCGACCTGGGGCGGCATTTGCTGCTGGGCAACGGCGAGGAGCAGGGTGGCGGCAGAAACCGGCCGTCCATTCTGGCGGATGCAATGGAGTCTGTGATCGCCGCTTGCTTCCTGGATGGCGGTATGGCCGCCGCAGAGGGGCTGATCCGCCGGTTTGTGCTAAACGATGTTCCCGTCAGCAAAATGAAGAATCTGGACTATAAGACCTCCCTGCAGGAACTGGTCCAGCAGAAAAAGAACCAGTCTTTGCTTTACCGCCTGATTGGCGAAAGTGGCCCGGACCACGACAAGGAGTTTGTAGTGGAGGTCGTGCTCAACGGCGCTGTGGTGGGCAAGGGCGTCGGCTCCAGCAAAAAACGCGCGGAGCAGGAGGCTGCTCGGGCAGCCATTGAAGAACTGTTCCCCAACGAGAAATAATGCATAATCCCTCCTGCGCCGGAAAAACTAGCGCGGGAGGGATTTTTGTGACGGAAAAAGAGTATGGAAAACTGATAAAAAATATGGCCCCCAAGTCGCCCATTGGCAGGGACTGCCTGAATGCCTTTTGGATTGGCGGTCTGATTTGCTGCATCGGGCAGCTGATCATGAACGGTTATGCCGCTCTCGGCCTTGACAAGACCGATTCCGGAACGGCTACCTCTATGACCTTGGTGGCGTTATCTGCGCTCCTGACGGGCCTGAGCCTGTACGACGATATTGCCAAGCACGCCGGAGCAGGTACGCTGGTGCCCATCACCGGTTTCGCCAATTCCATCGCCGCCCCCGCCGTGGAGTTCAAAACCGAAGGCTTCATTCTGGGTGTCGGTGCGAAGATGTTCACCATCGCCGGCCCGGTCATCGTCTACGGCGTGAGCGCATCGGTAGTCTATGGCTTGATTTATTGGATTACCACATTGTTTTAATGAAAAAGGCTTGACCGATTGGTCAAGCCTTTTGGATTATTCATTGGAGAATTTTTGTTCACATTTCCAACAAACTTTGCGATTTACCGGCTGTTTTTGACCACATATAGGACAGATGCACTCACCGTCCTCAGTTGGCTGCGGCTGGATAGGTGTGTTCTGCTTTTGTGCGCTTGCGGGGGAAGGAGCAGCAAATTGATCTGAAACGGGCATAGTGGTCTTAAGAGACGAATTTTTTAATTGCATATCGATTACGGATTTAAGTTCTTTGCAGTTTGCGAAGGAGTAGAAGATATATTGTCTTCCAGATGTATCATGGATTGTTAAGATGTCGCACAATGGATCTGCAATAAAATTGTTTGAATCTGGTGTGTGCGTTGAAAAACTGATGTTTTGAATTTGAGAATAAGTCAAATCAATAGAGCTTTGCGATGTTGAGCCATATATTTTTTGCTCGTCTACAATAAGCGTTTCTTTGGAACAGTAATTTAAGTATTTGTTGGCAATGCCCTTAACTTTCTTTTGTTGCTTAACTGTGTAGTAGAAGAATACCAACGAAAGGGCAAATATAAGTAGCATAACAGGAATAGGCCACGGCTCAATATATTTCAACTTCCTTCCGTCTAAAAGACCCATAATATATGGGAAAAATATGAGAATAAACATACAAGCTGATGTTACATTACTAACGAGTGTGAGTGACTTTGTCGCTTTCTTTTCTGATTCGTTAAGTGTAGCCTCACAGTTTATGGATTTGAGTAAAATAATCGGATTGGGTTGAGTTTTTGCAGAGTTAAGGTGGGCTGTTTGTTGTGCTCGATTTTCTGAGGCGAATTTTGGTGATTCAGTTTTTGCACCACAATTTGCACAATAGGAGCCAAATACCTCTGCACCACAATTTGAACAAAACATAATATCTCTCCTTAAAACAAAAAGTGCGGCTACCGAAGTAGCCGCACAAAAAACGCAAACTCCGATAGTCGCCAAACCAACTCCGCAGAAAGCATATGCCTTAAACCCACAGAATCAGAATTTGCATTTTTATCAAATTCATTCTATGGGCCGAAAGAGTATAATATCCCTACAAAAATTATACTTTCTGCATTATTTAGTTGGTTTGGCATAAATAGTATAACACTATTTTGGAGAGAATGCAAGAAAATTAGTCCTAATGGAACACGAATATATGGGTCCTAAGTTGACACAAGCAGAGGGTTTTATTTTAGGTGTCGGCGCGAAGATGTTCACAATTGCGGGACCTGTTATCGTCTATGGTGTATCGGCTTCCGTAGTATATGGCATTATTTATTGGATAACCACGTTATTTTAACGCAAAAGGCTTGACCAGTTTGGTCAAGCCTTTTTGCTATAAAATGACGTATTGTTGTAGCTAAGACGGTCAGTTCGCGAAAAGAATGCCCAGCAGCAGGCAGGTTTGCCCGACGGCATTGATAATTTGCGCCGTCCAGTTGGATTTTGCGTCATCATTGGAAAACTTGTGCTTACGATACCAGCCCATAACACCCATCAAGCCGATCCAGGCGATAAAAAACAAAATACAGGGAAGTCCGATAATCGCTGCGCCCACACCGGCCCAATTGATCTTGGTGATGTTAAGCAAGACGGAAACCAGCAGCAGCAAAAAACCGCCGGCCATCATAGGCACAAAAGGCTTGTTCAGCCAGCGTAGGTCCTTCTTTGAAATCCCCAGTACCAGCTTCCAGGCAACCTTACAACAGCCACCCAGCACACTGAGAATCGCGCCTATCATAAATAGGGGCGATTGGAATCGGGATGCGATGATCACCATTGAAATGCCAAAGCTCAATACCGGAATGGCATCCACCAATGCCAAAGCAATTGTAAAACCTTCCATACTATTCCTCCTGATTGGGATAATTTGATTATAACACCGAATAGGCCAAAAATCTATGCAAAGAATTGACACAAAATTAAAATAATGATATGATTATACTGAACATGTTCACAAAGGAGCGGTGCGTATGAACAGTAAAGAATTGAAAGCCTCCAGGGTGCAGCTGTTTCGTGATGCTGCCAATTTTAAGAAGACAGAGCGAATTCCCCATTTCGCCAATGTAGTCACCTGGAAGGTTTTTGATGCGGGCTATACCCTGGATCAGGCCATGACCAATTTTGATGTCCTTGAGGAATCTGTGGTTAAGTTCCTGGAGTCCTATCCTGTGGACGGTCTGATGGATGTGGGCATTCGCAATCAGTTTACCGTGACCGAAGCTTTTGGCAAGGGCGGTTATTATTACTATGATGAAAATGTGGTAGGCATTCATGACCATGCCCATTGCACGGTGGAGACACTGCAGCAGTATCTGGATGATCCCGCCAAATATGCTTGGGAAGTGATCCTGCCGAAGAAATATGGCACAAGCTGGGATGAAAAGGGCCTTTCCGTTTGGAAAAAGACTTGGGCCGAGTACATGCGCTACACCAAGTATATTCTACATATGGCAGGCATCACCAGTAAGCAGTACGGCCTGCCCAGCCTTTCTCCTAACAATCCTATGAGTGGCGCCATCGTACTGGGCATTGAGGAGCTGTTTTCCAATCTTCTGGGCATTCAGCAGCTGTCCGTTGCTATGCGCCGCAACGCTGATGAGATTGAAGCGTTCATCAACCGCTGGGATGAGGAACGGATCAAGCCTGCCATTGAGAAGATCAAAAACGGCAAAGGCCCCAACTACAAATATTGTTTCGACTCTTCCATCCTGATGCTGGCACACAATGTGATGAACAAGAAGCAGTTCGAGCGGTTCTACTGGCCTCACTTAAAAGAATTGCTGGACGCTTACGCAGAAAAGGGTATGAACATCCGCATTTTTACCGAAGGCTCCATTTTGCGGTTTGCAGAGCACTTTAAGGATTATCCCAAGGGCGTTCTTACCTTCCACATTGAGCAGGACGACCCCTTTGAGTTCCGGGAAGCGCTGCCCAATGTATGCATCATGGGCGGCCTGACCACCGAGCTGCTGCATAACGGCACACCGGAGGAGTGTGTCGCCTACACCAAGCGGCTCTGTGACGAGCTGGGCAAAGATGGCGGCTTTATTCTCTCTGAGGGTAAGATGCTTTCCTACCGCAATGACGCCAAGCGGGAAAATTACAAAGCGGTCTGCGATTTTGTTGCAGGCTACAAACTGTGAGGTGGCACTATGGAAAAGAATGTTTATAAATCCTATCCGGAAGGCTATCAGAAGCTGATGAAAAAACTGGTCCCCTGGTACTTTGGCCCTATGCGGGAGAAGATGATGCGCCTGCTGCTGACGATTTTGACGGACGGTTAATGTTATGATAGTTATTGGTGAAAAGATCAATGGCGCGATCCCTTCTGTCAAGCAGGCGATCACCGAGAAAAATGAGGCGCTGATCATCGAGCGCACCTTGGCACAGGCAGGTGCCGGCGCCAACTTCCTGGACTGCGCTCCCAGTACCGCCACAGAGATTGAATATGAAACTATGGTTTGGCTTATTGGTTTGATGCAGGGTTGTACTGATGTACCCCTGTGCATAGACAGTCCCAATGCCAAGCTGCTGGCTCGGATCATTGAGGAGGGTCATTTGAACAAACCCGGTATGGTCAACTCCGTCAATGAGGAAAGCGACAAGTGCGAAACCATTTTCCCTCTCATTGCCGGAACACCCTGGGAGGTAGTAGGACTGACTTGTGATCAAACGGGCATTCCTGCCGACCCCGCCAAAAAGGTGGAGATTGCCAAGCGGATTATCGACAAGGCGGTCAAGTACGGCGTGGCGCTTTCTCAGCTGCACATTGACCCCTGCGTGATGGCGCTGGCAACCATGCCCACGGCGATGAACGACTTTGTCTACTGCATCGAAAACATCCATGCCTACGCCCCGGAGGTAAAGGTCACCGGCGCCATCAGCAATATCAGCTTTGATATGCCGGCAAGAAAATATGTGAATATGAACTGTATGGCTTATGCCATTGCCGCAGGTTTGGATTCTGCGATCATGGATCCCTGCTCTGCCGATATGATGGGTACGATCTATGCCTGCGAGGCACTGCGTATGCAGGATAAGGGCGGCAGAAAGTATAACCGGGCATACCGCAAGGGCCTGTTCGGCCAAAAGAAATAAGGAGGACACGATTATGGATTTTGAGAATCTGGCGATCGCCATGGGCGAACTGGACGAGGATACCGTAAAGGAAGTTTTGGAAACTGTTGATAGCGAGGAAGCTGCCAATGCAGCTATGGAAGCATGCCAGAAGGGCATGGACACCGTAGGCAAACTTTTTGAGGAAGGCGAGTATTTTGTAGGTGACCTGATTTACGCAGGCGAGCTGATGACCGATGCTGTGGAAGTGCTGAAGCCGTACCTGGCAGCCGGCGCCGCTACCGGAAATAAGACCCGGATGATTCTCTGCACAGTGAAGGATGACCTGCATGATATTGGCAAGAACATTGTCCGCTCCATGCTGGAGGCCAACGGCTTTGATGTGCTGGATCTGGGCATCGACTGCCCCGCTGACAAGGTGGTGGAAACCGCGAAGGCGGAAGGCATCAAGATCATTGCGCTGTCCGGCGTGCTGACTCTGGCGCTGGATTCCATGAAGGCAACTGTGGATGCAATCAAGGCGGCCGGCCTTGATTGCAAGGTGATCATCGGTGGCGCGCCGGTGTCCGCCGAAGCTTGCAAGAATATCGGCGCTGACGAATGGGCCCACAGCCCTCAGAAAACGGTAGCCACCTGCAAGGCCTGGGCAGAATAAACTACATAGGGAGAGAAAGATATGAAAGAACTGTTGTTTGCGTCCTGTCCCATTATGCTGTGGATCATCAGCATCATTGAGCTGGTTTTCACAGTTCTCCTGTTTTCCCGCTATGCCAAGTCCAAAAACCTGATTTTCCTGTTGTCAGGTCTCATCTGTGTGGGTCTTACCTATGATGCGCTGGTGCTGGCGCTTGGCAGTTTTATGACAGAGGGTGTTGCACTGCTGGCATTGAGCCGCATGCGCTATGTACTCCACGGCGGTCTGATACCGTTGATCTTTGTGATCTGCGCCTATGCGCTGAACTTCAAGGGCTTTTGGAAAACTGCCGCATGGCTCTTTGCCGGTGTGCTGATCGCTCTGGGAATTGCTGACGGCTGCATTCGGGTGATCGGCGCTACCACTGTTGCCGGTATTTGCCGTTATGCATCCGTATCCGCCCCGGCATGGGCGGAGATCGTGAACAGCCTTCTGACCTTTGGTACGGTGATTCCTATGATGATCGCCGGCGTGATCGTTTGGATCAAGCAGAAGACGCCGCACCTGTTCCTGTCTGCTTTTTTGATGTTCCTGTTCTCGGGGTTGGGTGCTGCCTGCCTGGAACTGATGTTCTATATCAGTATGTACGGGGAACTGTTGATGGCACTATTCCTGTATTTCTACGCTATGGTCAAATCCAAGGCGCAATAACAAAAACTGCCGGAGTGAAAACTCCGACAGTTTTTTTATTCTTCTGTGGCAAACAACACCTTGCGGAACAGCGCGGCGGTCTTTTCATCGCCGATGCCTTTTTTGAATACATCGGTGGAAGGACCACCGTTTTTCAGCAGACCCTCTACATAGACACTTGCTTTCTCACGCTTGGGCGCTGCCTGGCAAGCAGCGGCAGATTGCGCCGTTTCCAGATACTTAGTGAGATAATGGATTGCGGTGGTGTCAAAGCTGGAGGTTTGCGCTTTTTTGCCCTTCTTAGAAAGACTCTGGGGCAGCTTGATGGAATCGTACCAATGCTCTCCCAAATCATGATCGGGCAGATACGCGGCTTGCTTCTTCACTTCTTCCAGGGCGGACAAATCGGCACTGCCCAACAGGGTATCGTAAAGCTCAAAGATCAAGGTGTCATTGCCCATGGCATGAACCCGGTCGTAGGAGAAAAGGGGCATATCCTTTTCTGTTGGGGTGATAATCAGTGTGTCCATTTTCAGCAGACCAAAGAATCCGGATGCAACCATGACAGACACGGCCCCCAGGCCCTCTGCCTGAAAGCGGCGGATGGTGAAACCCATGCCACTGACCTTCATTTTCTTGTATGCTCCGCAGTCTTGTTCTGCCAATGGGAATGCTTTGTCGATAATAGCAAGCATACGATCCGTCATACCGTTTTTCCCTCCCAGGACCAGTCTTTCAGTCCGGCCTTATGCAGGGCAATCATGCCCAGCATAAGGCATAGCTGGGAAACGGTGTTGATGCTCTGTTCCACCCAGTTAACCCAAGCCTGCGTCGAATCCTGGCTGGACATATAGCCCATGGCCATGGCGCAAACAAAGGACAGGATAAACAGGATCATCACTGCGCCTTTTTTCATTTTCGCAGACAGAATGCTCAAACCAGTGCAAAGACCGCCCAGTCCAACTACCATCATCATGATAAAGGGCATGGAGCTGGTGAAGGCCACAGGGGCAGCAGACAGCATGACACTCTTGCGTTTCCAAACGAGCATACCAATCAAGCTCAGGCCCACAAACAGCAGACCCAAAGAGTTGACGGGCATAAACATCTCTTCCAGCGCCACAAAATTGCAGACATTTGCCGCATACAGCAGTTTCCAGGTGGCTTTGCAGAAGCCTGCCAGAAACACATTGACACAGCCGGCAGCCAGCAGCGCATAGGCACCCTTAAACATCTTGTTGTACAAATCCCGCAATAACAGCACTGCGGTGACGCCAAAGAACAATACAGGCAGATAGTCCATCAGTGCCATAGGGACGGTAAAGTTATACATATATGTACCTCTCTTTCCGCAAAAGGGGCATCCGTGGATGCCCCTTTTTAATTACTGCTTATTCAGATGGTAAACGGGCAGCAGGGGGATAATAATGGGAGTCTTGTCGGCATAAGACTTATACTCTTCGTTATTACCGTAGCGGGCCATCTGCCGCTTTTCCAGACGCTGAGCGCCGTTGAACATAATGAATACGATGAGAATGTAAGCAATGATCGCGGTGATCCACTGGCCAACGCCCTGCAGAATATCCAGGGCAGAAACCGTCACGCCGGTCCAGAACAGGATCTCGCCAAAGTAGTTGGGGCAGCGGACGACCTTATACAGCTGCTTGGTCGCCACCATGTCGGGGCGCTCTGCCTTCTGTTTGGATTTTTGCTGGTCAGCAATCGCCTCCAGAATAATGCCGAAAGCGGAAATCGCGATACCGACCCACTGGCAAACGGAGCTGGAAGCGCCGTTGAACAGACGGAAAGCCACACCGGAGGTCTGTGCCACATACAGAACGCCCATAAAGATCCACATAAAGAACTTTACAAAAACGGGCATCTTGCTTTCATCCCCGGTAGCTTCTGCCAGCGTTTTGCGGTAGGAAGCGTTTTTGACTTCCCTGATCAGCAGGAAGCCGGACAGACGGAAACCGTAGATGACAAACAGTGCAAACTGCAGATAGTGAGAGATGCCGGCGGCGGGGTAAACACCCATAATGCTCATAACCGCCATAGCTGCGCCGATAATGGCAACGGAGAAACCGTAGCCGATGGACATAAAGTAAACATACTTCTTAAAACCGCACAGGCACACGAGTAAGCTTAGTGCGAAGAAGATTCCCATATGACCCCAATTCCACATATTACTGCTCCTTTCCAAAGTAGACCTTCAGGTACTCAGAAAAGCTCTTGTCACCGATGCAGGTGTCGCCCACCAGATCGTGACTCAGCGTCCACTTGGAGAACAGGATAATGTCATGCTTGCCGGCCTTTTTGATCTTAGGCAGATTAGCCAGGATGCCGAACAGCCAAATGGGTGCCCACTTGATCTTCATGGGCTTGCCAGCTGCGTCAAAGCACATCTGTGCCATTTCCTCGTATGTATAGGTTTCCTTGCCGCCCACATTGTAGGTGACATTGGTGTCCATCATATGGTCAACGATAAACTGGGCAAAGTCGGGGCAGTCCACAACATTGGCCTTTACGCCGCCATAGCCCTTCAGCAGCTGCATCTCGCCCTTATCAATGTAGGGCTTGAACACCTTGGCGATGTCGTAGAAATAGCCGGTGGGGCGGTAGATGATCCAGTCCATAGGTTCTTTTTTGATCTCCTGCTCCACCAGATACTTTGCGTGGAGCATAGGAACTTTTTCTGCGCCAGGCTCATCACAGGAAATAACGGAGATGTAGTTAAACTTCTTGACACCGGCGCGCTTGCACTCGGCATACAGGTTCATGTTGCCCTGATAGTCAATATCGTAGGAGGTGACCTTTGTGGAGGCACCGGTCAGACCCATGGTGGTGATGACCACTTCAGCGCCTTCACACAGTCCTTCCAAAGTAGCGGGGTCTGTTGCATTGATGGCCTTGAAGGTGTACTTGCCTTCGCAGCCTTCCACTTCCCGTTCCTTCAGGTCAGCAGCAACAACCTCGTGACCTGCCATGCACAGGCATTTCAGGATTTCGGCACCCAGATTACCGAAGGCACCAGCCAGAACAACTCTCATTTTATGTATCCTCCTTATTATTTCTTGGTCTTTTCTTTGGCCCGCTTGTCGTTGATGATCTTCATTTCTGCAGCAGTGATCAGCTGGCAGTTATTCTCTCTTGCCCATTCCACACAGCCCTTCAGCACCAGGGGCAGGAATACACGGGGAACATTGAGAATCATTTCCAGCGCATCATCGGTGAACTTGACCTTGTCGTCGGCCCGGTCAGCTGCATAGCGGACGGAATCCAAAGACTGCTTGCGGATCGGCAGAAGCTCTGCGCGCATACGGGTCTTACGATGGAACCAGAAGTTCTTAGAGTCACGATAACCATAGTCAACGGGCAGATTGGGGAAATCCTTGGCGCGGACACCGTTGATGATGGCGTCACTGTACTTTTTCTTCATCAGGATTTTATCCACCTTCAGAATGAAGTGGGCGCCAAACTTAGAGGTGATGCCGTTAAAATCGTGATAAGGAGGCTCGTAGCCATTCAGGTTTCCAGGCATATCATTCTGAGCGCCATCAAGTTCTCGGACCCAAGTACACTCGATGACCTGGATGGCATCGGTCAGAACCATGGGACGTTCGCCCTCTGCCTGGCCTTTCTCTAGCTTAAATTGGCAGTTCGGCATCTTGTCTTCAGGCTTATCGCCGGGCCAGCTGAGCTTGACGCACTCCTTAAAGGTCTTGGGCTTGTCATCCACAAAGTTGATGGCACACTTGCCGCTAAGCAGAATGTTCTGGGCAGTGTTGGACGAGTTGCGGCAGGAAAGCAGCATAGCATAGTAATCTTTGCCGGCAACATAGTAAGGCTGCACCAGAGAGTAGGGTCCCAGTGTGGTGGAGCCATCTTCACACAATGTGGAGATGACCACAGTGGGCATGGGGAAAAACAGGGAGGTCTGGTAGAAATTGTCTACCACGCGCAGATTTTCGAAGCTGGACATAGTAAATCTCTCCTTAAAAAAGTTTTTTTAGTATTTCATAAATTGCGTCAAAGGATTTTCCCGCCATAGACCAGGTCAGCAGACTTTCGGCAATGAACTGGGCAGTAAAATCACTGTCGCAGAACACGCGAAGCGGAGAAGCCAGCTGGGAGCGAAGCCGGTCGTGGTATTGGCTGAAAGAACCTGCAAAACTGGCAGCTGCCGCTTCGTCCCGGAAGATGGCCTGATGGCGATCGGCAAAATCCACAAGCTGCCGGTATACGCACTGCAAAACCGGCTCTGGGTCAGTGGAGCTTTCTGCTGTGCGCGTAATGATCTCCACGCACACCCTCCAATCGACCAGCAAGTGGGTGGCGATCAGCGCCTCTTTGGAGGGAAAGTAGTTGTAAACTGTTCCAACACCCACACCGCAGGCTTTTGCAACAGAGCGGATGTTGACAGCACCATAGCCGGATTCTTCTATTTGCTTTTTAGCTTCGGCTATTAGATGGTCTTTTAAGTTCTCAATGATTTTGGGCATAGGGCCTCCTTTTTGCGAACGTGTTCATATAAGTACAGTATAATCTGTCAGAGAATGAATGTCAATGTATAATAGCAATTGCCAAAAACGGTTTTTTCGTATATCATAAGAGCAGAAACGGGAGGGGAGGGATCGCTGTGCCAATCATCACGCTGCCTGAAAACAACAAAACGCTTTCTGCGGTCGCGGGAGCGAATCTGCTGGATGTGCTGAAGGAAAACGGAATCTATCCGGATGCTCCCTGCGGAGGAAATGGCACCTGCGGCAAGTGCGCAATGCTGGTCGACGGTGCAGAGGTGCTTGCTTGCAGAACGGTGGTTGACCGGGATATGACGGTGGCGCTTCCCCAGACGCAGGTCCGTATTTTACAGGACAGCTTTTGCACGGAGCAAGGCGTTGCCCCCCGTCAGGAAGGGTATCTCTTAGCCTTTGATATTGGCACGACCTCTGTCGTTTGTGCTTTGCTGGATGGAAAGACCGGCAGAGAACTGGCCAAAAGCAGTATGTTGAATCCTCAGGTTGCCTATGGCGCCGATGTGATCACCCGGATTCAGCAGGCTGTGCGAGGGAAGCTTGACCAGCTGTCGCAGCTGATCAGACACGCCATGACCGACCTGACCCAAGCGGTCTGTGACGATGCCGGTATTTCTCCCCAAGAGGTCAGTGTGGTTTCCGTTGTGGGCAATCCTGCTATGCAACAATTATTTTTGGAAAGATGTCCGGAGAATCTGTCTGAGATCCCCTTCGCGCCTGCTCTGACAGAGGCAAAGGCCGTTTTCTGCAAAGAGATTTTGCCCATCTGTTCGGAGGCACAGTTGCTGATTGTACCGGACATTGCGGGCTTTATAGGCGCCGACACCATAGGCTGTCTGCTGGCGACCAGGCTTTATGAAGAGGATGCGCTGACGTTGCTGGTGGATATCGGCACCAACGGTGAAATGGTCTTAGGCAATCGGGATGGTATGATCGCCTGCGCCACTGCTGCCGGCCCAGCTCTTGAAGGCGCAAATATCCAATTTGGTATGCGTGCAGCCAATGGCGCTATTGACCATGTGTGGATTGAAAACGGAAACATTCTATGCTCTATAATCGGTGACGAAGTAGCCAAGGGCATTTGCGGCTCCGGCCTTGTGGATGCGGTTGCCGTAGGTTTAAAGCTGGGACTGATCAATAAACGGGGCAGGATTTTAACCGATGACCATATTTTCCACCTGACGGAACGCGTTTATCTGACCCAGGAAGATATTCGCCAGGTACAGCTGGCCAAGGGCGCAATCTGTGCGGGTATCGCCTTGCTTGCCAAACAACTGGGCGTAGAAATTGAAGAGATTCAAAAAGTTTGGCTTGCCGGTGCTTTCGGCAGTTTCTTAAATCCGGAAAGCGCCTGCCGTATCGGGTTGCTGCCGGAGGGACTTATGCAAAAGATCGAAGCCATAGGCAACGCTGCCCTCAGCGGCGCAAAGATGCTTGCCTGCGACGGGAAATTGTTGCCCTTCACCCGGAATCTGGTGGAAAGGACCGGAGTTTTGGAGTTGGCCAGCCTGCCGGCATTTCCCAGAACCTTTGCCAAAGCTATGCTTTTCCGGGAAGAGTCTGCACACTGTTGGTTGGAGGAAGCCAAAAGGCTTGGCTTTGATATGGCGGTAGAGCTTGACCCACAGAGGCTGGTTGCCCGGGAGGATGTCCGCGCTATGTGCGCAGAGGACAAGTGTGGTGCGTACAACAAAAACTGGACCTGCCCTCCCGCTATTGGGTCTGTGGAAAAATGCCAGCAGCAGATGCAGCAGTACAAACGGGGGATCCTTTTACAGACAGTGGGTCATATGACCAAAACGGTCGACTCCAAATGCTATCGGGAGACAGAGCAGCGACATCTGCAAAGCTTTTATGCGCTGGCAGAAAAGATCCGCAGGGAACACCCGGATGCGCTATGTTTGGGCGCAGGTGGCTGCAGAGTTTGTAAGCAGTGCGCCTACCCGGAATCGTGCCGCTTCCCGGAAAAGGCTGTTTCCAGTATGGAAGGCTACGGCCTCTTTGTGACCCAGGTCTGTCGGGACGCGGGTGTAGCATATCACTACGGTGAAAAAACCATTACATACACAGCGTGTATTTTGATCAAATGACGGAATGTCCGCGGAAAAAAGGCTTGACCCATTGGGTCAAGCCTTTTGCTTCCAATACTGGGAAAAGGGAATGCTGCGGATACTGTTCTCACCATTATACAAACCGGCAGGAAAAAGGGTGAGGCAGCGCTGCTGTGAAAGCCTATTACAGCACAATAAAGGCGCAGGCGCCGGGAGCCAGCTTCAGACTGCCGCTGACGGTTTCTCCGGATAGATCGGGCAACTCGTCGTTTTCGCCCAAGAGCAGCTCACGACCATTCAGGAGCATTGTGCGGGAGCGCATGGAGCCGTTGCCGGTGAGAACATAGACTTCCGCCTCTTTAGGCAGCTCAACAGTGGTGGTATCCTCCCAGGAGTTGTTGATCACCAGATAAGCCGCGCCGTCCTTGCCATCGGCCCGGGAGTGGGCAAAGACATGGGCGCCGGTGCGGATCGCTTCGCCGGAATCGTAGACGGTGCAGCCCATCAGCTTCTTCCACAGCAGAACAGCAAAGTAGCTGGGGCGGGGGACGAAACTGCCATGCTTCAGCCAGCCGTAGTCAGAGGAGGCCAAGGTGTTATGGAAGATGACGCCGTCGGTGACAGCGGTGAAGGAGCCGATCTCATTCAGGGTACGGATCACTTCGGCGTAGGTGGAGGCCCAGGTATGACCGCCTGCGCCGGCATCGCCGGATTCGGTGACCCACATCTCGCCCCCGGGGGTAGCGTACTTGTCCCTGTAGGACAGGAAGCAGCGGGCGGTATGGCCGGCAGCGCCCAGATATTCTTCGCTCATACAGCCTTCAAAAGGTGTGAAAGCAGAGGGCATCATAGCCGCCATACGCTCGGAAACACCGTTATAGTAGTGATAGCTGAAGATGTCCGGTTTTTCGGTGCAGCCGTCCATCAGATCTGCGGTAGAGCAGTAGGGGAGCGCCGCGGCGATGCCGGCGGTCTCGTCGGCGTTATTGGCGGCCCAAGGATGGGGATTGCCGGTGGCATCTACGCTCATGGCATTGGGATCGGTGTCGCTGGGGCCGATGATCATACATTCGGGATAGTTCTTCCGTACCCACTTGTGGAAAATGTCCTGATCCCGGCGGAAGTCGGCGGCGGTGTAGTCCTTGGGGAAGCCGGTGTTTTTCAGCATATTGGGCTCGTTGACAAACTCCACGGCCTCAATGGGGCAGCCATGCTCGCGGCTCAAATCAAAGATCAGCTTGGCCTGGCTGGGATTCCAGGGCTCGTCGTGGGAATGCAGACCGTCGCAGTTGGCAACGGAGATCTTCAGCTTGCCGTTTACAGCCTTTACGAAGTTCAGCAGGTTGATCCACTGTTCTTTTTTCAGATTGTTGTTATAGCCTTCGGGCATACCGGTGTCGTCGAAATCATAGTGAGTTCTGGTCGCCCAGGTGCCGGAAACGCGCACCCAGCAGCTGCCCAGTTCTTTTGCCAGCTTGATCAGACGGGGATTCGTGGTGTCAATGGGGTCGTACCACTGGTGCATAGCCGCCAGGCCTTTAGAAAAATCGGGAGGGGGGACCTGTTCTGTGCCGTCGATCTGGGCATCGGTGTAAGCCTTCCAGAAAGTGCCGCCGGTGACCTCGGTCATCTCCACATTGTAGGAAATCAAGCGGGGGTTGACTGTGCGCAGCGCAGTCAGTGTACAGGAATTGAGTTTGATATGCTCTGCCATTGTTGCGTACTCCTTGATAAAAACCGTTTCGTAATGGTTGGTTATTTTTGGCCAATGCCATTATATCACATTGCCGTTTTCCTGTAAATTGTTATGTTCTCACGCAGTTAATTTGTTTTGAAATATCTGCGCTGGAGGGAAAGGGAATGAGCCTCTAATAGACAAAAAGGGCGTGCTGCAAAAAGCAGCACGCCCTTGTGCGATTAGTTTCCGTAAGTGACCGCTTCCACGGTGTAGCCTGCTGCCCGCAGGGCATCTACCAGACCGTTGGTGCCGTCCAGCAGATGGGCAAGACCCACTGCATAGAAGATCACATCACCGCTTTCCAGGTACTCGATGGCTACATCCAGCATACCCTCGTTGCGGTCAAAGTCCATGGCCTTGGTGTATTCCTCCATAAGGGGCGTGTACTTAGCCACTTCCTCCTCGGTCATTTCCGTGGTATCCCACTCGTTGGCAAGCACCTCCCGGAGGGCAGCTTCGTCACCGGTGCACCACTTTTCATACAGATCCATGGTGTCCTCCCAGTATTCCCGGGCATCGCTTTCCAAGGTGCTTTCCAGCATCCATAGCTGCAGATCGTCAGAGAATCCGGTGAGCATCTTCAGCTGCGCCATGCTGGATTCAACCTCCAGGATCTCCTTATCCAGCTCCTCTGCCCAGGCCATGAACCGGGTTTCAAGACCTTGATCCCGGTGGAGCTGATACCCCTGGCGGAGATAGAACATCTCGATGGAATCACTCCAGACACAGGGCTTGGCATAGGGCATATTCATATTGTAGCCGCCAACGGCCTTCAGCAGCTTCAGGGCGGTGGCGTAATCCTCTTCCTCCATAAGGCTCTTGATCACTTCTTCACCGCTGGAGTAGAAGTACAGGTCGGAGACCTCCTGGGCCAGTTCCTCGTCTTCTTCCACCTGCTCGTCAAAAAGCTCGGTGTTGCATTCTAGCGCCAGGGCGTCGGATTCCTCAAAAGCGCTGCGGATCTCTGCGGGCAGGTATGCCGTGCGTGCGTCGCCAACATGGATGGTACCGAAGAGCCACATTTTCTGACCGTTCTCACCGGTCACCTTATAGAGCAGAGGCGTAGCCTTGCTTGCAGGCTCTTCTTCCGGCAGAGTCTTGTCGGTGATCTCCTTGTATGCGCCCTTGGAGGGGGACTCCATAGACTGGTCATACTGCAGTGTCATAATATACTCTTGTCCGTCAATGGTGTGGACACCCTCATAGTAGTAGCCGGTGGCCACAGGCAGGCCGGTGTACTTGTCCACAGATAGATAGCCGCTCACTTCAGCGTTTTCATACTTGGAGGACAAATTGAGCAGGAACGAGGGATCTTGCCAGAGCATATTGCAGATGTAGTTTTGAAGGGTGTTGCCAAAGCTGTCGTTGAGCTCATACTCCAGCAGACAAACGCTGCCAAAGTCTGTGGCGGTCACATCCTCCCAGAAGCTCATATCCAGCATGCCTGCTGTTATCTGCTGCGCCATATAGATGCGTACATCTTCCCAGGAGACGGTAGTGTTGGTGGAGGGCAGCCCGTCGTTGACGACGGTGGTCAGCTTGCCGTCAATGAAGGTCTCCTCCTGGTCATACTCATCGCTCTCCATAGTGCTGTAGTTCATGAAATAGATGGAGGTATCCACCTTCAGCTGGGTCTCCTCCCGGCGGCCGTGCATATCTGCCTGAACAGACTGATTCTGCACCACACCGGCAGCCTGGCTGACCAAGCTCTCCATACTGGAGAAGGTGAGGCTGTCAGTCTGCATAAGGAAGTTGAGGGAGGTGGCGTTTATACGCAGGGCATCGATGTAGCCGATGGAGGTATATCTGTCGGGATATGCGGGGGCAGACACAGCGTTGGGCGTGGCCATGGGCTTAGCCTTGACGGTGGTCTTCACCATAGAAGGACCGTTCGTATAGGTGATGGCATAGGTCATCTCCGTCAATTTGCCGTCAGCGCTCACGAGGGCCGTGCCGGAGGCTTCCTGCAGTTGGGCATCCCCGGGAATGATCCAGCTTTCGCCGGCAGCAGGCTCAGCAAAATGGATCAGTGTGCCGCCGGTGGCATCTTCAGCGGTGACGCTGCCGTAAAGAGCGGCATCCAGAAGAACCACGGGGGTGTATCGGCCTGCTGCGCTTTCTGCGTCCACCGCCCCTTGATAGCGATAGGCCTCACTGAGCTCGGCATAGACCGTTCCCTGGTGCCAAATCTCGCTGTATTTCAGCGGCTGAGCTTCTTCATCTTCGTCTTCAGTAGAATGGACGCTGAACATGATTTCCTCGTCCATAGCAATCACGGCATCGTCTGTTCCCTTGGCCTGATATGTCAGGGTCTGGGTGGATTCCTGGGAAAACTCATCCCCATCCACTGTGATCACGGTGGTGATCAGCAGCTCCATAGACACATCCGTCAAAGCGTCAAGTGCAGCGGCTGCCTGGGCGTAAATATCGGCAGCGGACAAGACAGCTTCGGTAGTTTCTGTGGGATCTGTGGGATCTGCAACCGGTGTGGTGCAGGCTGCCAAAGAAAGCAACATTGCGGCGCACAGAAGCAAAGCAATCATTTTTTTCATAGTAAGCTCTCCCTTCGTTTTTTGTCTGTATAATATATCATCTTTCGACTGATTCGTCAATAAAAACCGCGCCCCGCCTAAGGGGGCGCGGTGCTTCTTATTCTGCAATGGTGCGGGCCACATGTACGCCGCTGGCGGATGCGTGGGACAGAGAGTGGGTGATGCCGCTGCCGTCGCCGATGATGAACAGACCAGGGTAGGGGGACTCCAGCCGTTCGTTGACCTCAACCTCCATGTTGTAGAACTTTACTTCCACGCCGTAAAGGAGGGTGTCGTCATTGGCAGTGCCGGGAGCAACCTTGTCCAAGGCGTAGATCATTTCAATGATGCCGTCCAGAAGCCGCTTGGGCAGGACCAGACTGAGATCACCGGGGGTGGCGTTGAGGGTGGGGGTGACAAAGGCCTCTTCAATACGCTTGGGGGTGGAACGACGGCCCCGGATCAGATCGCCGAAACGCTGCACGATCACGCCGCCGCCCAGCATATTGCTCAGCCGGGCGATGGACTCGCCGTAGCCGTTGGAATCCTTAAAGGGCTCAGAGAAATGCTTGGCCACCAGCAGAGCAAAATTGGTGTTCTCTGTCTGCTTGGCGGGGTCTTCATAGCTGTGACCGTTGACGGTGTTAATGCCGTTGGTATTCTCATTGACCACCGCGCCCTTGGGATTCATACAGAAGGTTCGCACCAGATCCCCGTACTTTTGGGTGCGGTAAACGATCTTGCTTTCGTACAGTTCATCGGTCAGGTGGGCAAAGACCTGGGAGGGCAGCTCCACCCGCACGCCGATATCCACCCGGTTGGACTTGGTGGGGATGTTCAGATCCCGGCAGACTGATTCCATCCACTTGCTGCCGATCCGGCCCACAGAGATAACGCACTTATCGCACCGGTATGCGCCATCCTTGCACACCACCTCATAGCCTTGCTCCAAAGCGGCCACGGAGAGCACCGGGGTGTCAAAGTAGAAGGTCACCTTGTCCTTCAGGTGGGCGTAGAGATTTTCCAGCACCACATAGTTGATATCAGTGCCTAAATGGCGAACAGAGGCGTCCAGCAGGTGCAGATCGTGTTGGATGCAGGTGGTCTTGAACCGGGTGCCAGCGGTGGTGTAGAGCTTGGTGCCTTCGCCGCCGTACTTCAAGTTGATCTCGTCCACATAGTGCATTAGCTCCAGGGCCTGCTTTTTGCCGATGTACTCGTGGAGCGTGCCGCCGAAATCGTTGGTAATGTTGTATTTTCCGTCGGAAAATGCGCCTGCGCCGCCAAAACCGCTCATAATACTGCAGCTTTTGCAGCCAATACAGGTTTTGACCTTGTTGCCATCAATGGGACAGTGGCGCTTGCTCAGCTCGTGACCGGCCTCAAAGACGGCGACCTTCAGGGAAGGCTTGCGCTGCATCAGCTCATAGGCCGCAAAAATACCGCCGGGGCCTGCACCGATAATAATAACATCGTAGTTCATATGGTTTCTCCTTGAATGGGATTTGATAAAATAAGATTTACTGCCGGGTTTCCAAAGCGGTCCTCACTGCCTCAATATGTTCCGGAGTTGTGCCACAGCAGCCGCCGAGAATGCGAGCGCCCATAGCGGCGCAATCGGCAACGATATGGGCAAAGACGTCCGGGGACAGGGGATAGTGGGGCAACTTGTCCGGACCGATCACCGGATTACCGGCGTTGGGCTTGCAGACAAGAGGGCCTTTCACATACCGGCGCAGCCGGCTGACAAGCCCGGCTGTAAAATCATCTGCCGCTACGCAGTTGAAGCCAACGGCGCAGGCTCCGGCCTCCTCCAGCTCCCGCAAGACGGGGGCGGCATCTCTGCCGGAGAATAAGCTGCCGTCAGATTGCATGGTGAAGGTGTAGATCACCGCCTCTGCGCCTTCCAGCTCTGCAGCGGTGAAAATGGCCTCCGCCTCCTGGGGATACATCAGGGTCTCCGCCGCCAAAAGATCTGCGCCGCCCTCCAAGAGACCTGCAATCTGCACCCGGTAGTTTTCTACCAGCAGATCGAAATTGGCGGCGTCAAAGCTGTCGCAGTAAGCGGCCAGAGTTGTCAGATTTCCTGCCACCAGAACATCCGGCGATACGGATCGGGTCAGAGCCACCAGATGGGCGTTAATGGCTGCGGCTTGCTTGTGAAGATTCACCCGCTCCAGAGCGATGGGCTGGGCTTGGAAGGTGGGGGCATATAGGATGCCGCTTCCGGCCTTCACATAGCGCCGCTGCAGGGACACAAGATGCTCCGGGTTAGCCAGGATCCATTCCTCGGTGCAGCAGCCGCGGGGCATACCGGCTTTTTGCAGATTGGAGCCGGTGGCGCCGTCCAAAAGTACCGGCTTCTGCAAGCGGGCAGACAGTTCCCGTCTGGTGAGCATACAATCACTTCCTTTGCTTTTATTATATCGCAGGCACAAAAAAATGCAACATAGATTGACGAAGATTTGCTGTTCTGTTAGAATGAAAGCAAATCTGTTGCAAGGAGATGCAATTTATGAAAAAGACAGTTTTGAGAGAATACGCCCGACTGATCGTCCGCTGCGGCGTAAATGTGCAAAAGGATCAGGAAGTGATCGTCTATGCGGACCTGGACCAGCCGGAGTTTGTCAAGCTGGTGGTGGAGGAGGCCTATAAGGCCAAGGCCAAGAAGGTCACCGTGGAGTGGAGCTACCAGCCTTTGGCCAAGATCCATGTGCGCTACCAGTCTGTGAAGACCATGGGTACCGTCACCGAGTTCCAGAAGGCCCGTCAGCAGCACTACTGCGACACTCTGCCTGCCCGGATCCACCTGATCTCGGAAGATCCCGATGGACTGAAGGGTATGAATATGGCCAAGATGGCCAAAGCCCGGAAGATGAGCTATCCCATTCTGAAGCCCTATGTGGACAAGCGGGAAGGCTGGCAGCAGTGGTGTATCGCTGCCGTGCCCGGCGCGGCCTGGGCAAAGAAGGTGTTCCCCGGCCTGCGTACCAGCGTGGCCATGGAGAAGCTGTGGGAGGCAATCCTGTTTACTTCCCGCGTCACCGATGATCCCGTGGCCGCTTGGGAGAAGCACAACGCAGATCTGCATAAGCGCTGCGAATACCTCAACAGCCTGGGTATTGATAAGCTGCATTTCACCGCAGACAACGGCACAGACCTGACTGTGGGCATGATTCCCGAGGCAGTCTTCTGCGGCGGTGGTGAAACCAGTCGCCAGGGCATTTACTATAATCCCAACATCCCCACCGAGGAGTGCTTTATCTCTCCCAAGAGGGGTGAGGCAGAGGGCATCGTCTATTCCACCAAGCCCCTGTCCTACCAGGGTCAGCTCATCGACAATTTCTCTATTCGCTTTGAAAACGGCAAGGCCGTGGAAGCCAAGGCAGAGGTGGGCGAGGAGCTGCTGAACACCATGATCTCCATGGACGAGGGCGCAGCCTACTTGGGTGAGTGCGCGCTGGTGCCGGAGAACAGTCCCATCGCCGAGAGCGGTCTGCTGTTCTACAATACCCTGTTTGACGAAAATGCCGCTTGCCACCTGGCGCTGGGTATGGGCTATGCGGACACCATCCGGGACCACCACAACAGAAGCCTGGAGGAGTGCCGTCAGCTGGGCATCAACGACTCCATGATCCACGAGGACTTTATGATCGGCTGCAAGTCCATGAATATTGACGCTATCACCCGCGAAGGCAAGGTGATTCCCATCTTCCGGGGAGGAAACTGGGCATTCTGACCGGCAATTTCTAAAAAAATTGAAAAAAACACTTGCAATCTGTGTTTGCTTGTGATATGATATCCGGGCGATTAAAGAATTGCTAGGGTAATTACGCCCTTTTAGCTTACTAGAAAGAGGTGAACAACATGAAGGAAGGTCTCCATCCCAATTACGAACAGACAACGATCCGTTGTGCTTGTGGCAACGTCTTTACCACTGGCTCCACCAAGAAGGATATCAAGGTTGAAATCTGCTCTAAGTGCCACCCTTTCTATACCGGCAAGCAGAAGCTGGTTGACACCGGTGGACGTGTTGATCGTTTCAACAAGAGATTCGGTCTGAAGTAAGATGTGAGTCCGTACTGCGTATCGCAGTACGGACTTTTTCTTATTATTTTGCAGGTTTTTGTTGTGCAGAAGCACAGGGCTGTGGTATACTATAAGGTAAAGAATGATGCGCTTTGGCGCGGGAGGACCCATGGAAGTTAACTTTGAGGAACAGATCAAGGAGCGGGCAGTGCTGGTAGGCCTGAACGCCGATTGTTTTACCAGAGAGCAGACTGCAACGGATGAGACGCTGGAGGAGCTGGAAGCACTGCTGGAGACTGCCGGCGGCTTTTGTACCGGCAAGATCCTGCAGAACCGCCACGCCCCCGATGCTCACAGCTTTATCGGCGAGGGCAAGGCCCAGGAAGTGAAGATGCTGGCAGAGTTCACCCAGGCGACTATGGTGGTCTTTGATAACGAGCTCTCTCCCGGCCACATCCGGGCGCTGGAGGAGATCCTTGGCGTGACGGTGCTGGACAGAAGCGCTCTGATTTTGGATATTTTTGCCCAGCGGGCCAAGACAAAGGAAGGTCGCCTGCAGGTAGAACTGGCCCAGTATAAGTACCTGCTTCCCCGACTGTCCGGTATGGGCAAGAGCCTCTCCCGGCAGGGCGGCGGCATCGGTACCCGGGGCCCCGGTGAAACAAAGCTGGAGTCTGACAGACGGCACATCCGGGAGCGGATCGCCCGGCTGCAGTCGGAGCTGGAGCAGGTGCGCCAGGTGCGAAGCGCCCAGAGAGAGCGGCGGCAGAAGAACTCTGTGCCGGTGGTGGCCATCGTGGGCTATACCAACGCAGGCAAATCCACCTTGCCCAATCATCTGACGGATGCAGGCATCCCCGCCAATAACCGGCTGTTTGACACCTTGGATACCACCTCCCGTCAGCTGACGGTGTCTGACAATCTGGATGTGATCCTTTCCGATACCGTTGGCTTTATCGCAAAGCTGCCCCACCACCTGGTGGACGCCTTCCGTGCCACGCTGGAAGAACTGGAGTATGCAGACCTGCTGCTGCATGTGATCGATGCATCAGACCCCAACCGCCAGGAGCACATCCAGGTGGTGGAGAGCCTAATTGCAAAGCTGGCAAAGCCCGGCACGAAAGTGGTGCAGTGCTACAATAAAGCTGACCTTGTCAGCCCCCAGGAGATCCCTGTGGGACAGGACATCGTCCGGATCTCCGCCAAAATGGGCTACGGCATGGATGCCCTGCGCAGGGCCATCGAGGAGGCCCTGGGCCAAAGCCGTCACCACATTGTGGTCACCTTGCCCTACTCTATGGGCGGTATGGTGGAGACCCTCCATTCCGGCGCCCAGGTGCTGAATGTGGATTACACCGGTGAGGGCATCGTGGTGGAGACGATCGTAGATCCCATTCTGTACGGACGGCTGAAAGACTATATCACAAAGGAGTGTTAAGCCTTGGATGAATACCTGGTGCCCACCGGATTCGGTGAGGACGAGTTCATAGAGAAAAAGTCCAGGTTTATCGGCAGAGTCTGGCCGGTGGAGTCTGAGGAAGAGGCCCTGGAGCGGATCGCCGCTATGAAAAAGCAGCATTACGATGCTACCCACAACTGCTGGGCCTATGTGATCAAGGACGGCCCGATGCGTTTTTCCGATGACGGAGAGCCGGGCGGCACTGCCGGCAACCCTATGATGCAGGTGCTGCAAAAGGAAAATATCTATAACATCTGCTGCGTTGTCACCAGATATTTTGGCGGCACTCTTTTGGGAGCGGGCGGCTTGGTGAGAGCCTATACCAAGGGCGCCAAGATCGCCGTGGATGCGGCAGGCAAGTCAATGAAACGGGTGTGGAGTGTACTTTACCTGCCTTGCCCGTATACATACTACGAACGGGTGAAGCTGGAAGTAGAGGCCTTTGGCGGCATTATCCGGGACACACAGTTCGGCGCAGAAGTGGAACTGGAAATCCTGGTAGCCAAGGGGGACGCCCAGCGGTTTTTGGACAAGATCGTCGATATGACCTCCGGTACAGTAGAGGGCATGGAAACGGCCCAGGAGTACCGGGCGTTTCCGATAGAATAGGAGTGAAAATATGACCATTCGGGAAGAGCTGGAACAATTGGAGCATGCCCATCTGGACAGAAGAGCGGCCTTTGCCGATGAGACAAAGGGTCGTCTGCATCCGGAGGAGCCGAGAATCGACGATGTGCGTACCGCTTTCCAGCGGGATACGGACAAGATCGTCCACAGTAAGGCCTTCCGCCGCCTGATGCACAAGACTCAGGTGTTTCTGCGGCCGGAGGGTGACCACTACCGCACCCGTATGACCCACACCATTGAGGTGTCCCGGATCGGCCGGACCATCGCAAAGGCATTGAATATGAATGAGGACCTGGCGGAGGCCATTGCAATGGGTCACGATCTGGGCCATACCCCCTTCGGCCACGCCGGAGAGGCCGCCCTGTCTGAGGCCATGGGACAACCCTTTGCCCACAATGAGCAGAGCCTGCGGGTAGTGGATATCCTGGAAAACGGCGGTGAAGGCCTGAACCTTACCTACGAAGTGCGTATGGGTATTTTGGGTCATACCGGTCCCTGTGTCCCGGAGACTATGGAGGGTCAGATCGTCCGCTGGGCGGATCGGGTGGCCTATGTGAACCACGATATTGATGACGCAATCCGGGCCGGCATTCTGGACCGGGAGGATATTCCCCAGTCTGTGCAGAAGGTCTTGGGCAAGACCCATTCCGGCCGGATCAACACTCTGGTGTGCGATATGATCACCGCCTCCCGGGAGGCAGGCAAGATCACCTTCTCCCATCCGGTAGAGATGGCGCTGCAGGACCTGCGGGCATTTATGTTCGAGCGGGTCTACCGCAATCCTGTGGCAAAGAGCCAGGAAGTGAAGGCCCACGCAATGCTTTTGCAGCTTTATGAGTACTATTACAGCCATCCGGAGGCCCTTCCGGAGGACTTCCAGCCCCAGATGTCCCTGGAGGGCATGGAGCGCACCGTCTGCGACTACATTGCCGGCATGACGGACAACTACGCAGTGGACAAATATACCGAACTTTTCATCCCCATGGGGTGGCATGTGCGGGGATAATGTGCTATAATATAAGATAATTTTTCAGGAAAGGGGAGAGACACATGGCATTTCCGGAATCCTTTATTGACGAATTGGTGGCCCGCAATCCCATTGAGGATGTTGTAGGGCAGTATGTTAGCTTGAAGCGCTCCGGCGCAAATATGTTTGGCCTGTGCCCCTTCCACGGAGAGAAGACGGCCTCTTTTTCCGTAGCGCCGGATAAGGGCATCTATTACTGCTTCGGCTGCCACAAGGGTGGCGGCGTCATCAATTTTATGATGGAAGTAGAGGGCCTGAGCTATCCCGATGCTGTCCGGTCGCTGGCCAAGCGGGCCGGTATGGATGTGCCGGAGGATGAGCAGTATCAGAGCCGCTACCGTCAGCAGGAACGGCTGTGGGCGCTCCATAAGGAGGCCGCCCGGTTCTTCCATTCCCAGCTGTATTCCCCTGTGGGCAAGGCTGCCCTGGAGTATGCCCTGGGGCGGGGAATGTCCAAATCAATCCTCACCACCTTCGGCGTTGGCTATGCTCCGGACACTTGGGACGCTATGATCAAAGCCATGAAGGCCAAGGGCTATACAGAGGCAGAGTTGATCGCCTCCGGTTTGGTCACCCAATCTCAGAAAAACGGCAATTTGTTTGACCGTTTCCGTGACCGGCTGATGTTCCCCATTATTGATGTCCGGGGGAATGTGATCGGCTTCGGCGGCCGTACGCTGAAAAATGACAAGGATACCGCCAAGTACTTAAACTCTCCGGAGACTATGATCTTCAACAAGCGGAAGAACCTCTTCGGCTTGAATCTTGCCAAAAAGAGCAAGGAAAACAGTCTGATTCTGGTGGAGGGCAACATTGATGTGGTGGCGCTGCACCAGTACGGATTTGACAATGCAGTGGCCTCCCTTGGCACCAGTCTGACGGAAGAGCAGGCGGCGCTGATGACCCGGTACGCCGAGCAGATTGTTCTGCTCTATGACGGCGACCAGGCCGGTCAGAACGCCACCCAGCGGGCAATTCCCATTTTGGAAAAGGCGGGTCTGCAGGTGAAGGTCCTGAAGATGCGGGACGCCAAGGACCCGGATGAGTTTTTGAAGAAGTTCGGTGCAGACAAGTTCCGCCTTCTGCTGGAGGAATCCTCCAACCGGGTGGAGTATCAGCTGAACGCTATTCGCAGAAAGTATAATCTGTCGGTGGATGAGGAGAAGATCCGCTATGTCCACGAGGCGGCAGAGCTGATCTGTTCTCTGGACAGTTCCATCAAGCGAGAGGTCTACGGCGGCCGTGTGGCGGAATCTGCCGGTATCAGCGTGGAAGCGATGAAACTGGAGGTCAATAAGGCCTTCAAGCGGCGGATCGCCCGGGAGAAAAAGAAGCAGGAGGCCATCGACCTTGCGCCGATGCGAGCTCTGCAGCCCAAGGATCGGTCCATCCGCTATGACAATATGCGCTCTGCCCTGGCAGAGGAGGGCGTGATCGCCCAAGCTCTGCGGGAGCCGGCGCTGCTGGATATTTCCGGAGAATTAACGTCGGAACACTTCTCCGTAGAACTGCTGGGCCGGGTGTACGGCCAGCTTGCTAAGCGCCACAGCCAGGGAATGGAAGTGTCTCTGGCAGTACTGGATGGTCTGACCGCAGAGGAGGCCTCCCATTTGGCCGGTATCTGCCATCGTCAGACAGGCCCTGTGAATGAAACGGCTTTCCGGGATTGCGTCAAGACCATCCTGGAGGAGCGCCAAAGCCGCAGCGTCAGCTCCGATGATGACCTGCTGGCACTGAGAAATAAGTTGAAAGAAAGCAAGGGAACGAAAGCATGACCCTTCTGAAGGAACAGGAGATCTCTGTCACCCACGGTGAGGATGAGGTACAGCAGTACTTGCAGCAGATCCGTGCCATACCCCGTTTGACCCCTCAGCAGGAGCGGGAGCTGGCAATGCGCTGCGATGCCGGGGATGAAGAAGCCATTCGCGCTATGGTCAGCGCGAATCTGCGCCTGGTCGTGTCTGTTGCCAAGGAATACGCAGGCCGGGGTGTGCCACTGCTGGATCTGATTCAGGAGGGCAGCATTGGCCTGCTGATCGCCGCGAAAAAGTTTGACTATACCCTGGACTACCGGTTTTCTACCTACGCTACCAAGTGGATCCGGCAGGGTGTCAGCCGTTGTATTTTGAATCACGCGGGTCTGATCCGCGTGCCGGTACATACTGCTGAACGGATCCGCAAGGTCCTCTCTGCGAGGACTGCGCTCCAGCAGGAGCTGGGACGGGAGCCGGAGCTGGAGGAACTGTCCGGCAGCTGCGGTTTTTCAGTAAAGAAGATCGAGGAATATCTGTCCCTGGTGCCGGAGGTGTGTTCTCTGGACGCCCCTGCCGGAGAAGAGGACGGCTCGCTGGGTCTGCTCTTAGAGGATCTGCAAGCCCCCCAGCCCCAGGAGGAGCTGGTGCGGCAGGAACTGCGCCGAACCATGGATCGTTTGCTAGCCATGCTGGATGAGCGGCAGCGTCAGATTCTGCGGCTGCACTTTGGTATGGTCGATGGCAAGAGCCATTCGTTGGAAGAGATCGGCGGCCTGCTGGGCATTTCCAAGGAGCGGGCCCGGCAGATCGAAAAACAGGCGATGGACAGGCTGAAGCAGCTTGGCGCCGATATGGGATTGGAGGATTTTCTGGAATGATGGATCTGGAATTTTCATTTGATACAGCTCCCTGGGAAACGGCACTCAGTCAGCTTCCGGATGGAGGCAGCGTGGATGCCGCGCA
>JAZNAK010000037.1:0-19773 GCA_045586485.1 Faecousia sp. | reverse complement strand
GGTGGCGGAGCCGGACTGGCTCTTACCGTAGCCGTCGTGGATGACATAGACGATAAAGTCCGCGCCCTGCTGGCGCAGGCGATCGGCCTCGTTCTTCACCAGCGTGGTCAGCTCGGAACCAACCTTGAAATAAACGTCGTTGACCTTGTCCGCCGAAATGGAGGAATAACAGTCGCCGATGGCGCCGATGATGCCCACCTGCACCGCGCCCAGATCCACCATGGTAGAGGCCTCACAGTAGTCCACCCGGGCATGATCCTGCCGGTCGAAAATGTTGATGGCCAGCAGAGGGAACTCCGCCAGGGCCGCGTTGGCCTCGATGGGGTCCTCGCCCCAGTCGAACTCGTGGTTGCCCAGGGCCATGGCGGCAAAGTCCAGCTCGTTCATCCACTCGGTGGTGAGGTTGCCGGCGGTGAGATTGGACTCGGAGCTGCCCTGCCACATATCGCCGGTGGACAGCAGGATCACATGGTCGTCGGTCTGCCGGGCGTTTTTCAGATAGGTGGTCAGCTCGTCCACGCCCGGCTGGGTGTCCCCGTCCAGGATCTTGCCGTGGAGGTCGTTGATGTTGTAAAAATCCACAGTGACGGAGACCACCGTCACGCAGGTGTCGCAGATACCGTTGTCGTCCGCGTCGATGTGGGTGCATACCGGCGGCTCTTTCGGGGTACAGCCCCACAGGAGCAGAATGCACACCAGCAGACAAAGTAATTTCTTCATAGTATGTCCTCTTAACAGAAAGGCTTCCTTGGGTTTATGCTTCCGTCAGCTTGCGGAAAACCGCAAGGTCCGTTTTGTCGATGGTAATGGGACAGATGGAGATATCCCCGTGCATCACCGTATTGGTATCCAATGTGGGATCGCCGTTGTCAGCATACACGCATTTGCCGGAGGCTTGGTACAGATCGTTGCCCACAGGCAGGTAGTCGTCGGAATAGTAGGGCGCTCCCTGGCGGGTGATGCGAATATCCTTCGGCTGGGGCGGGATGTTGACATTATAAATAGGACAAATCTCCAGCAGGTTGCGGGAGAAGAGGTAATCAAAGACCCGGTCCAAATGCTCCCAGGCATGATCGTAGTACCGGGGCGGGGTAGACAGGGCAACGGCCTTGACGCCCAGGGCATACGCCTCGCAGGCAGCGCCCACCGTGCCGGAATAGACGATGTCCGTGCCAATATTAAAGCCCCGGTTGATGCCGGAAATGCACAGGTCATACTCCTGCTTCAGACCCAAAATGGCAAACCGCACGCAGTCCGCCGGGGTGGAGTCCACCGTCCATACGGTAAACTCTTCCAGCTGCCGCTGCACCGCTTCGTAGGGCTTGTGGAGCTCGATGCCGTGGCTCTTGCCGCTTTGTTCAAACTTGGGAACGACAGTGGTCACATCTCCCAGCTTCTGACACCAGCGGATCAGATTGGGCAGCTGGGGAGCATTTACGCCGTCATCGTTGGTGATCAGTATTCTCATAGCCAGCCCTCGTGGTTTTCTTTGTATTCTTTCACCAGTGCGTCGGCGTCAGCCAGGAGCGCGGCGATCTCGTCGCTGCCGTAGACGGTAGCGCCGCTGGCGCAGGCGTGGCCGCCGCCCCGGTACTTCTCCGCCACGGAATTGATGTGGACAAACCGGCTGCGCAGGCGCACCCGATAAGAGTTGTCCTCGTCGCCGTTTTCAATGATGACCATCCAGCAGATGCAGCCGCGGATGGCGTCCAGCGTGCCTACGCAGGCGCTGGCCTGCTCCAGGGTCAGATTAAACTTCTCCTGCATGGCCTTGTCCACGATGATATAGGCCACGCCGTTTTCCGTCACCTGCATTTTTTCGTAAATGTAGGCCTTAAACTTCAGATATTCAAAGGCCTCCAGGTACAGCCGGGCAAAGAGGGTAGCGGTGTCCACCCCGGCGTCCAGCAATGTGCCGGCGCAGCGCAGGGTCTCACCGGTGACGCCCTCGTACTTAAACCGGCCGGAGTCGGTGACCATACCGGTGTACAGGTAGGTGGCAGCCTCTTTTGTCAGCACCAGTTCCTCCCGGAAGGTCTGATAGAAGTCCACGATCATCTCGCAGCAGGAGGAGCGCTCCTCCTCCACCCAGATGTAGTCGCCGTAGGCTTCCAGGGGAATGTGGTGGTCGATCTTCACCAGTTCCTTGCAAAGGGTATAATTTTTGTTGGAAATACGGGCTTCCGATGCCGTGTCCAGAATGATTCCCAGAGCGTCGGCGTACAAGCTTTCGTCCACGGGCGCATCCTCCGGACCCATAAAGTCCAGATAGGCGGAGGTCTGCTCATCGATCAGATAGACCTCTTTCTCCGGCCAGGTGGCCTGAATCAGAGCCTTCATACCCTTGGTGGCGCCCACGCAGTCGCCATCGTTGCGGACATGGCGGAACAGGAAGATCCGGGGATACTCCCGAATCTTATCAAAAATCTGCTTTTTTACAGAAAAGTTCATAGTTTTCTCCAATCTAAGGCATCATAATACAGTATATAGAGTATAACACAAATTGCCCTGTTTCGCAATCATTCTTCGCAAAAACCGGCAAAGGAGGATCTATCCACTTCCAAAATCGGTACGATTCAGCGGGGGCATAATAAAACACAGCCGCCGACCTGATGGGTGGCAGCTGCGATTAGATATTCGCTATATTGAGGTTTATCAACCGAATGTAGGTTCGTTTTCTTTGGTATGACGAATGTGCGTTGGATTCTCAAGAATATACAAATAGATCTGTTCTTCTCCAAAACAATCGGTAAAACTTTCGTTTGCTGATTCTAAGTCGCCCTTAGAGAACTCCATCACCACAGTGTCCAGAGGCTCTATTTCTAAAGCAGCATCCACATTTTTAACATAAACGTTGTTCTCTATGTTCTCTACCCAAACAATAATTCCATCGTCTTTTAGACACAACACACGGCAAAAACTACTTTCCACATCGACCTCTGTGGAATCTTTAGAACATCCGACAAAGAAAACTGCGAAGCAAAGTATAATTACGGTTATTAACAATATCGCTTTTTTCATAATGTATCCTCCGCTTAATAGATTCGAGTTTGCCTATCTGTTTGCCTAATTAAAGTATACACCGAAAATGCACAAAAAACAAGATTGATCGTTGATTGCTTTCCAAAATCTGCGCGGATTTCCGAAAAGAACTATGTTTTTTTCTCCCGATTTCGGCAAAGATATGGTTGCGGAAAGAAAAGATGTTTTCCCGGTGGAAAGCAACTTGCCTTTCCGGGAGAACAAAAAAGGAGAGAGATCACTATGAAGAACAACAACCAGATCAATGTTCCTCAGGCCCGCGAGGCAATGGACCGCTTCAAGATGCAGGCAGCACAGGAAGTGGGCGTCAACCTGACCAACGGCTACAACGGCCACCTGACCTCCCGTGAGGCAGGCTCCGTGGGCGGCCAGATGGTCAAGAAGATGATCGAGGCTTACGAGCAGGGCATGCAGTAAACCCCGGTGCCAATTATCCTTTTTAGGATAATTGGCATTCCATAATTGCAAAACAGCGTAGTTTGTGATAGACTGTTATTAAGTTTATCGCAAGAGGTGATGGCAATGCGCATTCAGGAATCCGGTGAGATGTATCTGGAGTCTATTTATGTCCTGCTGAAAGAGAACGGCTTTGTCCGCTCTGTGGATGTGGCGGAGCATATGGGATACAGCAAACCCAGCATCAGTCGGGCGATGGGCCTTCTGAAAACGGGCGGATTTATCGAGATCGCCCCCGATGGCGCCATTACTCTGACGGAAGCAGGAAAGGCCGTAGCGGAGAAGATTTATGAACGACATACCTTCTTGAGCCGGTTTCTGATCTCCCTGGGGGTCAGTCCGGAGGTGGCCGCGGAGGACGCCTGCAGGCTGGAGCACGCCATTTCCGATGCCTCCTTTGAAGCCATCAAGGCCTATATGACCGCAAATAAAACACCTGTCGACTGACAGGTGTTTTTCTTTTATTTTCTGCGCCAGGTGCTCCGGGAAAACAGGACCAGCACCGGGAAGATCTCCAGCCGCCCCGCCAGCATGCCCATGATCATAGTGAGCTTGGACAGGACACTGAAATCCGCGTAAGTACAGGTCGGGCCTACCGCGGCAAGGCCGGGGCCGATGTTATTGAAGGTGGCCAGCACGGCGGACAGGTTGGTCTCAAAGCTGAAGCCGTCCAGGGACAAAATCAGTGTGCTGATAATGATGATGATCACATAGGCGGCAAAATAGGCGTTGACATTGTCCAGGACCTTCTTGTCCACCACCTTTTCGTTGCTCCGCACCACCAGCACCTTTTGGGGATTCAGCAGCTGGCGGATGTTTCGCCGCAGGATCTTGAACAGCAGCACCACGCGCATGCACTTCAGGCCGCCGCCGGTGGAACCGGCGCAGGCACCCACGACCATCAGTAAAAGCAAAATGGTTTTGGAAATGCTGGGCCACAGGTCAAAATCCGTGGTGGAGTAGCCGGTGGTGGTCATAATGGAGGAGACCTGAAACGCCGCGTGGCGGACGGTCTCGCCCAGCGTGCCGTACAGGGGCCGGACAGAGAACACAAGGCCGATCACACTGGCCACGGCCAGCACCACATACAGCCGCAGCTCTTCGTCTTTCAGAATGCTGCGCACTCTGCCCATCAGCAGCAGATAGAAGCAGCTGAAATTGATGCCGAACAGGAACATAAAGACAGTGGTCACCCATTGGATATAGGGGCTCACGCCGGTGAGGGAGTCGTTGTAGACACCAAAGCCGCCGGTGCCGGCCGTGCCGAAGGCGGTGCAAAGGGCGTCCAGAGGGGGCATGCCGCCGCACAGCAGGAAGATCACATTCAAGACGGTCAGAGCCACATAAATGACATACAGGATCACGGCGGTCTGCCGCATTTTCGGCACCAGCTTGCCCACATCCGGGCCCGGGCTTTCCGACCGCAGGAGGAGCATGGTAAAGCCGGCTCCCTGACTGCCCGGCAGGATCGCCAGCAGGAACACCAGCACGCCCATACCGCCGATCCAGTGGGTGAAGCTGCGCCAGTAGAGAAGACCTCTGTACAGGCTCTCCACATCGGCGATGACGGAGGAGCCGGTGGTGGTGAGGCCGGAGACGGTTTCGAACAGAGCGTCTATGTAGTTAGGCACCTGACCGCTGAGGACAAAGGGAAGCGCTCCCAGAAGACTCATAACGATCCAGCTTAAGGAAACGCACACCAGTCCCTCCCGGGCGCCGAAGAGCCGCCCGGTTTTTCTGCACAGGGCGTACAGAACGCCTGCAAGAGCCAGTATGGCGGCGATGGCGATGAGGAATGCCTGCACGGCTGCCGTCTCACCGCAGCCGATGCTGATGCCCAGCGCCGGTACCATAAAGAGGGCCTCGATGGCGATGCATTGGGCGATAAACCGCCCGATCATTTTCAGATTCATAAAGCCGCTCCCTTATGCGAAGATGTCGCTCAGCTGCCGGAGCAGACCTCTGCGGCTGGTGACCACCACCACCCGGTCACCGGGGAAGAAGCGGGATTCGCCTCCCGGCACAGAGGACACTGCCCCATGGGTGATGCTGGCGATCAGAACATCCTGCTTCAGGCGTATATTTTTCAGGGGAACATCGCAGTTGGGCGTGTCCTCACCCACCACAAACTCCACGGCCTCGGCCTGGCCGTCGGCAATGGCGTGGACAGATACGGCAGCGCCGGTCTGATTCTGCATGGCCCGGACATAGCGGACGATGTTATTGCTGCACAGCTCTTTGGGACAGACGATGCTGCCCAGGGCCAGGGTGGAGGCAAGGGAGATGCTCTCCTCGCTGCTGAGCTTGGTGATGCATTGGCAGACGCCCCGGTTGGAGGCGTAGAGGGAGAGGATAATATTAGTCTCATCAAGACCGGTGAGGGAGACCACCGCGTCGCACTGGTCAATCCCCTGATCCTCCAGGACAGACTGATTGCTGCAGTCGCCGCAGACCACTTCCGTTTCCGGCAGCTGCTCCGCCAAAGTATTGCAAAGATCCCGGTTCTTTTCCAGCAGCTTCACGCTGATGCGGTCCTTTTCCAGCAGCCGGGCAAGGTAGAAGCCCACCTTACCGCCGCCGCACAGCAGGACGCGCCGCACCGGGCGGGTGACGATGTTTAAGTTTTTCAGCAGCACTTCCAGATCGCTTGTGGAGGCGGTGACGAAGATCCGGTCGCCCTCCTGCAGAACAAAGTGGCCGCTGGGCGCCATGGCCTGTCCGCTCCGGAGAACGGCGCACACCAGCACCCGGCACTTGACCACGCTGCTCATATCCATCAGCGCTACATCCTTCAGCTTGCTCTTGCCGTCGATCCGCAGCTCCACGATCTGAGCGCGGCCCTTGGCAAAGGACTCCCGGCGGAGAAATCCCGGGAACTTCAAAAGCCGTTCAATTTCCATCGCGGCCTGATTCTCCGGATTGACGGTCATGGACAGGGGGAACACATGGCCCATGGTCATGACCTGCTCGGTGTACTCCGGATCCCGGATCCGGGCGATGGTGTGGATATTGGGATTGATGCCGTGGGCGGTCATACAGCACAGCAGGTTCACTTCGTCGGCGCCGGTGGCGGCGATCAGCAGATCGGCCTCCTTTACATCGGCTTGCAGCAGCACGGCCTTGGAGGCGCAGTTGCCCTGCACGCCCATCACATCGTGGCGCACCACAAGATCTTCCAGAACGCGGCTTCTCTCGTCGATCACAGTCAGGGCGTGGCCCTCGGCGGTGAGCTGACGCACCAGTACGCATCCCACTTTGCCTGCTCCGGCAATGATAATGTTCATAGGACCCCTCCACTTTTGCAGGTTTTTTCTAGATTATAACAAATAATATTCCATTTGGCAACCGGGCGGCGTTTGGGGACTTTTGTTTTTGCCGGCGGTGTGCTAAAATAAAGAAAAAAGGGGGTGGCAGTGTGCTTACCTACGAATTGAAAAAAGGGCCGGGCGTACCCCTGTATGAGGCCCTGTACCGATGCATTCGGGGGGACATCCTCTCCGGAAAGCTCTCTGCGGGGCAGAAGCTGCCCTCCAAACGCACCTTAAGCGCCAATCTGAAGGTGAGTAAGATCACCGTGGAGACGGCCTACAACCAGCTTCTGTCCGAGGGCTATATCCGGGCAGAGGAAAAGGTGGGGTACTTTGTGGAGGCAGTCACCCGTCTTGCGCCCAAGACGATCCCTCCGCTGATTCTGCAGGAAAAAGAGGACGACCTTATCGATCTGACTGCCAACGGCCCGGCGAAGTTTCCCTTTTCCGTGTGGAGCAGACTTCAGCGGGAAGTGCTGCTGGATATGGGCGGGCAGCTGCTGACGCCCCTGGACAATCAGGGTCTTCCCCAGCTGCGCCAGGCCATTGCGGAGCATTTGGGACAGTTCCGGGGCATGGGCGTGGATCCGGAAAACATTCTCATCGGCGCCGGAACGGACTTTCTGTACAATCTGCTGGTGCAGCTGCTGGGGCGGGATAAGTGCTACGCCGTGGAAGACCCCGGCTACGGCAAGATCCGCAAGATCTACGCTGCCGCGGGGGCAGACTGTATCAGTGTACCTATGGATACAATGGGCGTTGTGCCGTCGGCGCTGGACAAAGCCCAGGTGCTGCATATCTCTCCTGCTCACCACTTCCCCACGGGACTGGTGACGCCCCTCCAGCGGCGGCAGGAGCTGCTACGCTGGGTAAAAGCGCAGCCGGGCAGGTACATCATTGAAGATGACTATGACAGCGAGTTCCGCTTCTCTGCCCATCCGCTGCCTACATTGCAATCCATGGCCGGGGGAGAACAGGTGATCTATATGAACACCTTTTCCAAGAGCCTTGCTCCCTCTATCCGGATCAGCTATATGGTGCTGCCCCGAAGCCTGATGGCGATCTACCGGGAAAAACTGGGGTTTTACAGTTGTACCGTTCCCAGCTTCCAGCAGCACACTCTGGCCCGTTTCCTTGAGCGGGGTCACTTTGAAAAGCACCTGAACCGGATGCGGAAGTTCTACCGCGCCCGGCGAAACCGGGTGCTGGAGGCCCTGGCGAACTCCTCGGTGCGGGAGAGCCTCACCGTGCAGGAGGAAAACGCGGGACTGCATTTCCTTGTGAAGGCGGATCTGCCGCTGACGGACGAAGAATTGGTAGCGGTTTGCCGCAAAGCGGGCTTCCGGGTGCAGACCCTGGGGGAGTTTTATCACGAAGAGGTGCCGTCTTGGGCAAAGCGGCAGCTGGTGGTCAACTACTCCGGTCTGACCGATGAGGACCTGCTGAAGCTGGAACAGAAGCTGCAAGACCTATAATGAAAAGGAGTGCATCGTGGGATGCACTCCTTATGTTTTACTTTTCTTCTTCCGGTGTGAAATCCAGAGTGATGGTCTTAATGTCGGTACGCAGGCGGGTGTACTTGACGCCGGCGGCGTCCAGCATCCGCTTGGAGGCCTTGATGGAGGGGGTGTCTGCGTACTTATCGGAGAGATAGTAGATCTCCCGGATGCCGCTCTGGATAATGGCCTTGGCGCATTCGTTGCAGGGGAACAGAGCCACATACAGACGACTGCCCCGCAGGTCACGGCCGCTGGCGTTGAGAATGGCGTTCAGCTCCGCATGGACCACATAGGGATACTTGGTCTCTTCACCGGTGCGATCCCAGGGGAACACATCGTCGGAGCAGCCCTTGGGCATGCCGTTGTAGCCGGTGGAGAGGATGACATTGTCCTGGGATACGATGCAGGCGCCCACCTGTGTGCTGGGGTCTTTGCTGCGCCGTGCGGCCAGCATGGCAACACCCATAAAGTACTCATCCCAATTGATGTAATCAGCGCGTTTCATAAAACGATTCCTCCCGCTTGGATTTGCTCCTAGCATACCAAACGGGAGGAAAAATGTCAAGAAACTCTGCTTTTTCGCGTCAAAAGAAGGGCAACCGCCACTGCAGTAATGCCGCCGACCAGTTTGCCGACGATCATTGCCGGCAGCATGGTGGGGGCGAAGCCGGCGGTGAAGCCCATATGGTCGCCGAACACAAAGCCTGCGCTCACCGCAAAGGCGATGTTCACCACCTTGCCCCGGTCGTCCATATCCTTCACCCGCTCCAGCGTGGCGATGGAATTGGCCAGCGTGGCGATGAGACCGCCGGCGGCCACATCGTTGATCCCCAAACGACTGCCCAGCTTCAGCAGGGGCTTTCGCAGGAGCTTTGTGATCACATGCACCAGAGGGAACGCCCCCGCCAGCACGATGGCGATTGCGCCCACGGTGGCAAAACCCTCGCTTAAGGGGGCCATGCCGGGAATGAGAACAAATCCCGTCAGCTCCTCCACGATGGCAGCGCCGAGACCGGCGGTGATCAGGGCGATGACGCCCTTGCCGAAGAGGCTGAAGCCTTTAATCATAGCCCTTTCCGCGAAGATAAGACCTGCGGTGATCAGCGCGCCGATAATCACAATGGGGATCAGATTCCGCAGGACCATTCCCACGGGAAAGCCTGCCACCAGGCCGCCTGCCAGCAGACCCGCAGGCACGGTGACGATACCCGCCAGAATCCCCTTTGCCATGGCGGGCCGGTCCTCCTCCCGGAGAATGCCCATGGCCACTGGGATGGTGAAGACAATGGTCGCCCCCAGCATACTGCCGCAGAGAACGCCACCCATGAGCGCGGCGTCGGGATCTGCGCTCATTTCTGCAGCCAGAGGGCCGCCGCCCATATCACAGGCGAGGATCGTGCCGGCGAACATAGCCGGGTCGGCCCCCAGAAAGCGATATACCGGCACCACCACGGGACTGAGCACCTTGGCCAGCACCGGGGCAAGGGAGATGATGCCCAGCATGGCAAGGGCCAGAGTACCCATGGCCAGAATGCCCTCTTCAAAGGGGTGACCCAACCCCAGGCGGTTGCCGAAAATCCGGTCAAGAGCGCCGATGGCGGCAAAGGCCGCCATGACAAAAATCAGGATTTCATGAGCCGACATGGCGTTCCTCCTGATCAATGATGGCGACCACCGCCGCGTCGATGGGCGCTTCCATGCAAAACTTGCTGGCCACCGTGCCGGTCACCAGCAGGACTTTATCGCCGGCGCCTGCGCCTACACGGTCCGCGGCCACCACGGGGCCCATCAGGGTGTCCACCACCAAAAAGGTCTGCCCCTGGAGGCATTGGGCCTTCCGGGTGGACCAAACCGCGCCGCTTACTGTTCCTATTTTCAATCCGTTCCCTCCAATACTTCCTTGGCTAGCGGCGTCAGCACTGCGCCGGGGGCGGGGGAGCGGCCGGACAGCCGCATCTGCCGCGCCTCCTGGGCGGTGATGAGCCGCTTCTGACCGCCGTCGGTAAACACGATCCCCAGAGCCTTCATATTCCGACGGCTGGAGGCCAGCGCCGCTCCCAGCGCCCGGTTTTTGGGCGCCTGGGGAAATCCGGGGGCGTAGCAGATGACGCTTTTTCCCTCTGCAAGGGCGGAAAGCACCTGCTCGTTGGCAAAATACAGCGCCTGTCCCAGGGTCAGCGAGCCGATCACAATGCCGTCAAAAGGGGCGGATGCGGCATAGGTAAAGCCGAGATCGCAGGGAGGCGCCTCCCCGATCAGCAGCGCTTTCATAGTAGAATCCTCCCCAAATCACCGGTCTGAAAACCGCAGGCGTTGGCTTCGTCGTAGTCTAAATGGACATAGGTCCGAAACTCCGGATTGACCCGGACCACCACATCCCCAAAGGTCAGCTCTCGGTCCGTAAAGGTCTGCAGGCGCACCACCTGCTTGTCCTTCACGCCCAGGCGATCCGCGTCTTGGGGTGTGATGTGAATATGCCGTTTGGCCACAATGACGCCCTCCGGTAAAACCACTGTACCTTTATCACCCTTGAGGGTAGCGCCGGGGGTGTTTTTGATATCCCCGGACAGCCGCACGGGAGCGGAAATGCCCAGATGCCGGGCGTCGGTGAGGGACAGTTCCACCTGCCCGGCGCTCCGCTCCGGCCCAAGGACCGCCACATGGGCAAACTCGCCCTTCGGCCCGATGACTGTTAAGCGCTCATTGGCCAGAAACTGCCCCGGCTGGGACAGCTCCCGTTTTGGTGTCAGGGGGTGGCCGAACAGGGTCAGCGCCTGTTCTTTCGTCACATGGACATGGCGGCCGGAGGCCTCCAGTTCCACAAAGATGCGCTTGATCACCTGCTCTGTCAGGTTTACATAATCCAATAAATGTCACTCCTTTTTGCCGGGAGCTTTTAGCTGAATCATAATGAGATAGAGGAAGCTGCTGAGCCGATTGAAGGCCCGGAGCAGATCCACTCGGGAGTCGTCAAAGGCTGCTGCCGCGGTAAGCTCCGCGCTTCTTGCGGCGCACCGGGCTCTGTTTACCTGCAACAGCAGAAGGGAGTCCTCCGGCGAGGGCATAAAATGGGGCTGGCCGTAGAAATCCTGTGGGCGGTGAGACCGCTCCCGGAGGGCCTTTTCGTCCATTCCTCCCAGGGCCGTGTCCTTTACCGGCTCTTCCAGCACCTCATACCGCAGCAGATTCCGGGTATAGGCAAGGGCCTCCTCCAGCATGCTGCGAACCGTTCCGGCTGCATTGGCGCAGCACAGAAGCAGTTCCGCCTCCAGAGTGTCCACTGCCCCCCGGAAGGCGATCCGGGGGTGGGTCTTAGGCACAAGGAACTCCCCGTTCAAGTGGGTCATATGCTCCGGCTTTTCCTCCATATAGCCGCCGCTCAGCAGCCGGTAGCGCTCCGGACGGGCCTGCTGGGCGGGCAAAATAGCGATCCGCTCGCCTGTGAGGTAATCCCGGGCATCGGAGGTGAGCTGGTCACCCTTTCCCAGATAAAACACCCGCTTTCCGTCCCGGTTGCGAATATTGTCCCGGACGGCGTCCCTGGTGTAGAGCATTACTTAGCGGCGGGAGGGGTCTGCTTACCCTTGGGCAGGATGTTGTCTACCTCTGTGTGAGGCCGGGCGATCACATGGACGGAGATCAGCTCGCCCACCTTTTCCGCGGCGGCAGCGCCGGCGTCGGTGGCAGCCTTGACAGCGCCCACATCGCCCCGGACCATCACGGTCACCAGGCCACCGCCTACCTGCTCCTTGCCCACCAACTGCACATTGGCGGATTTGACCATTGCGTCAGCGGCCTCAATGGCGCCGATCAGGCCCTTTGTTTCGATCATTCCCAGAGAGTTTGTGTTCATAATGCATGCTCCTTTACTTCAGTCGTTCCAATATTTTGGCAGTTAAGATTTCTACTAAATTGTCTTCCAGGACACTCTGGGGAGCGGATTCCGTACCCCAGGCCACCCGGCGGAGATTGATAAGATCCATAGGGGAGATGTTGTTGGAGGAAGAGCTGCCGCCTACCGCGCCGCACCCCAGCGTCAGGGCGGGGAAGAGGCCTGTGGTGGCGCCAATGCCGCCCAGGGCCGCAGGGGTGTTCACAAGGAAACGGGACACGGGGATCTGCAGGGCGAACTTACGGATCACGGCGGTGTCCTCCGCGTGCATGGCGAAGGTGTGGCCGCTGCCCTCATGGATCAGCACCTCGATGGCCTTGTCAAGCACCGCGTCTTCCGACTCCATAACAAAGAATGCCAGCACCGGACAGAGCTTTTCCATGGAGTAGGGGCGGGTCGGGCCGGCCTCCTGCTCCCGCGCCACCAGCACCTTGGTGCTTGATGGCACTGAAAAACCGGCTTTCTCCGCCAAAAGCGTGGCGCTCTTGCCAACGATTTCCGGATTCAGCGTGCCGTTTGGCTTAAACAGGAGTTTGGCCAGCTTTCCTGCTTGCTCTTTGTCCATAAAGTAAAAGCCCATTTTCGAGGCCTTTTCCTTTACCGTCTGCTCCATCGGCGCTTCCACGATGATGCTCTGCTCCGAGGCGCAGACTGTGCCGTAGTCAAAGGTCTTGGATTTCAGGATACAAGACAGGGCCGTCTCCACATTTGCCGAGTGATGGATATACACAGGACCGTTGCCGGCGCCTACGCCGATGGCCGGCTTGCCGGAGGAGTAGGCTGCCTTTACCATGGCAGGCCCGCCGGTGGCCAGGATCAGATTCACATACTCGTTTTCCATCAGCTCCTTGCACCCGGCCATGGAGGGAATGGACAGGCAGCCCACCGCGCCCTTGGGAGCGCCGGCGGCCTCTGCGGCCTTTGCCACGATCTCTACTGCCCGCAGGGTGCAGGCAATGGCCTTGGGGTGGGGAGAGAAGACGATGGCATTGCCGGATTTCAGGGCAATGAGAGTTTTATAGCATACGGTGGAGGTGGGATTGGTGCTGGGTACGATGGCGGCAATAACACCCATCGGCACACCGATTTCCCATAGTTTCTCCCGGGGGTCTTCTTTTAATACCCCCACGCAGGTCATATTCTCAATGGCCGCAAGCACCCGCCTGGAGGCAAACTCGTTTTTTGTGATCTTGTCGGTCACATTGCCAAAGCCTGTCTCCCGTACCGCCAACTCCGCCAGCTCAGAGGCCGATGCGGCGAAGGCTTTGGCCACCGCTTTTACAATGGTGTCCAGAGTCTGCTGGCTGCATTGGGCGAGAACTTTTTGCGCTGCGGAGGCTGCTTTTGCCAGATCCCGGGCCTGTTGCCGGGCTTGCAGGTCTTTATCCAGTTCCATAGGATTCTCCTTTACTTGGGATTGCCTGATACATCCGCTACCGCATCTGCAAAAGCAGCGCAGGCGGCGGCGCAGGCGGATTGGGTCCCCGTGAGCAGTCCGCCGCCGAAATTGGTGGGACTGGGCGGGGCGTATAGTTTACATAACTTTACATCGGCGGCTTTCAGCGCCGCGTCCATGGCGTACATACTCTCCAGGGGCGGCGCGATGAGATAAGCCAGTGCGCTGCCCTCGGGGACACCGGCTTCCTTGGAAAGAAAGCTGCCGCAGCTGCTGACGGTATAAGCCAGGTACGGCACATCCCCGGCGCTTTCAAAGCCGATCCGCGCCAAAGCACCCAGCGCCGTCTCCATACCGCTTTTCAGAGCGCCGGGGGTGGCGGCGCAGAGGACGCCCAGCACCTCTCCGGCATTGGGGGTGGAGGCGTTGGCAGCGCCGGCGTAAAAGCTGCTGCCGAAACATACCTGCACCTCGGCAGATTTGGTGGCCTCGTCCAGGGCGATATAGGTGGCGTCGTCACAGTCGGTGGTGACGAGTCCAAGGCAGGGGAAGCCCTCCGGCGCGCCTAAACTGCGGCAGAGAGACTCTGTGGCGCTGGCCAGATACCGCACCGCAAGCACATTGACCGGAATCATACCCCGCCCTCCAGGTGCAGACCTACGCCGGAGACCTTCTTTTTCAGAATGGTTTCAATGAGCTCTGCCACATAAGCGCCGGCCTCCACAGCGGGTGTGCCTTGCGCGTGGATGTTGCTGACCACCGTGCGGCTGGACTCGGAGACACCGGTGTGGGGCTTGTAGGTGATATAGGCGGACATGCTCTTGTCGGTGACAAGGCCGGGCCGCTCGCCCACCAGCACGCAGACCACATCACAGCCGGTGATATCGCCAACCGCGTCTCCTGCGCCCACCCGGCAGAACTTCACATAGATCCCTTTGTCCAGGTCAATGCCCCGGACCTTCAGACCGTCCCGGATGGCGGCGGCGCAGTCCATGGCATTGGCGGCGATGGCCGCCGAGGACAGACCGTCGCCGATTACCAGCTGGACGGTGGGTTTGCTTGGAATCGCGGCGCGGATGACGGCGGCGTTTTCTTCGTCAAAAACGCGGCCTAAGTCCGGCCGGGTGAGGTATTCGTCCTTATCCCGACACCGGGTCTTCACGGACACAAGGCCGTTCTTCTCCCCAAAATCATCAGGAAGGAGAGAGAAGACGGCATCCTGGGCGGCGGCGTGGTCCGCCCGGAAACGGAGCATGGTCAGAGTCTTATACCGCGGGCCTGCCCGGCCGCTGCCCAGACGGGCGGGAGTGCGTTCCTTCAGCCGCCGGAAGGCCTTTTCGTCAGCAGGCTGTTCCACCATATAGAGCTTTCGCAGATCCAGCGCCGTCACATCGTCGACAAAATCCCCGTCGCGGAAATGGCAATCCTTAGCCTCCGGACCGGGGGAGGTTGGCTTGTAGTCGCTGCCTTTTACCATGGGCTCTTTCCCCATCTGTCCCAATAACTCCGCCACCAGGGCAGAAAGTTCCTGTTTGTTCATAGCGCTCCTCCTTAAAACAGAAGGCTGGAGCCGTCACCGGCCTTCTTGGTCAGCTTTCCGTTTTCCATAAAGCCCATCTTCTCCAGCCACCGCTGGAACTCCGGGATTGCCGTCTTGCCGGTCAGTTCCCGGAGGGTGAGCGTATCCCGGAAGCCAGTGGTCTGATAGTTGAGCATAATGTCATCCCCGTGGGGGATGCCCATAAAATAGTTGCACCCGGCGACGGTCAGAAGGGTGGCCAGATTCTCAATGGCATTCTGATCCGCTTTCATGTGGTTGGTATAGCAGCAGTCGCAGCCCATGGAAACACCGGTGAGCTTGCCCATAAAGTGATCCTCCAGACCTGCCCGGGTCACCTGACGGGCGTCATAGAGGTACTCCGGACCGATGAAGCCTACCACCGTATTCACCAAAAACGGCTGGAAGCGCTTGGCAAAGCCATAGCACCGGGCCTCCATAGTCACCTGGTCGGTGCCGTGGTGGGCGTTTGATGACAGCTCTGAGCCCTGACCGGTCTCAAAGTACATCACATTGGGCCCTTCTGCGGTGCCGTCGGTGAGGAGCAGATCCCGGGCGTCCTGCAAAGTTTGGGCGGAGAAGCCGAAGGCCTCGTTGCCCTTCTGACTGCCTGCGATGGACTGGAAGATCAGATCGCAGGGCGCGCCGGCCCGGACGGCCTTCATCTGAGCGGTCACATGGGCCAGCACGCAGATCTGGGTGGGAATGGCCCAATGCTCCTTGATCTCCTGGAATCTGCGCAGGACTTTCCCCACCTGCTCCGGACTGTCGGTGACGGGATTCAGACCGATCACAGCGTCGCCTGCGCCCAGGGACAGACCCTCCAGGGTGGAGGCGGTGATGCCGTCCGGGTCGTCGGTGGTATGGTTGGGCTGCAGGCGGCAGGAGAGGGTGCCGGGCAGGCCGATGGTGGTATTGCAGTGGGCGGTGACGGGGATCTTCGCTGCGGCGTAAATCAGGTCAAGATTGCTCATCAGCTTGCACACCGCCGCTACCATCTCAGAGGTCAGGCCGCGGCTTGCCTTGCGGATGTCGTCGGCGGTGGTGGTCTCGGACAGGATCCACTCCCGCAGCTCCGAGACTGTCCAGTTGCGGAGCTTTTCGTAGGTGGGGGTATTCACATCGTCCTGAATGATCCGGGTGACCTCGTCCTGCTCATAGGGCACGGCGGGGTTCTCCCGGAGGTCTGCAAGGGTCAGCGCCGACAGGACCACCTTGGCGGCAACCCGTTCCTGAGCGTTCTGCGCGGCAAGGCCGGCCAGTTTATCGCCGGTCTTTTCCTCGTTGGCTTTGGCAAGGACATCCTTGACATCCTTGAATGTGTAAGTTTTTCCCAACAGGGTCGTTTTCAGTTTCATTGAAACACCTCTTCATTTTGTGACAGGATCAGCGTTTTGATCACCACCGGCAGAGCCGGGCCTACCGGCGCACCGATGTCCAGATAGCTTTCCTTTTGCAGGGAGATCCGGTCGATGCACAGACACTTTTTCTCCGGCTGCAGAAGCTTGACGGCGTGGCCAAGGGCCTTTGCCATATCCGAGTGCAGGCACACCAGCAGTTCCCGATCTCCACTGCCCTCTGCCAGCGCCTTCGCCAGCTCCTGCACCTGGTGGTAGGAAGGAGAGGCATAGCCGGGCAGCGCCAGCACCACCGTGTCGCTGTCCTGCCCGGCGTAGGCGTTTGCCACGGCATCAGCCGACACCGACATCGGAAGCTTCACTACGGGAAGATTTTGTCGGGGGAGCGCCACACCGCTGACAAACACCGTTGAGCCGGACAGCTGGGTGCTGTGGCACCCGGCGCCGATCACCGTTGCCCGGATGGTCTGCTCCCCAAGGCGGTATTCCCCCCGGCACAGAGCGCTGTCTTTGATCGCGCTCCCCAGTAGGACACCCAAATCCCCGTAGGCAAAGGCGGGGTGATTCCCAGTGATACAGTCGGCAACGCCCCCGGAAAAGGAAATGACATCTGCTCTTTGACAGAGCCATTGACCGGTCACCTCTTTGGTGGTAAGGGCGTCCAAAAGCTCCGTTTTCGGCCGCAGACCGGCGGCCATTTCCAGCGCCTGCACCAGCAGGGAGGTGACCTGTGACAATTGGCTTTCTGTGGGCTTTTCGCCCAAACGCAGGCCGCAAAGATCCCGCAGCACCGGGGAGAGATAGGTGACCGCGCCGCGTTCATCGAACTTGACCAGTCGGCCGCCCACATTCAGACACCCGGTGCGGAGGATACTCCCATCCTGAATAAAGGAGAGGTTGCTGGTGCCTCCGCCGATATCCATATGCACCACGGTCTTTCCGGCGCGCCGGGAATAGTCTGTTGCCCCCGCGCCCTTGGCGGCAAGGACACTTTCCAGATCCGGCCCGGCGGTGGCCACCACAAAATCCCCGGCAAATCCGGCAAGGGAAGAGAGCACCTGCCGGGCATTCTCTTTCCGGGAGGTCTCGCCGGTGATGATCACCGCGCCGGTGTCCACCTTATCTTTGGTGATCCCGGCGGCGTCATACTGCACCTGCACCCACCGGGCGATGGCCTCTCCGTCCACCAGCTCCCCGGACAGAAGGGGCGTAAAGATCACCGGGCTTTGATAGAGCAGTTTCCGGTCTTCAATTACCATTTCCGGTACGGAAAAAGCGCCGCCTTTGTTCTCGATCAGCAGTTCCGACAGGATCAGCTGGGTGGAGGTAGTGCCCACATCCAGCCCCACGCTGAGGAGCTTACCCATGGCCGTACACCTGCCGTATCACATTGCGCACCAGCTTTCCGTCGGGGCGCACGGGATTGGTGGCGCAGCAGGGGTCGGCAAGGACGGCCTCCACCAGGGAATCCTCCGATGCCTGCCGGGGGTCGATACCGGCTTCTGCAAGGGTGGCGGGCAGCTGCAGCTCCCTGCGCAGGCGGATGAGAGCGTTTTTCAGATTCCGCACCGCCATAGTGTCCGCAGAGCCGCCCAACCCCACGCCCCGGGCAAGGCTGGCGTACGCCTTTCCCGCAGAGCTGTTGGCCTCAATCACTGCCGGGAGAAAAATGGCGTTCAGCCTGCCGTGGGCGGTGTGGAAGCGGCCGCCAAAGGCGTGGGACAGGGCATGGCACAGCCCCAGCCCCGACTGGGAGAAGGCGATACCCGCCATAGTGGCCGCCAGGTGGATGTTTTGCCGCACATCGGTATTCCCTCCAAAGGAGCTGGGCAGCGCCGTGTAGGCTGCGGCGAAAGCGTCTCTTGCCAAGGCACGAGAGATCGCCCCCGCGCCGGTGGCCACATAGCTTTCCGTGGCGTGGGCCAGAATATCAAAGCCGGCATCGGCAATCAGAGAACGGGGGAGAGAATGGAGGAGATTTCCGTCCAGAATGGCCACTTCCGGCTGCAGGCTCGGATCGATCAGAGGGTGCTTGGCACCGTTATGGGTGAGGACCGAAAAGTCCGTCACCTCGGAGCCGGAGCCGGAGGTAGTGGGAATGGCCACCAGGCGAATGGGCAGGCCGGAGAAATACACCATCGCCTTGGCGCAGTCTATGGCGCTGCCGCCACCGAGAGCGATCAGGGTATCCGGCTGAAAGCGTTGCACTTCCGCCGTTCCTTTGGCGGCCAGCTCCGCCGTGGGATCGGGGATCACATCGTAGAAAAACTCGATTTCTTCCGCCTTTGCGGCCTTCCGCAGTTTCTCCGGCACATCGGTGGACCGGAAAAAGGGATCGGCCACCACCAGCACCCGCCGGCAGCCCAGCTGCCCCAATTCCCAGATCGCTCCGGCGCCGGAGAGGATCTTTGTTTTACAGGAGAAAGTTTCCATTGTGTTCACCGCCTTTTGATGTGAGTATTTCCCAAAAGAAGAAAACTATGTGCGCCAATTGGGTTTTATCGGCCTTTTTCCGGCGCATTGACTTATGGCCGGGAAAATGGTACACTAACAAAAATATGTCCTTTTTGGAGGAAACGGTATGCAAGCGATTTTGATGGTGCTCTTTGCCGCCGGCATCGTGGCCCTGGACCAGATCACAAAGGCACTGGTGGTGGCCAATATCCCTTTGTTCGGCCATGTGGATGTGCTCCCCGGCGTGGTAGGCCTGACCAGCGTGCAGAATACCGGCGCGGCATTCTCCTCTTTTGAGGGGATGCAGTGGCTGTTTGCCCTGATCTTCGCTGTGTTCACGGTCTGGCTGCTCTGGGAATTTTCCGGCAAACGGCTGCCCTTCAAGCCTCTGGACAGAGCCCTGATCGTAGCCATCTACGCCGGCGGTCTTGGCAACATGATCGACCGTCTGCGCCTGGGCTTCGTGGTGGACATGATCGAAGTGGATTTCATCAATTTCCCCGTATTCAATGTGGCTGACTGCTTTATTACCTGCGGCTGCATAGCGCTTTTGCTGCACCTGATCTTCTTCAACAAGGAATTCTGGAAGGAAGAAAGCAAATGAATCTCATCGCCGATACCGCCGGGGAGCGCCTGGACGCGTTTCTGGCAAGAAGTGTGGAAGGCCTCACCCGCAGCAGCGCCCAGAAGCTGCTGGAAGATGGCTGCGTTGCCCGTAACGGCAAGCCCGGCAAGAAAAACGACAAGCTGAATCCCGGCGACGAAATTACCCTGGAAATTCCCGAAGCCAAGCCTGTGGACATCGCTCCC
>JAZNAK010000036.1:0-2630 GCA_045586485.1 Faecousia sp. | reverse complement strand
CCGGTAAGAGCACCATCGCCAAGGCACTGGCCAAGGAACTGGGCTACCACTATGTGGACACCGGTGCCATCTACCGCACCGTGGCCTATTTCCTGGACCTGCTGGGTGTCAGCCCCAAGGATGTGGACGGTGTGACCCGGTACATCGATGAGCTGAACATTGAGATCGAGTACGACGAAGAAGGTAAGCAGCACATGCTCATGAACGGCATGGATGTGACCGACGATATCCGCACCCAGGATATCTCCCAGAAGGCCAGCCTGGTGTCTGCCCACAAGGTAGTGCGGGATATGCTGTTGGATATGCAGCGCAGCGTGGCAAAGGAGCACAATGTGATCATGGACGGCCGGGATATCGGCACCGTGGTGCTGCCCAGAGCCACCGTGAAGATCTTTCTGACGGCTTCCGCAGAGGTCCGCGCCCAGCGGCGGTGCGATGAGCTGAATGCCAAGGGTCAGAAGTCCGATTTCCAGCAGGTGCTCAAAGACATTCAGCAGCGGGATTACCAGGATACCCATCGCGCCATCGCCCCTCTGAAGCAGGCTAAGGATGCCGTGCTGGTGGATACCTCCAACCTGGATATCCCCGGTGTGATTGCCGCCATAAAGGACATCATCGCGAAGAAGGTCACCTTATGAGCATCGTTCTTGCCAAAAGCGCCGGCTTCTGCTTCGGTGTGAACCGGGCGGTGGAGCTGGTGGAAAAGGCTGCCTCCCAGGGCGGCAAGGTGGCGACCTTGGGGCCCATCATCCACAACCGCCACGCGGTGGCCCATTTTGAAGAGATGGGCGTGAAGATGATTCAGTCTCCTGAACAGGCGCAGCCGGGACAGACGGTGATTATCCGCTCCCACGGGGTGACGAAGGCGGTGCAGGAAGCCCTGGAAGCCAGACAGGTGGAAGTGGTGGATGCCACTTGCCCCTTTGTCAAGCGGATCCACGGAATCGTCAGCCGGGCAGAGGCCGAGGGTAGACTCCCTGTGATTATCGGCACCCGCACCCATCCGGAGGTGGAGGGAATCGCAGGCTGGTGCGCCAAGTGCAAGGTTTTCGAGAATGCAGAGGAACTGGAGCGGTGGGTCAATTCCGGAGAAATTGCCCCGGATCACCCCATCAGCATGGTCTGCCAGACAACATCCACAGAATCTTTGTGGAAATCCTGCGAAAATTTTGCAAAAAAAGTGTTTACTAACGTAAAAATATTTGATACAATATGTAAAGCTACTGAATTCCGGCAGAGCGAAGCGGCAAACTTAAGTCAAATCTGTCAGGCTATGGTCGTTGTAGGTGACACTCACTCTTCCAACACAGGCCGTCTAGCGATGATTTGTCGGGAGCACTGCGATCGGGTGATTTTGGTGGATAACGCATCAGAGCTGGATCCCGATTTCTTCTGCGGTGTGGCTGATGTTGGAATCACGGCCGGTGCATCAACACCGGCGTGGATTATAAAGGAGGTCAACAAGACTATGAGCGAAATTACTAATGTTGAGGCTGTACAGGAGGAAAGCTTTGAGGCGCTTCTTGAGCAGTCCATCAAGACTTTAAATACAGGAGATAAGGTTATCGGTGTCGTCACCGGTATTGGCAGCACTGAAGTCCAGATCGACCTGGGCACCAAGCACGCCGGTTATATTCCGTATGATGAAGTCAGCGCAGATCCTACTGTGAAGCCCGAGGACATCCTGCACGTTGGTGACGAGATCGAAGTGTTCGTCGTCCGTGTCAATGACCAGGAAGGCGTTTGCCAGCTGTCCAAGAAGAAGCTGGACGGCATGAAGATCTGGGACGAGATGGCTACCTGGTGCGAAGAGAAGACCACCATCGAGGGTGTCATCACTGAGGAGAACAAGGGCGGCCTGGTTTGCACTGTTAAGGGCATCCGCGTCTTTATCCCCGCTTCTCAGTCCGGCGTTGCCAAGGGCGGCGATATGTCCGGCCTGGTTGGCAAGACCACTGAGCTGAGAATTACCGAGGTCAACCGCGCACGCCGTCGTGTGATCGGCTCTATCCGCGCTGTCTCCGCTGAGTCCCGCAAGGCTGCTCAGGAGAAGCTGTGGGCAGAGATCGAGGTTGGCGCAAAGTACCACGGCACCGTTAAGTCTCTGACTGCATACGGCGCATTCGTGGACATCGGCGGCGTTGACGGCATGGTCCACGTTTCCGAGCTGAGCTGGAACCGCATCAAGAACCCCGCAGAGGTCGTGAAGGTCGGCGACGAGATCGAGGTCTATGTCATCTCCTTCGATGCTGAGAAGCGCAAGATCTCCCTGGGCTACAAGACCGCTGAGATGAATCCCTGGAACAAGTTCATGACCGCTTACGGTGTGGGTGATGTTGTGGATGCAAAGATCGTCAAGCTGATGACCTTCGGCGCTTTCGCTGAGATCCTGCCCGGCGTTGACGGCCTGATCCACATTTCTCAGATCGCTGACAAGCGCATCGGCAAGCCCGAGGATGTTCTGGCTGAGGGCCAGGAGGTCCAGGCCAAGATCACCGATGTGGACGCCGAGAACAAGCGTATCTCCCTGTCCATCCGTGCTCTGCTGGAAGCAGCTGCTGAGGAAGAGGCTGAGTAAGAAACACCTACATACCGGGGCCAGTTCCATGGCCCCGGTATTTGTATAAATG
>JAZNAK010000035.1:0-27468 GCA_045586485.1 Faecousia sp. | reverse complement strand
GTTATCCAGGGTTCCGCTCTGAACGCTCTGATCTCCGAGTCCACCGATCCCAACGCTCCTGAGTACGCTTGCATCAAGGCTCTGATGGATGCTGTCGACGAGTACATTCCTACTCCCGACCGTAAGGCTGATATGCCCTTCCTGATGCCTGTTGAGGACGTGTTCACCATCTCCGGCCGTGGTACTGTTGCTACCGGTCGTGTTGAGCGTGGCCAGATCAACAAGAACGACAAGGTCGAGATCGTCGGCCTGCGTGAGGAGAAGAAGGAGACCGTTTGTACCGATATCGAAATGTTCCACAAGCTGCTGGACTACGCAGAAGCTGGCGACAACATCGGTGCTCTGCTCCGTGGCGTTGACAAGAAAGAAATCGAGCGCGGCCAGGTTCTGTGCAAGCCCGGTTCCATCAAGCCTCTGGTTAAGTTCGCTGGCCAGGTTTACGTCCTGTCCAAGGAAGAAGGCGGCCGTCACACTCCCTTCTTCAACAACTACCGTCCTCAGTTCTACTTCCGTACCACCGACGTCACCGGCATCATCAGCCTGCCCGAAGGCACTGAGATGTGCATGCCCGGCGACAACGTTGTTATGAACGTTGAGCTGATCACCCCCATCGCTATCGAGAAGGGCCTGCGTTTCGCTATCCGTGAAGGCGGCCGTACCGTCGGTTCCGGCGTTGTCACCGAGATCTACGAGTAATTCTTGATCGCTTCTAAAAAGCATAAGAAGCCCCGGTCTTTGGACCGGGGCTTTTTGTTGCTTTTTTAGCTTTTTGGCTGGATTCCAACGGTCTTTTGTGATATAATCAAAATAAGATTACTTATTAAGGAGTGTGACGGAAAATTGAGACAATTGCGTTCCAAAATTACGGAAGCGCTGATTTCCGCCCTGCCCATCACGCTGATCGTGTATTTAATATCGCTGCTTCCGTGGTTTAACTTTTCAACGACTGAACTGATCTCCTTTACCATAGGCGCTGTGCTTCTCATTTTGGGTATCGGCCTTTTCAATCTTGGCGCGGATGTGGCAATGACACCCATGGGCATCCATGTGGGCGCCGGCCTCTCCCGGCAGAAGAAACTGAGCCTGCTGCTGATCATATGCTTTGCTTTGGGCATGCTGATCACCATTGCAGAGCCGGATCTGCAGGTGCTTGCCAAGCAGGTAAGTTCTGTTATGAACGGTACTGTGCTGATTTTCGCGGTAGGTATTGGCGTTGGCCTGTTTTTGATCGTAGCGATCCTGCGTATCGTCTTCAAGCGCCGGCTGGCAATGATTCTAATGCTCTTTTACATGTTGCTGTTTGCCGTCGCGCTGCTGCTGGCAGTGAACGACAATCTTGCGCTGATGCCCATGGCTTTTGATTCCGGCGGTGTGACTACGGGCCCCATTACGGTGCCCTTTATTATGGCGCTGTGCGTGGGTATTTCCAGTGTCCTGGGCGATCGCCGATCCCAGGAGAACAGCTTCGGTATGGTGGCGCTGTGCTCCGTAGGTCCAATCCTGGCTGTGCTGATGCTGGGAGTGTTTTCCACTTCCAACCTTACTTATACCGTGCCGGATTTCAATATAAGCAACGACATTGCAAGGGCATTTCTCACCACAGCGGTCCACACCTGCAAGGAGGTGGGAATGGCGCTGGGTATGATCGTGGTGTTCTTCCTTGCTTGCCAGATCTTCTTCCTGAAGCTTCCCAAGCGGCAGCTGCTGCGGATCGGCGTGGGTGTTGTGCTTACTTATATCGGCCTGGTGATTTTCCTTACCGGTGTCAATGTAGGCTTTATGCCCATCGGCTATAAGCTGGGCAATGCCCTGGCGGGAATGGACCGGTTTCTGGTGGTCGGGCTTGGCCTTGTGATGGGTGTGTTGGTCGTGCTGGCGGAGCCTGCGATCCATGTGCTGAATCAGCAGGTGGAGGAGATCACCGGCGGCTATATCACCAAAAAGGCCATGCTCACCGGTCTGTGTATCGGTGTGGGCGGCGCTATCGCGCTGTCTATGGTGCGCATTATCTTCGATTTTTCCCTGGCATATTACATGATTCCCGGATATTTTATTTCCCTTGCCTTGTCTTTGTTTGTGCCGCCGGTGTATACGGCCATCGCCTTCGACTCCGGTGGTGTGGCTAGCGGGCCTATGACTTCCGGATTCATCCTGCCCCTTGCCATCGGCGTGTGCGTGGGTATTCAGGGAGAAGGCGCTGTGCTCCGGGATGCCTTTGGTGTGGTGGCGCTGGTGGCTATGGCACCGCTGATCACCATTCAGCTGCTGGGCTTCCGTGCTATCGTCCATAACCGTATCCAGGAGAAACAGGCTATGAAGCGCATTCTGGACGCGGATGATCAGCAGATCATCAACTTTATGTAAGGGAGGGGCAGTTATGGCAAATACGATCAATGAATCCGCCATTAAAAAGCTGAAGCTGGTATTTACCGTGGTGGACCGCCCCAAAGCAGAGTTTTACCTGGATGTCCTCAGCCAGTTTGAGGTCAACTGCCAGATGGTTTTTAACGGAAAGGGAACAGCAAACTCGGAACTGGTGGATATGCTGGGCCTGAATATGCAAAAGGCAGTGATCCTCAGTGTAGTCCGGGAGGATATGGTTGAGCCGGTTATGAAGTGCCTGGAGGAGAAGTTCGCGACCATTCGCAACGGAAAGGGCATCGCTTTCGCCGTCCCGTTTTCCAGCGTAATTGGTGTGAATATGTACCAGTTTTTGAGCAATAACCGGCAAGGGAGGGAGGAATAAGTATGAAAACGGATAATCATGAAGTGATTTTTGTGATCGTCAATTCCGGCTTTGCCGAGGAGGCTATGGATGTGGCCCGTGAGCAGGGCGTCCGTGGTGGTACGATCATCAATGCCCGGGGTGTGGCCCGGGAAAAGGAGGCCACCTTCTTCGGTATCACCGTGCATGCGGAGAAGGAAGTACTTATGATGGTAGTGGAGAAAAACATTCGGGACGCAGTCCTCAATGCTCTCTATAACCGTATGGGTATGGGTAAAAAGTCCCAGGGTATCGCATTTTCTCTGCCGGTATCCGAGGTCTCCGGCCTCGTGAAGCTCCCGGAAGAAACGCAGTAAGAAAAACCCACCGGCAAGATATCTTGCCGGTGGGTTTCCTGTTAAAGGCGTATTTTTAAGGGAAGAAAAAGTGTTTGCGATCGGGCCTGTAAGCCGGGTTCTGTCTAAACAGCCATCTATCTAGTTCCGCAATTGCTCACGGAATCAAGCCGCCTCCTCGGAACGGTCGGGCAAACCATATGTTCCTCCACGGCGTTGCTCCGGATAGAGTTTACATCGTAAAACCCATGTCTCCATGGGCCGGGTGGGCTCTTACCCCACCTTTTCACCCTTACCGAAGTCCACAAATGCGGGCATCGGCGGTATATCTCTGTTGCACTTGTCCTGGGGTCACCCCCGGCGGGCATTACCCGTTATCCTTGCCCTGTGGAGCCCGGACTTTCCTCACCTGAGTCCTTTCGAAACTCAGCCGCGGCTGTCCGGCCCGGTCGCTGAAATATTGTATCGCAAAAAGGCACACTTGTCAAATATCTTGCAAATTCTTACGATAACCGCTATACTATAAGTTAGTAAGATATGGCTGAAAAGAGGAATGGCTATGACAGGTTTGCTTGCATCTTATTTTACCGCTCTGCGGGATAAAAAGATCGTTGTGCTGGGCCTTGGTGTCAGCAACCGCCCCCTGGTGCGTCTGCTGCTGCGCTACGGCTGCCAGGTGACCGGTTGTGACAAAACACCCCGGGAAAAACTGGACGAGGAAGTGCTGGAGCTGGAGCGGCAGGGCTGCCGTTTGCAGGTTGGCGATGGATATTTGGCTGATCTTGCCGCTGATATTGTGTTCCGCACCCCCGGTATGCACCCCAATAACCCTGCGCTGAATACCTTGCGGGAAGCCGGCGCCCTTGTCACCAGCGAGATGGAAGTGTTCTTTGAACTGTGCCCCTGTACCACTGTGGCGGTCACCGGTTCTGATGGAAAGACTACCACCACGACCCTGATCTCCGAGATGCTGAAGGCCTCCGGAAAGACCGTTTGGCTGGGGGGCAATATCGGTACACCTCTGCTGCCCCTTGCCGATGAGATGAAACCGGAGGACTTTGCAGTGGTGGAGCTGAGCTCCTTCCAGCTGATGGATATGACCCGCAGCCCCCATATTGCGGTGGTGACAAACCTTGCTCCCAACCACCTGGATGTCCACAAGGATATGGACGAATATGTGGAAGCTAAGAAAAACCTGTTCCGTTTCCAAAAGGAAGGGGATGTGCTGGTCCTGAACTGGGACAATGCCATCACGAAAGCATTCCGGGGAAATGGCAGAACCTGCTATTTCTCCCGCCTTGGAGAATGCCAGGGCGTGTGCCTGCAGGGAAGTGTTATCTGCCGGGATGGCGAGGCTGTGCTGGATACTCGTGATATTGTGATCCCCGGCGTGCATAATATTGAAAATTATATGGCTGCGATCCTTGCGGTACAGGGCCTTGTGGACGACGAGACGATACGCAAGGTGGCCCGGGAGTTTGGAGGCGTGGAACACCGGATCGAGCTGGTGCGGATCAAGGACGGCGTGAAGTTCTACAATGACTCCATCGCATCCTCGCCCAGCCGCACCATCGCGGGGCTGAACAGCTTTGGCGAAAAAGTGCTGCTGATCGCGGGCGGCTACGACAAGAACATTCCCTACGATGTCCTTGGCCCGGTGATTTGCAGTCATGTCAAACGGCTGTATGTAAACGGCGCTACCGCCGGTCACATCCGCCGCGCGGTGGAAAATGCGCCTGCATACACCCCTGGGAATCCTGAGATTATTGATTGCGGAGATTTTACCACTGCGACACTTCGAGCAGCGGCAGATGCCCGGCCCGGAGATGTGGTGCTGATGAGCCCGGCCTCTGCGGCGTTTGACCAGTTCAAAAACTTTATGGTTAGAGGCGAGTATTTCAAGAAGCTGATTAAGGAGCTGTAAGATGGATTTTTCCAAAGTGACAAATGCGGTCCGCAGGGTGCTGCCGCTGCGGTATTGCGGCGCAGTGATCGTGGCGGCAGGAACGGCCAGCCGTATGGGGGGCATCGACAAGGTGATGGCCCAGCTGGGCGGAGAAGAACTGATTCTCCGCTCCGTCCGGGCATTCCAGAATTGTGATGCTATCCGGGAGATCGTGGTGGTCACCCGGGAGGATCTGATCGTAAAAGTGACGGCTCTCTGCGCCAAGTTCCCCAAGGTCAAGGCGGTGGTAGTCGGCGGTAAAGACCGCCCGGAATCCGTATCCAACGGTCTGCGGGCGCTGTCCTCCGCTGTGCGTCTGGTTGCCGTTCACGACGGGGCAAGACCTTTGGTCACCGAAGCGGTGATTGACAGAACCGTCCGGGCGGCCAACACCTACAGCGCGGCTGCTCCCGGCGTTCCCGTGAAGGACACCGTTAAGGTGGTCCAGGGCGGCGTGGTAAAGGAAACACCCGCAAGAAGCGGCCTGCAGGCTGTTCAGACGCCCCAGGTATTTGACCGCAGCTTGCTGAAAGCGGCTTTGCAGAAAGCAAAAGAGGATAAAGCAGAGATCACCGACGACTGTTCTGCCGTGGAACGGCTGGGTATGTCCGTGAAGATCGTAGAGGGCGACGAAAAGAATATAAAGGTCACCACGGCGCTGGATTTGAAAATTGCCGCGCTGCTGCTGGAGGAAACGGTATGAGAATCGGACACGGATACGATGTTCACAAATTGGCCGAGGGTCGGGATCTGATCCTTGGTGGCGTGAAGATTCCCTTTGAGAAGGGCCTTTTGGGCCACTCCGATGCAGATGTTCTGCTCCACGCGGTCTCCGATGCTCTGCTGGGCGCGGCAGGCCTGGGAGATATCGGCAGACACTTTCCGGACACAGATCCCGCCTACAAGGACGCAGACTCTTTGAAGCTGCTCTCCTGCGTGGCAGAGAAGATCTGCGTTGCCGGCTACCGTACGGAAAATGTGGATGTGACCATGATCGCCCAAAGGCCGAAGCTGATGGCATACATTCCCCAAATGGAGGAAAATATCGCTCTCGCGCTGGGTATTTCCACAGAGCAGGTGAATGTCAAGGCTACCACAGAGGAGCATCTGGGCTTCACCGGTGACGGCAGCGGCATGGCCTGCCACGCGGTGTGCCTTCTGGAAAGCTTATAATCGACCCCAACAACACAAATATGCCCTCCCGAACATAAATTGGTTCGGGAGGTTTTTTTATGAGGAATTGTATCATAACCTTCCGTTCGGTGACGCCTGCCCAACGGGCAGAGGAGGTCTTGCGCCGGGCGGGAGTGGAATGTACCGTACAGAGAACACCAAGGTGGATGGAGGAGAAAGGGTGCGGCTACAGTGTGCGGCTGGACTGCCGGGATATGATGGTATCGGCAATGCTTCTGCGCCAGGCAGAGATCCCCTTCCGGAAAACCTATTCTCTTGGGAGCAACGGATCGCCTGAGGAGCTGCGGCTATGACCTACCTGGATAACGGCGCCACATCCTTTCACAAGCCGGAGACCGTGGCAAGAGCGGTCAAATGCGCTCTGGAAAATTGTGCCAACCCCGGCCGCGGCGGCTACACCGCGGCAATGACCGCGGCAAAAACAGTCCTTCGCTGCCGGGAACAGGCGGGAAAGCTGTTTCATTGCCAGCCGGAGCAGGTGGTGATGACATCCAACTGCACCCATGGCCTGAATATTGCCATACAGACGCTGGTAAAACCGGGCGCCCGGGTGGCGATTTCCGGCTTTGAACACAATGCGGTGGTGCGCCCTCTGCATGCCCGGAGCGCGAAGGTGACCGTGGCCGGCCGGAAGCTTTTTGACTGGGAGGACACTCTGACAGAGTTTGAAGAGGCTCTGCGCAGGGGAATGGATGCGGCGGTGTTCACCCATGTTTCCAATGTGTTTGGCTATATCCTCCCTGTGGAGGAGATGGCAAGTCTGTGTAAGAGCCGCGGCGTACCGTTCATCATAGATGCGGCCCAGTCAGCGGGCACGCTGCCGGTGGATATGGAGAAGCTGGGAGCGGATTTCATCGCAATGCCCGGCCACAAAGGACTCCTTGGTCCACAAGGGACAGGACTGCTTTTGTGCGGTAGGAATCCGGCACCTTTGCTCCAGGGGGGCACGGGCAGCCTGTCGGAGAGCCGGGAAATGCCGGATTTCCTGCCGGATATGGCGGAGGCTGGCACGCTGAATGTGCCGGGGATCGCCGGGCTTTCTGCCGGCCTTGCCTATGTAATGGGGCAGGGGACAGAGCGGCTGCTGGCCCGGGAGCAAAAGGAGGCAAAGCGCTGCGGAGAGGAATTGGAAAAACTGGGCTTTCGGGTATTCATGGGACCGCACCAGGGCGGAACAGTGTCCTTTGTTCCCAATATGGACTGCGAGGAAGCGGCGCAGTGGCTTGGCCGCAGGGGGATTGCCCTCCGCGCAGGCCTCCATTGCGCCCCTTTGGCCCATGAGAGCGCAGGGACTTTGCAGACCGGTACAGTCCGTGTCAGCTTTGGTCACGACGCTGCGCCCTGGCAGACGGGAAATCTGCTGCTGGCGGTTGAAAAACTGGCGCGTCAAACGTAAAAAAATTATGAATAAGTATTGCTATCAGAGGCCCAATCCGCTATAATGGAATAGATAATAGGCTAGTTATGCCATTGGCACGAAAGTGCTTGCTATACAAGAGAGAAATGTGGAGAAAGAGGGGCGCTTATGGAAGTATTGGAATCTATGTGGCTGCAAATTCAAGGAATGCGGTGGTCAGACTATCTGGACATCATCCTGGTTGCGTATCTGATCTATAAACTCCTGCCTCTGTTCCGCTCCACAGGTACCGCCCGGATCGCGTGGGTGGTGAGTGTGATCATCGTGGTGGCCTGGCTGACGAAGGTGCTGAAGCTGCATACTCTGAGTTATCTGTTCTCGGAGGTGCTGACCATCGGTCTGCTGGCCCTTGTGGTGCTGTTCCAACCGGAACTGCGCCGGATGATCGACCATTTGAGCAATGTGAAACTGAAGCACCTGCTGGGAACTGAAAAGCCTCAGCAGGAAATGGTCCCTGTGATCGCCCAGGTGGTCCACGCCTGCGAGACCATGAGCCGGGAGAAGGTGGGCGCGCTGATCGTATTTGCCCGGGACAACCGCCTGGATGAGTATTTCAAGACCGGCACGATGATCGAAGGCCGCGTGTCTGAACAGCTGCTGCGGAATATTTTCTTCCCCAAGGCAGTGCTCCACGACGGCGCGGTGATCATCCGTGACGGTATGGTGACGGCCGCTGCCTGTGTTCTGCCCCTGTCTGAGAGCAGCCGGCTAAGCGCAGATTTAGGCACCCGGCACCGGGCCGCGGTGGGCATGAGTGAGGTGTCCGATGCGGTGGTGGTGGTAGTCTCCGAGGAGACCGGCGCCATTTCCGTGGCAGTGGGCGGTATGCTTAAGCGCCACCTGGCGCCCCAGACACTGGAACGGCTGCTCCGCAACGAACTGTGCACCGAGGAGACACCCAAGGAGGAAAACCTGGTGGTCAAGCTCTACCAGAAGTTGCAAAACATGGAAAAGGGAAAGGGAGGAAAGAAAAATGAAAAATAAGTTTCTTGCCATCCTCCTTTCCGTTGTGGTTGCCTTTGGCCTGTGGCTGTATGTGATCACAGTGGTGAATCCCGAGTTTGAGAAGACCTACTATGAGATCCCTGTGGTTCTGCAGAACAAGGAGATCCTCACGGAACGGGGTCTTATGATTGTCAGCGATGTGCCTAAGGTCACCCTGGCGCTGAAGGGCAACCGTACTACCCTCAACGATCTCAATGAAGCCAATATCAATGTTATCACCAATGTTGGCAACATCGAAAAGCCGGGCACCCACAATCTGACCTATGACATTCTCTATCCCGGCAACGTCTCTCAAAATGAGATCTCCGTCCTCAGCAGCAGTACGGATCTGATCACCGTGAAGGTGGAGACGAGAGTGAAGAAGATCCTGCCTGTGGTGATCGACTACGGCGCTACGGCCGTGCCGGAGGGCTTCCTGGCGGATCTGACCAACATTCAGCTTGACAACACAAGCATCGAAGTGGTCGGCCCGGCATCTGTGATGGAAAATATCCACAAAGCGGTTGTTTCCGTGGACCTGACCAACAAGACTGAGACCATTGTGGGCGAATACCAGTACACCCTGTGCAATGAAGAAGGCGAGCCGGTGGATGCCGCCATGGTGACCACCAACGTGGAGGACATCAACCTGGTGCTGAAGATCCAGCGGGTGAAGGAGATCGATCTGGTGGTGGATATCATTGCCGGCGGCGGCGCTACCGCCCACACCAGTACAATCGAGCTGGACATTCAGAAGATCCGTGTGTCCGGCAGTGAGCAGCTGCTGGAGGGCCTGGACTCCCTGACGGTTGGCGCTATCAATCTGGGTCAGATCCGGGAGGACAAGGTCCTTACATTCCCCATCGTTTTGCCGGAAGGCGTCACCAATCAGACCGGCGTGGAGCAGGTGAATGTGAGCGTCCGCTTCCCCCAGCTGATGATGAAGACCTTCAATGTGTCCACCATTACCGCTATCAACATACCTGCAGGTATGAGCGTGGATATGATCACAAAGATGCTGACAGTTGAGGTCCGCGGCCCCATTGAGCTGGTGGAGGCCATGACTGAGGCAGACATCTCCGTTGTGGTGGACTTTGCCGGCGCACAGATGGGCATTGCAACTATGAAGGCGGAGATCGTCATCGGCAACAACTACGCCGGTGTAGGCGCTATGGGTATCTATCAGGTATCTGCCGAACTGAAGTCACCGGAGTCGTAATTAAGGTCCTTCTATGACCGGATAGAAAAGAGGAAATCACTTTGATCAAGAGTATGACCGGCTATGGCCGTGCCGTTGAGACCATCAACGGCAGGGAGTTTACCGTAGAACTGCGGAGTGTGAATAACCGTTATTTGGATTGCTCCGTGCGCCTGCCCAGAATCCTTACCTTTGGTGAGGAGGCAGTAAAGCAGGCAGTGAAAAATGCCATCTCCCGGGGCAAGGTGGATGTGTTCATCTCTGTCCGCAGCGAAAACGGCGATGAGGTGCAGGTGACTCTGAACACCGCTGTTCTGGAGAGCTACCTGTGCGCCATGCGGCGGATGGTGGAAGAACACGGCGTTAAGGACGACATCAGCGTTTCCAATCTGTCCCGCCTTCCCGAGGTGTTCACGCTGGATAAGCCTCAGGTGGATGAGGAGCAGCTGCTGTCCGATCTGATGAGCGTCGTGACAAAGGCGCTGAGTGAGTATGACGCGATGCGTACCGCCGAGGGCGAAGCCCTTGACCGGGATCTGAGAAGCCGCGGCAACACCATTTTGGAGCTGGTCTCCGTGGTGGAGCAGGGCAATGCCCAGACTGTGATCGACTACCGCACCCGCCTTGAGAATAAGCTTAAGGAAGTGCTGGCCAACACTGCTCTGGATGAGAGCAGGATTCTGACCGAGGCTGCCATTTTTGCGGACAAGGTCGCCGTGGACGAGGAGACCGTCCGCCTGCGCAGCCACCTGAAGCAGATGAACACAATGCTGGACGGCGGTGGCGCCGTTGGCCGAAAGCTGGACTTCCTCCTGCAGGAGATGAACCGGGAGGCCAACACCATCGGATCCAAGTGCACGGATGTGAATCTGGCCCGTGTGGTGGTGGATATCAAGGCTGAGCTGGAAAAGATCCGTGAACAGACCCAGAACATAGAGTGAGGATGCTATGAAATTGATTGGAATCGGATTTGGCAGTATGGTGGCTTCTCACCGGGTGCTTGCCATTGTGGAGCCGGACTCCGCGCCCATTAAGCGCGTGATCCAGGAGGCCCGTGATCGGGGTATGCTGATCGACGCCTCCTATGGCAGAAAGACCAAGTCTGTGCTGCTGATGGACACGGACCATGTGATATTGTCGGCGCTGACCACAGATGTGCTCTCCGCCCGCTGGGAGGACAAGCAGGAGGATAAAGACCATGGCCAAGGGTAAACTGTTTGTAATATCCGGTGCCTCCGGCGTAGGCAAAAGCACCGTTTTGAGCAAGGTTATGGCCAGCCGGCCGGATTTGAGCTTCTCCGTGTCCGCCACTACCCGCAGTCCCCGCCCCGGTGAAGTAGAGGGTGAAAGCTACTATTTCATCACCAAGGAACAGTTCCGCGAGATGATCGGGCAGGATGCCTTTGTGGAGTATGATGTCCATATGGATAATTACTACGGCACACCTAAGGCCCAGCTGGAGGAGAAGCTGCAAAAGGGCAGCGTGATTCTGGATATTGAGCCCAACGGTGCATTCAATGTACGCCGGGAGTTGGGCGATGCGGTTTTGATCTTTATTGCACCGCCCTCTGCCAAGGAACTGGAGCAACGGCTCCGCGGCCGGGGTGATACCTCGGAGGAGCAGATCCAGATCCGCCAGGCCAGAGTGGCCTGGGAAATGGAGCAGAGCAAACACTATGACTATGTGGTAGTCAATGACCGGGTGGATGCCTGCGCTGAAGAAATGTTAAAAATTATCGCCCGCGAGGCGGATTGAGAAATTGGAGGAAATAATATGCTGTACCCCCCTGTAGCAGATTTGCTGAAGAATGTTGGTAGCCGGTATTTGCTGGTAAATGTGGTTGCCCATCGGGCAAGACAGATCGCCGTTGAGGCTGAGGCTCTGCAGGAAGAGCTGACCGACAAGCCCGTCACCCTGGCGATCCGGGAAGTGGCCGAAGGCGCGCTGACCGCAGACCTGAAGGACGAATACAAGAACTAAATAAAGGCTTGAAAAGAGAGTAAGGAGGGGTTTTATGATAGCAAAAATAGCTGTTTCTGCGGCGAACTTTGCCATTGATAAGCCCTATTCTTACGCCTTTTCCGACCAGATAAAGCTACAGCCCGGCATCCGTGTGATGGTGCCCTTCGGCCGCAGCAATCGCCACACCGAGGGTGTGGTGTTGGCTGTGGAAGAGGGGGAAGGGAAAACTCTTAAGCCCGTGGCCCGCTGCCTGGACGATGAGCCTGTTTTGTCGCAGACAATGCTCCGCCTTGCCGCATTTCTGCGGGAACGGTATTTCTGCACCTTCTACGATGCGATTCGGGCGATGCTCCCGGCAGGCCTTTGGTTTAAGAGTAAGGACACCTTCTCCTTGACTGAGGACCGCAGCTGGCAGGAGAAAACCCTCCGCCAGCAAGACGGAAAATTGCTGCTGGAGACCCTGCTTGCCTGCGGCGGCAGCGCGGACGGTGATGTTTTGCGGCAGGTAGTCCCCCAAGAGGAGCGCTTCGACAAGGCGATCACCTACCTTGCAGGGAAAAAGTGGATCACCGCGGAGCGGGATTTCCTGCGCCGTACCGGCGATAAGCAGCAGCAGATTGCCAGCCTTGCCGGCACGGCTGAGGAGGCGTTGGCCTACGCCGCGACCCGACCGAGATCTGCCGCCATGCAGAGATGTGTTCTGGAACTGCTCTGCGGCATTGGCTCTGCTCCGGTGAAGGAGATCTGCTATTTTACCGGGGCCAAACCTGCCACGATCCGCCGTTTGGCGGATTTAGGCTTTGTGGAGCTTTCCCAGAGAGAGATCCTTCGATGCCGGGAGATCCGTCCTGTAAAGCTGGACGGCCCGCTGACTCTCAATGAGGAGCAGCAGGCTGCTTTTCAAGACCTGAAGGAACAGATGCTGTCCGATACCCCAGGTTCAGCGCTTCTTTACGGTGTCACCGGCTCGGGCAAGACATCTGTGTATATCAAGCTGATCGAGCAGTGCATTGAGCAAGGGAAGCAAGCGATTCTCCTTGTACCGGAGATCGCGCTGACACCTCAGCTGCTGGGCTTGATGGCCGCCTATTTCGGTGACCGGGTAGCAGTGCTTCACAGCAGCCTTCCGGCAACGGAGCGGTATGACCAGTGGAAGCGAGTCCGCTCCGGAGAAGCGAAACTTGTAGTCGGCACCCGCTCGGCTGTCTTTGCTCCCTGCCCCAATCTGGGCCTCATCATTTTGGATGAGGAGCAGGAGCATTCCTATAAATCAGAAAATACCCCCCGCTACCACGCCCGCGAGGTGGCGCTTTGGCGGGGTTATAAAGAGAAGGCATTGGTGCTTCTGGGCTCTGCGACCCCAAGCGTGGAGAGTATGTACCACGGAAAGACCGGCCTGCACCGCCTGTATCAGCTGCGTCACCGCTTTGGTGACCGGTCTCTCCCTAAGGTGGAGATCGTGGATATGCGCCAGGAGGTTAAGTTCGGCAATGACCTGTCCTTGAGCTACCCCCTGCAAAATGCCATTCGGGAAACAGAACAGGCCGGAAAGCAGACGATCCTGTTCCTAAACCGCCGGGGCAACAGCCGGGCGCTGGTGTGCGTGGACTGCCGGGAAGCTCCGGAATGCCCCCGGTGCAGCGCAAGACTGACTTACCACAGCGCTAACGAGCGGCTGATGTGCCACTACTGCGGTCACTCTCTGCCCGCTCCCAGCCGCTGTCCCAAATGTGGCGGCCCGCTGAAGCGGGTAGGCACCGGTACCCAAAAGGTCCAGCAGGAGCTTCAGGAGCGCTTCGGCGATATTGCCGTGGAGCGCATGGACGCGGATACGGTATCTGCCACCAATACCCACGAAGTGATTCTGGACAGATTTCAAAAGGAACGCGTTCCGGTGCTCCTTGGCACGCAGATGGTAGCCAAGGGTCTGAATCTGCCGGATGTGACATTGGTGGGTGTCCTTGACGGAGATCTGAGCCTGTATAATGATAGCTACCGCGCCGCGGAGACCACCTTCAATATGCTCACCCAGGTGGTGGGCCGGGCAGGCCGCGGCGATGCAGAGGGTCGGGCGATGATCCAGACCTTCGTGCCGGAACATAATGTGATCACACTGGCTGCCAACCAGGACTATGACAGCTTTTACGAGCTGGAGATCGGCCTGCGCAGGCAGCTGCAAAGTCCGCCCTTTGGAGACTTGGCGGTGATCACCCTCACGGGACAGGAGGAGGCACGCGTCCTTCACGGCGCGGCCAAACTCAAAGCAAGTCTGCAGACACTTTTGCAAGGGCCGGAATACGCCGGCGAAGAGTGCAGCGTGCTGGGACCTGCACCTTGTCCTGTACCTAAGATAAACTACAATTACCGTTATCGTCTGACATTGCGGTGCAAAATGACAAGGCCCCTGCGTCTGCTTTTGGCCCACCTGCTGCGGCAGTTCTCTCAGGACAGAGAGAATCGGGGCGTATCCGCTTTTATTGATGTAAACGGCTTTGACTAGAGAGGAAAAACGATGGGACTGCGTAAGATTTTGAACGATACAGAGCCGTCGCTGCATAAGGTGTGCAGACCGGTTGAGAACTTTGACGGAAAGCTGCATAAGCTACTGGACGATATGCGTGACACGCTGTTGGAGTCCGGCGGCGTTGGCCTTGCCGCGCCTCAGGTGGGAATCCTGCGCCGGGTGGTGCTGGTGGACACCGGAGAGGAGATCCTGGAACTGGTGAATCCTGTGCTGGTGGAGACCGACGGCGAGCAGGTCGGCCCGGAGGGCTGCCTGAGTGTACCCGGCAAGTACGGCCTGGTAAAGCGCCCCTACTATGCAAAGGTCCGGGCGCAGGACCGTAGCGGCAACTGGTTTGAAGCGGAAGGGGAGGAACTGACCGCCCGCTGCTTCTGCCACGAGCTGGATCATTTGGACGGCATTCTCTACACCCAGGTGATGGACCGTCTGCTGACCGACGACGAACTGATGGAGTACGCAGAAGAGTAATTGTCAGGAGGAATCCTAATGCGCGTTGTGTTTATGGGTACGCCGGATATCGCGGCCACCTGCCTTAAAAAGATCCTTGCCGATCACTTTCAAGTGGTGGGTGTCTATACCCAACCGGACAGACCCAAGGGCCGGGGCATGAAAATGGTATACTCTCCTGTGAAAGAGGTGGCGCTGAGCCACAACATCCCGGTTTTCCAGCCGGAAAACTTCCGGGAAGAGGAGACCGTGCAGCAGCTCCGCGACCTGCAGCCGGATGTGGTGGCGGTGGTGGCCTATGGCCGTATCCTGCCCCAAAAGGTGCTGGATATTGCCCCCAAGGGCTTCATCAATATCCACGCCAGCCTGCTGCCCCAATACCGGGGATCTGCCCCCTACCAGTGGGCAGTTCTGGACGGCCTGGCAGAAACCGGTGTGACGGCTATGTATTTGATCCGGGAGATGGATGCCGGTGATATGATCGCCTGCGCCAAGACGCCTATCGGAGAGAACGAAACGGCCGGAGAACTGCTGGACAGACTGGCGGTTTTGGGCGCAGATCTGCTGAGCGATACCCTTAAGCGCGTGGAAGAGGGAAAGGCTTCTGCAACGCCCCAGGACAGCACAAAGGCGACCTATGCGCCTATGCTGGATAAGTCCATGTGTCCCATTGACTTTACAAAAACCGCCCGACAGGTGCACAACCAGGTACGGGGCTTGAATCCCTGGCCTGTGGCCACCGCTCAGATCGGCGGAACGACATTTAAGGTGCATAGCACCGTGATCGTTGACAACCCTACGGCTGCTCCCGCGGGAACTGTTTTGGGCCTGACCAAGACGGGCCTGCAGATCGCCTGCGGTGAGGGCGCGGTGGAGATCCGTGTTCTGCAGGCAGAGGGCGGCAAGCGTATGGCAGCCCCCGACTACTTCCGGGGACACCCGCTGGAGGCTTGATATGGGCGCCAGAGAAACGGCCTTAAATGTGCTGATTGCCTGCCGTGTGGGCGGCGGTTGGTCTAACGGTGTGCTGAAGGAGTATACTGCTCGCGACCGGCTGGACGGCCGGGACAGCGCCCTTGCCTCGCGGCTGTGCTACGGGGTAATCCAAAACCGGAACTACCTCGACTTTTACCTGCAGCAGCTGCTCACAGGTAAGATCAAAGACCTCCATCCTGCACTGCGGGATATTCTGCATCTGGGTCTGTATCAGATCTACCTGATGGATAAGATCCCGGAGTCTGCGGCAGTGAACGAATCTGTGGAGCTGGCGAAAAAGTACTGCCGGAAGCAGAAAAGCGCTCCCGGTCTGGTGAACGCGGTGCTTCGCAATGCCGTCCGCACAAAAGGCAGCCTGAAAGAACCCAATTCCTGGGAGGATAAGTACAGCCACCCGGGAGATTTAATCAATGTGCTCAAGAGTTATGTTGGCAAAGAGCGGCTGGAATCTGTCCTCCGGGCCAACAATGCCATTGCGCCTATGACAGTGCAGGTAAATACCCTGCGTACCTCTGCAGACCAATTGCTCAGCAGATTGGAGCAGGAGGGCGTGGCGGCAGAACGCCATCCCTGGCTGGACAATTGCTTGATCCTCTCCGGAACAGGCAGCATTGAGCATCTGAATAGCTTCCGGGAGGGAGATTTCTATGTGCAGGATGGCGCGGCGAAGCTGAGTGTCCTCTGCGCTGAGATCCAGCCGGGTAAAAAGGTGCTGGATTGCTGCGCAGCGCCCGGCGGCAAAAGCTTTGCCGCGGCGATGGCTATGAAAGGGCAGGGGAGCATCATCTCCTGCGATGTCCGCGAACATAAAATTGAACTGATTGCCAAAGGAGCAGCCCGCTTGGGTATTGGCATCGTTGAGGCGGAGCAGCAGGATGCCACTGCCTTTTGCCCCGAATGGGAGCAGCAGATGGACACGGTGATCGCCGATGTGCCCTGCTCGGGTTTGGGCATCATCCGCAAAAAGCCGGACATCCGCTATAAAGATCTGTCCAGCTTGGCAGAACTGCCTACACTGCAAAGAAAGATCCTTGCCAATGCTGCCCGCTATGTGAAACCCGGCGGACTGCTGCTGTATGCCACCTGCACCCTGGTGCGGGGGGAAAATGAAGATGTAGTAGAGGCGTTCCTCCGGGACCATCCGGACTTTACCACAGAGCCGCTGCCTCTGCCGGCGCCTTTCCCCAAGAATGAGAGCGGTATGCTGGCGCTCTTACCCGGTGAATATGACACAGACGGCTTTTTCTTCTGCCGTCTGCGGAGAAAAGTATGAATCATTTGAAATCAATGACCATCCCGGAGATCGGCCAGGTGCTGAAATCCTTTGGCCAGCCGGCCTTCCGGGCAAAACAAGTTTATCAGTGGCTTCATAAGGGCGTCCGCAGCTATGAGGAGATGTCCAATCTCCCGAAAAGTTTGCGGGATACCCTCAGCAGCCAGTATCCCATTTTGCCTCCGGAGGCGGTACGCAAGCAGGAATCCCAAAAGGACGGCACAATTAAGTACCTTTGGAAACTGTCCGACGGGAACTGTGTAGAAACTGTTCTGATGCGCTATCACTACGGCAACACCGTCTGCATTTCCACAGAGGTAGGCTGCCGGATGGGCTGCGCATTCTGCGCGTCCACGCTGGGCGGTCTGGTGCGGCCTTTGGAGCCGTGGGAAATGCTGGATCAGGTGTTGTTTACCCAGCTGGATTCCGGTCTGCCGGTGTCCCATATCGTGCTGATGGGCATTGGCGAGCCGCTGGACAATTTGGACAATGTGCTCCGTTTTCTGGAACTGGTGAACAGTCCCGATGGCATGAACATTTCTATGCGCCATATCAGCCTGTCCACCTGCGGCCTGATGCCGAAGATCGACGAGCTGGCGGAGAAGAATCTGCAGATCAGTCTGGCTATCTCTCTCCACGGCCCAAACAATGCCATTCGCAGCAAGATCATGCCGGTAAATAAGGCCTATCCCATTGAGGAACTGATTCCTGCCTGCCGCCGGTATTATGAAAAAACCTCCCGGCGTATTCACTTTGAGTACGCCATGATCCAGGGTCTCAACGATGGCCCGGAGCAGGCCAGGGAATTATTGGCCTTGCTGAAAGGATTGCCTGCCCATGTGAATCTGATCCCGCTGAATCATGTGGCTGAGAGTCCCTTAAAACCCAGTACCAAGGCCGCTGTGGCGGCGTTTCAAAAGATATTGGAGGACGGTGGCATAACAGCCACTGTGCGCCGCACTCTGGGCGGTGATATCGATGCCTCCTGTGGCCAGCTCCGCCGGAAATACACCCGGCAGAAGGTGGAGGAAGATTAATTCAAGTATAAGGAGTGAAGAATGATGCAATATTGGGCATTAACAGATCCCGGTGTGGCCAGAAGCCAGAACCAGGATGCATATCAGGTGATGTCCCTGGACAAGAATACACTGCTGTGCGTGGTGTGTGACGGTATGGGCGGCGCCAAATCCGGCAATGTGGCCAGTACCCTTGCATCTGATGTCTTCGCTCAGGAAGTGAAGCGGACCTGGACATCCGATATGTCCGCAGAACGGCTGGACCAAATGCTGGAAGCGGCGGCAAAACTGGCAAACTTCACGGTTTACGACCAGGCGCAGCAGTTTGAGGAGTTCAGCGGCATGGGTACCACTCTGGTTGCCCTTCTGGTGCAGGGCAAGACGGCTACGATCCTCAATGTAGGTGACAGCCGCGCCTATCTGATCAATGACAGCGGCATCCGCCAGCTGACCACCGACCACTCTGTGGTGCAAATGATGGTCTCCCGAGGGGAGCTGACACCGGAAAAAGCAAAAACATATCCCGGCAAGAATCTGATTACCCGCGCCATCGGCACGGATTCCCAGGTGGTGTGCGATGTATATCACCAAAATGTGGAAAAGGGCAATTGCATCCTGCTTTGCACGGACGGTCTGTCCAATTTGATGGATGAGCAGGAGATCCTGTTTGAGGTGGCACATGGCCAGGACAGAGAGCAGTGCTGCCAGCGACTGCTGGATATCGCCCTGATGCGGGGAGCACCGGACAATGTGACGAGCGTGCTCGTTTCCCTTTGACGGTTGCTTGAAAGGAGTGAAACCGGATGGATAAAGATAAATACATAGGCCGCCTGCTGGACAACCGATACGAGATCCTGGAAGTGCTCGGTACCGGCGGTATGGCTGTGGTATATAAAGCCCGCTGTCACCGGTTGAATCGGCTGGTAGCGATCAAGATCTTAAAAGACGATAATTTGGACGATGAGGATTTCCGCCGCCGTTTTCATGCGGAGAGCCAGGCTGTCGCTATGCTCAGCCACCCCAATATCGTGTCTGTGTATGATGTGTCTACCTCTTTGATGGCGGACTACATCGTTATGGAGCTGATCGAGGGCATTACTCTCAAGCAGTATATGGAGAAGAAGGGTGTCCTCAATTGGAAGGAAACTCTCCACTTCGCTATACAGATTGCAAAGGCGCTGGAGCACGCTCACAGCAAGGGTATCGTGCACCGGGACATCAAGCCCCACAATGTGATGGTGCTAAAGAACGGCTCGGTGAAAGTCATGGACTTTGGTATTGCCCGTCTGATCTCCAGAGGCAATACCCTGACGAAAGAAGCGCTGGGCTCCGTCCACTATATCTCCCCGGAGCAGGCCAAGGGCGGCCGCGTGGATGACCGTTCGGACATCTACTCTCTGGGCGTTGTGATGTATGAGATGATGGCCGGCCGGCCTCCCTATGACGGCGAGTCCCCCGTGGCGGTGGCGATCAAGCATATTAACGGCGGCGCCGCGCTGCCTTCTGTGCTGAATCCCAATATTCCCGGCGGCCTTGAGCAGATCATTATGAAGGCTATGGCCCATAATATATCCGACCGTTATCCCTCCGCCACAAGAATGCTGGCGGATATGGATGAGTTCCGCAAGGATCCCACAATGCTATTTGACTATACGGGACTTCCGCTAGATGCGGCGATGCGGGTGCAGAAGCCACCGCTGGTGTTGCAGAATCCCGCCACGGCGGAGAAGGCCGCACAGGGTCAATCCCCCCGCAATTATCAGGGCCAGCCTCCCCGCAGAAGACCCAGTCCCACCTCGGTAGCCTCCCGCCGGGAAGCACAGCACCGTCAGGAAGCGCAGCGCCGCCGGCAGCAAGAGGCAAGGCGCAGCCGAATTGCCACCCTTGCCATCGTCATATGCTCTTTGGTAGCGGTGACTGCCATCGGTATCTTTATGGCAATCCTTTTGGGCGGCGGTTTTGCCCCCAAGGAGAAGCTTGTGAGAGTGCCGGAGCTGGAGGGCGCAATATTTGAGCAATTGCCGGAGTATTCCGACCTCATCATTATTAAGGAAGATGTTTACTCTGAAACGGTGGAAGCCGGTGTGATCATCAGCCAGAAACCGGAAGCAGGCAAAGAGGTGGTAGAGGGTTCCAAGGTAGTGGTCAATGTGAGTCTGGGTCCCGTGCCCAATGTGATCACCATGGGCAACCTGCAGGATCGCACCAAGGAATGGGCCATGTCCTTTATGGACAGCTATAACCTGGAGCTGGTGTATACCATCAAAGAGGAATATAACGATGAGATCGCCGCGGGCAATGTGATCCGCACTCAGCCGGAGGAGGGCGCTGAACTGTCTCAGGGACAGACGGTCATCCTTTGGGTGAGCAAGGGCAAGAAGATCCAGTACTCCTCCATGCCCAATGTGGTGGGGGAGGAGCAGAGCAAGGCTGAGGAGATCCTCAACCGACAGGAGCTGGATCTGGACATCGTCATCGAGGAAGTCTATCATTTCACCGTCAAGGCCGGCTATGTGGCTGAGACTGAGCCCGGCCGGGGTGAAAAGCTGAAGACCGGCCAGACTGTCACACTGTACATCAGCAAGGGTGTGGAGAAGAAGACCCTGCCCAACGTGATCGGGATGAAGGTCACCGAGGCGGAGAGCAAGCTGACCGCCCTGGGCTTCAACGCCCGTATCATTACCCATGTGTTCAGCGATGAACCGGAGGGAGAGGTAATCGGTATGTCTCCCGTGGGCGGTAATGAGTATGAGCTTACCACATCCATTGAGTTGTTTGTTTCCAAAGGCCCGCAAAAGCCGGTCACCAAAGATGTGGTGATCGACCTGCGGGGGTATGCTCAGCAGGAGGGATGTAATGTATCCATCTTCCGGGATGGGCAGGTGGTGCATTTTGAAGGTGTACCGGCAGGTACGGCCGCTGTGACTGTCCCCGATCAGACGGCCCTTGGAACTGTCACTTACACGGTGAAGATAGGCGAAGATATCACATGGGAAGTGCCGGTCAAGTTTACGGATACGGTGGAGGGGTAATCTGCCAATGGTTGAAAAAGCAATTGGACGGATCTTGCGTTCAGTAAGCGGCTTTTATGATGTGCAGACGGACAGCACTGTGGTCACCTGCCGCGGCCGTGGACATCTCCGAAAGGGCGCTCAGATCCCTCTCACCGGTGACATGGTGGAGATTACTATGGAGCACGGAAAGGGTATGATCGAGAAGATCCTCCCCCGGCGAAATCGGTTTATTCGCCCCGCGGTAGCCAATATGGATGCACTGGTGATCTTTGCCTCCAATGTAAATCCGGTGACAGAGCCGTTCCTCATCGATCGGGTGGCGGCTATCGCCGGTGACCAGGAGGTGCCGGTTCACATCTGCGTGAACAAATGCGATCTGGATCCTGCCACCGATCTTGTGAGGATCTACCGCCACGCAGGCTTTCCCGTGATCCAGGCAAGCGCCATTACCGGCGAGGGCGTAGAGGAACTGCGGGAGCTGATCTCCGGTAAGTTCACAGCCTTTACTGGCAATACCGGCGTGGGAAAAAGCAGTATGCTGAATGCGCTGAATCCGGCGCTGCAGCTGGCCACCGGAGAGGTGTCTGAAAAGCTGGGCAGAGGCCGGCACACCACCCGCCATGTGGAGCTTTACAAATTGGGCGAGGACACCTATGTGGCAGATACGCCGGGTTTTGCGTCCTTTGACACGGAGCAGATGGATGTGATGCTGAAGGAAAACCTCCAGTATGCCTTCCCGGATTTTGCTCCCTATTTGGGCAAATGCCAGTTCCATGACTGCTCCCACCGGGCAGAGCCGGAGTGCGCCGTCCGTAAGGCGGTGGAAATGGGAGAACTGGAGCAGACCCGCTACGATAGTTATCTGCGGCTCTATGAAAAATCCAGCCAGATCAAACTCTGGGAGCTGAAATAAAAAAGAGGCCTGTTTCACAGGCCTCTTTTTTATTTCAATCTTCCGACAATGTGTATCCCCATGAGCGGATAAAGGCAATTTCCTCGTCGGTAAAGCTCCCGGGAGCATTGCCGGCAGGGAGAATGCTGTCAGCAACGATGTTGTAATTTCCGGAGATTAGGGGGTATTGGAAATAGATCATAATATCACTGCCATTTTCAATCCGGGGCATGTCCTGCCCGGAGTACATCAACCCGTAGAGCCGGAAATCGTTCAGGGGATTGCTGGTGCTAAGAATGAAGGGATAGGGACTTTCCTTAACCCTGACCAGCTTTCCGTCCAGAGTGTAGCCGCTGTAGACGGTGCATTTTTTGACCACTGTGTCACTGCGTCGGGTCGTATTCAGACGGATATATGCGCCCTCCTGGAAATCTGCAACCTCACCTTTGAAATCCTTCTTGGTGTACCATTTTACACAGAAGGAGGCCGTGTCGCTGCCGGAAAGGACGGTGATCTGCGTAGCTCCGTCTTCCTGCTGTATTTTGGTAATGTAGCCTTGCACATCGTATTGAGCGCCCTCCGTATCCCGGCTGGCCGCCCAGATAATGATCAGGATCAGACACACAACTGCCGCCCAGTAGGAGGCCTTTTTCAAAAACTCAAGCATCGCAAGCTCCTTTCTCCCCAAGATAGAATACCCGCCGGTCTTCCTCCACATAGGGGACTTCTGCATGATCTTGGGCAAACAGGCTGTATAATCTGCCTGCCCGGTACTCCAGCTCTTGGTAGGGCTGCTGGGTGTCCTCGCCGGCGTTGGGGAAACTGCCGGTGCTCCGGGCGGCCTTCAGAAGGCTTCTGCCCCTGTTGTTGAAAGCCAGCACACGGGCGTAGGGGGCAGGGGAAAGGATATCTTCTTCGGTAATGCCCAGGAAGGCGCACAGCACCATCCGGTCCAGCCGTGTGCGGGTGTACCGCTTGGACTTGGTTGCAGAGATGATCTCCTCTAAAGTGTCTAAGGTTCTTGCGTTGCGCATCAGCTTGCGCCAAAGTCCCTCACTGCCATAGGGAAGGGCTATATACTCCTCGTCGGTCATAGTACGCAGGCGGTAAAGGATCGCCTGTTCGCCGGCGGATAAGGTGTGCAGCGTTCCGGTTTCCAAGCAGGCCCGGGCAGCCTCCGGCACATAGTCAAGCCACGGCGTATTTTGGAGCATGGCGCTCCGCAGGGAAGTGGCGGAGGGGTTTTCCGGATCGATGGCTGTATCGTGATACCTGCCCTCCCGGCGGATGGGCATAATCTTCATGGAAAGGCCATGCTGCATAATGGCCTTGCAGTACTCCGTAGCAAGAATGTCGTTGGGATGCGCCAAAGTGTCTGTCTTCATCCCCATAGCCTGCAGAGCAGCCTGCCGGGCGGCAGGGAAGGAGAGACCCTTGTCAAGTTCCTGGCGCAACACCTCCGGGAAATCCTTGCTGAGGAGCGCCTGGGCGGTGGCAAGGAGGGACTGACTGTCGGCAGTTTCTGTGCCAAAACACAGCCGGTCGCAGAAGCCGCCCAGAATCCGGACGCCTTCCTGTGCGAATCCCTCCGCGGAGGAGAGACTGGCGGTGACGGGCAGCTCCAGTACCAGATCCGCGCCGCACACAATCGCTGCTTTGGCCCGGAGGGATTTGTCGACTATGGCAGGTGCGCCCCGCTGGACATAGTTTCCGCTCATCAGACAGACAATGCCCGTGTCGGGGTACGCCGCGCGGATGGCGTCGAGCTGCTTCTTGTGCCCCAGATGCAAAGGATTGTATTCGCAAATAATGCCGGTGGCATCCATATAATCCCTCCTTTTCAAAAATATTTCGTTTCAGGACTTGAGAAATTGGTAAATCTATTATAGAATAGTTCTAGCTATGGGTATATTACCACATTTTGCACGAAAAGAAAATCATTATTTATTTTAGGAGGCAATTTCCAATGAATGTTTTGATTATCAATGCCGGCAGTTCCAGCCTGAAGTACCAGCTGATGAACCCCGAGACCGGTGACGTGTCTGCTAAGGGCCTGTGCGAGCGTATCGGCATTGACGGCCGTCTGAACCACAAGGTCGGCGACGACAAGATCGTGAAGGACATCCCCATGCCCACTCACTCCGAAGCGATTGCCGCTACGCTGGAGATCCTGCAGGATCCTCAGGTTGGCGTTATCAAGTCTGTTGACGAGATCGATGCCGTTGGTCACCGTGTTCTGCATGGCGGCATGGAGTTCTTTGCTTCCTGCATCATCAATGACGATGTGATTAAGGCTATCAAGAAGTGCATTCCCCTTGGACCTCTCCACAACCCCGCCAACCTGATGGGTATTGAGGCTTGCCAGGCTGTTATGCCCAAGACTCCCCAGGTTGCTGTGTTTGACACCGCATTCCACATGACCATGCCTCCCAAGGCTTACCGGTATGCGATCCCCACCGAGTACTATGAGAACGACTCCATCCGCCACTACGGTTTCCACGGCACTTCCCACAAGTATGTTGCCCGCCGTACCGCTGAGCTGGTTGGCAAGAAGGAGTTCAAGATGGTCAACTGCCACCTGGGCAACGGCTCTTCCATGGCCGCTATCAAGGACGGCAAGTGCCAGGATACCACTATGGGTCTGTCTCCTCTGGCCGGTGTGCCTATGGGTACCCGTTCCGGTGATATTGATGCCTGCGTGGTGCAGTTCATCTGCAACAAGTACGGTATGAGCGTGGATGAGTGCCTCAACATGCTGAACAAGAAGTCCGGTATGCTGGCTCTGTCCGGTGTGTCTTCTGACTTCCGCGATCTGGAAGACGGCGCAAAGAACGGCAACGAGGCCTGCGCACTGGCCCGTGACAAGTTCTGCTACGAGGTCGCCAAGGATGTGGGCGCTTACGCAGCTGCTCTGAACGGCATTGATGTGCTGACCTTTACCGCCGGTGTTGGCGAAAACGACTGCAAGGTCCGCGAAGCTGTCTGCGAGTATCTGAGCTTTATGGGCGTGAAGATCGATCCTGAGCTCAACGGCAAGCGCGGTAAGGAAATGAAGATTTCCACCCCCGACTCCACTGTTGAAGTTTGGGTCGTGCCCACCAACGAAGAACTGATGATCGCTCAGGATACCGCTGAGCTGGTCAACGCAGCCAAGTAAAAACAAACATAAAGAGGCGGATCCAATCCGCCTCTTTTTTGGAGGAATTATGACATCTGTATCTGAACGCTTTTTGCGCTATGTAAGCTTCCCTACAACATCCGACGAGTTTTCCGAGACCTGCCCTTCCACCGACAGTCAGAAGGCGCTGGGTGCTGCCCTGGTGGAGGAGATGCTGGCTATGGGCATTGCAGATGCCCATATGGATCAGCACGGCTATGTCTACGGCACTGTTCCCGGTGACCCCCGTCTGCCCACCATCGGCCTGATCGCCCATATGGACACCTCTCCCGACGCCAGCGGTGAGAGTATCCGCGCCCGGGTGGTGGAATACAACGGCGGCGATGTCCTTCTGAATGCCGAGCAGGGTATTTACCTGCGGGAATCGGAGTTTGAAAGCTTGAAAAATCATCGGGGCAAGCACTTGATCGTCACCGATGGAACGACGCTCCTTGGCGCGGACAACAAGGCCGGCATTGCAGAGATTCTGACAGCGGCTGAGTTTTTGCTGACCACCAAGATGAACCATGCCACCTTGAAGATCGGCTTTACCCCCGACGAGGAGATCGGCCGGGGCGCGGATAAGTTCAACGTGAAGGATTTTGGCGCTGACTACGCCTATACCGTCGACGGCGGCCCGGTAGGGGAAGTAGAGTATGAGAACTTCAATGCCGCAGGCGCAAAGGTAGTATTCCACGGACGGAACATCCATCCCGGCGGCGCCAAGAACAAAATGGTCAACTCCCAGTATATCGCCATGGAGTTCCAAAGCCTGCTGCCTGCAGCCCAGCGCCCGGAGCATACCACCGGCTACGAGGGCTTTATCCATCTGACAGATATGGAAGGTGAGGTGGAGAGATCAACCCTGCGCTATATCATCCGGGATCACCATATGGACGCCTTCCTGCAGAAGAAGGCGCTGATGGAAACTGCCGCTGCCTTCATCAATGAGAAGTACGGCGCAGGTACGGCGGAACTGACGCTCCGGGACAGCTATTTCAATATGCGGGAGAAGATCGAGCCCTGCTTCTACATTGTGGAGCGCGCCATGAAGGCGATGGAAGCGGTGGGAATGACTGCCAAGACCGTGCCCATCCGGGGTGGAACAGACGGCGCTCTGCTCTCCTATGAGGGCCTTCCCTGTCCCAATTTATGCACCGGCGGCGAGAACTACCACGGCCGGTTTGAGTATATCCCCGTGGAAGATATGGAACTTTGCGTCAAGCTCCTGGTGGAGATCCTTACGCGCATGTAAACAATGGCCTGCCATTCTTATGGCAGGCCATATTTTTCCAAAGAAGAGCGATTGCTACTTGACAAAGCATGTTGCTATCAGTATAATGTTATCGATACCAGTAGTGCTGATTATGCCCTGGGATTTTATAATGTTAGGAGAGCGTGGAAATGAGTAAAATTAGTGTTATTGGCGCAGGCAGCGTTGGCGCAACAGTTGCAAATGATTTGATGGTCCAGGGCGTTGCCTCTGAGATCGTTTTGATTGATATTAATACCAAGAAGGCGTTGGGCGAGGCTATGGATATCTACCAGGGCGCCCCCTTCCATTCTCCCGCAATCGTCCGCTCCGGTGATTACGTGGATGCCGCCGACTCCGATATCGTGATCATTACCTGCGGTATTGCCAGAAAACCCGGCATGAGCCGCCTGGACCTGGCACAGACCAATGTTAATATCATTAAGGATGTGGCAAAGAATGTAGTGCAGTACGCCCCCAAGGCAATTTATTTGATTGTCTCTAACCCCGTTGATGTGCTGACCTATGTGTTCCATAAAGTTTCCGGCCTGCCCGAGAATCAGATCATCGGTTCCGGTACCATTCTGGATACCAGCCGCCTGCAGTCTGAGCTGGCTCGTCGTTTCCGCATCAGCCCCAAGAACGTCCACGCCCATGTCTACGGTGAACACGGCGACAGCTCCTTTGTGCCCTGGTCTTTGGCTACCATCGCCAACAATCATGTGGATGTTTATAAGGAGAACTCTCCCGATAGAGACCGCATCGACTGGAATCAGGATTACGAAGAGCTTGAGACCTTCGTGAAGAAGTCCGGCGGCATTGTGATCGAGAACAAGGGCGCGACCTTCTACGCGGTCGCTATGTCTGTTTGCCATATTTGCAAGTGCATTTACAACGGCGCAGGCACTGCCCTGACGGTTTCCACTATGATGCACGGTGAGTACGGCGTGAAGGATGTTTGCCTGTCGACTCTTGCGCTGGTGGACCGCAATGGTGTCCGCGGCAAGATTCTCAACAAGCTTACGCCTGAGGAGATTGCAAAGCTTCACGCCAGCGCCGACAAGCTGAAGTCCGTAATTGCTCAGATCGATCTGTAAAACAAAACGGACTGCCCCCAAAGCGCGAGGCCCTTCTGC
>JAZNAK010000034.1:0-7956 GCA_045586485.1 Faecousia sp. | reverse complement strand
CATCCGGGATCCGGGAGATGGAGTAGATGACAAGTCCATCGATACTGGAGCCGGGCTTGCCCAAAACGGGGGTAGACTGCACGCCGCCGGAGAGCAGGTTTACCGTATGTACCTGATAGGGGGTCTGCCATACGATCTCGCCGGTGATGGCATCCAGTTTATAGATATAAATGGTGCCGTTAGCGTTGGCATTTTGGGTCCAGTGGAGGGAGGGCGCGGTGTAGATGTAGGCTTCGTCCTTGGCTACCCGCTCGATCACAGGGGAAGAGTTGGAGTCGTCCCGGGTATCCTGGGCCCATACCAGCTCCATTGTATTCAGATCTACGCAGAAGAACATACCGCCGTTTTCGGAGATGTAAAGGTATCTGCCCACGATCACGGCGCTGGGCTCAAAGCCGATCCAGTAGGTGCTGCTGTTGGAACGACCTGTGGTATAACGGATCTTGACAGTTTCATCCGGCTCCATCGTCAGCGTGCCGGCAGCCTTGTCATATACAGTGTTCAGCTTATAGGTGTAGAGAATGCCGTTCTCACCGGGCCAAATCAGAGTGTCGTTTTCTGCGTCCACCAGGGGGCTGGAGTCAAAAGCAGTCCAGTCGCGGAGACTATAGGCGTCATTACCGCTGCGCTCAAACAGGACGCTGGTGTCAATCAGGCTGACAACAAACATTCTGGGGACCTTGGTTTCGTTGGAAACACCGGAGCCTACATACAAAATGGGGTAGCCTCTGGGATCCAAAGAACCTGCGCCCTTGAAGGTCATACCTAAGTACAGAGGATCACGGGTGTAGGAGCCATCCTCCAGGTCCAGGAAGTAAACATGGCCGTCCATTGTGGCATAGATCACTTCCACAAGGCCTTCCTTTGCCTTCTTGGAGGAGTACAGATTCATAATGGCTTTGGTTTCCTCATCCCACTGCACGATCAGCGGCTGACCGGTCCAACCGGAGCCGGACCATCCGTTCAGTGCGCCGATTCGGGATTGCCATTGCTTGGTGATGGTTTTGTCAACGACGGTAGCAGTGCCGTAAACAGCACTGTTGCGGTAGTTGTTGCCCCGGAAGGTGGCAATGCCGGGCAGCGCAAAATACTCTTCTGGCGCGCCGAAGAAAATGGACTCGGGGCGGGCGTATTCCTCAACAATTGTGCCGTGGGTGATGATCTCCCAGTTGATACTGTTGACGCTTGCGCCACCGGAGGGGATTTCCAACAGGAAAGAAGGTTCTGTGGCCTCAGTGGTCTCCGTGGTGGGTTCACCAGTAGTTTCGTCATGATCTGTAGGCTCGGATGCTGTTGTCTCCGTAGGCTTGTCCTGTCCGGCATCCATCAGCGCGTCGCCGATTGCCCGGTACCGGAAAGTACACAAACAGGCGCAGATAAGTACGACGGCGGTGGTGATGTACATCAGCTGCAGCAGAAACCGGTAGCTCTTACGATAACTCTTCTTGGTGCGCTTGATTTGAGCGCCCAAGAAGGTGAAGACCACAGAGCTAATTAGCAGCGCGGCGAAAATGACAAACAGAAGAATGAGCCTGGGTTTCAGCAGCTGATACCGTTCGGCCAAAGCCTGACCTGCCGCCAGAATAGGGATATACATGGTTTGCCCCTCCTGTAAACTGTATTTACTGACAGTATACCACTATATCTTGTGCGGCGCAAGGGAAAAGAGTCGAATAATATGTGTTTTTGGCAATTTTTTGTAGCCCCCGGGAGATTGAAAAACGCGTTTTGATGTGGTACAATTTCCCTATCTGAAAAGAGGAGCGTATTATGGAAAAAGTAATCGAATCATTGGCTCTTGAGCTGGGACAAAAAACGGAATATGTCGCTAATGTGGTCACGCTGCTGGACGAGGGCAACACCATTCCCTTTATTGCCCGGTATCGTAAAGAACTCCACGGCAGTATGGATGACACCACTCTGCGTACCCTGGAGACCCGCCTTGGTTACCTGCGGAATCTGCAGGAGCGGAAAGAAGAGGTCCTCAAAGCCATCGAAAATCAGCAGAAGCTGACCCCGGAACTGGCGGACGCTATCGCGGCAGCCAAAACATTGGCGGAGGTGGAGGATCTCTACCGGCCCTACAAGCAAAAGCGCCGCACTCGCGCCACCGTTGCAAAGGAAAAAGGCCTTGAGCCATTGGCGATGGCCATCTATGCCCAAACTGGAGAAGATCCTGCTAAGCTGGCAGAGGACTACATTGATCCCGAAAAGGGCGTTGAAACCCTGGAAGATGCCCTGGCTGGCGCATCTGACATTATTGCGGAAATGATCTCCGATGATCCCAACATCCGCAAAGCCCTCCGGGAGAAAATGGAGCGTCAGGCGGTGGTGCGCGTTGTGGCTGCGGATGCAGAAAAAGAAAGCGTCTATCATCTCTACTATGATTTCTCCGCCCCCGTATCCCGCTTGCAGAATCATCAGATCCTGGCCATCAACAGGGGAGAGCGGGAGGGCTTCTTGAAGGTTTCTGCAGCCCTTCCTGGTTTTGAGGGACAGGCGCTTGTGTGCCGTATGGCGCTGAAACCCACTGCCTGGGTTTCAACCTTTGTAAAGGCTGCCGCTGAGGATGCCTTTGACCGGCTGATTGCACCCAGCGTGGAGCGAGAGCTGCGGAATACCTTGACGGATCGGGCTGCAGAATCTGCCATTGCCAATTTCGCCCTAAACCTAAAACCTCTGCTGATGCAGCGTCCTGTCAAGGGTTTTGTCACCATAGGATTGGACCCCGGCTACCGCAACGGCTGCAAGGTCGCTGTAGTGGATGGCACAGGCCGTGTACTGGACACTTCTGTGGTATATCCTACCTTCTCCCAGCGGAAGAAGGAGGAGGCGATCGAGGTACTGACACGCATGATTCACAAGCACGGTGTTAAGCATATTGCCATCGGCAACGGAACGGCCTCCCGGGAGACAGAGGCTATGACTGTTGAGATGCTGCGCATCGTTCCCGGTGTCAGCTATATGATCATCAATGAGGCTGGCGCTTCAGTCTATTCCGCCTCCAAACTGGCGGCGGAGGAGTTCCCGGATTTTGATGTGAATCTGCGTTCTGCCGTATCCATTGCACGCCGTCTCCAAGACCCCCTGGCAGAGCTTGTGAAGATCGATCCCAAGGCAATCGGTGTTGGACAGTATCAGCACGATTGCCCCCAGAAACGGCTGGACGAAGCTCTGGGCGGCGTTGTGGAGGACTGCGTCAATGCAGTGGGCGTGGATATAAACACCGCTTCCGTGAGCCTGCTGCAGCAGGTGTCCGGTCTGAATAGTTCTACTGCTAAGAATGTGGTGGCATACCGGGAAGAAAATGGCGCGTTTACGGCAAGAAGTCAACTGAAAAAAGTACCGAAGCTCGGCCCGAAGGCCTATCAGCAATGCGCCGGTTTCCTTCGTGTTCCGGAGAGCAAGGAGATCCTGGATAACACCGGCGTCCACCCGGAGGCATACGGCGCGGCGGAGACACTGCTGACACTCTGCGGCTATACAAAGGCGGATGTGGCGCAAAACAAGCTGGACGAACTGCAGAGCCGTCTGGATACCATCGGCGCGGAGGAAGCGGCTCAGCGCTGCGGCGTTGGTGTTCCTACGCTGCTTGATGTGGCCAAGGAACTGGCAAAGCCGGGCCGGGACCCCCGAGACGACTTACCGGCACCGATTCTCCGCACAGACGTGCTTGAGATGAAGGATCTGAAACCGGGTATGGTACTTTCCGGAACGGTGCGTAATGTCATTGATTTCGGCGTATTTGTGGATATCGGCGTCCATCAGGACGGTCTGGTCCATATTTCCCAGGTTTGCAACCGCAAGCTGCGCCATCCCTCCGAGGTGGTGAAAGTGGGGGATGTGGTGAAGGTTTCCGTGCTGGAAGTGGATGAAAAGCGCAAGCGCATCAGCTTGACAATGCGCAATGTTCCCAAGGACGCATAATGGATAGGTCTGCTGCATTTAGCAGCAGACCTTTTCTTACAGATGACCTGTAGAGTACTATTGACAAACGGTGAAAATGGTGTATACTGAATATAACAATCCAATATACCTGCGATGCTTTCGGATACATTTATGGAACCGGAAGCGGAGGACTCTCTGGAGAACACATTGAGTTGTGTGCCGAAGGTGCAAGGCGAAGGCCGAATCTCTCAGGCAAACGGACGGAGATCTATAAATGCTGCATTTATAGGACACTTTCGTACAGACAGTCTTCCGGACTGCCTGTTTTTGTTTTGTAATTTACAGAAAGAAGGAAACTACTATGCTCTCTAAAACTCTGGATTCTATCGGATTTGTGTCTCAGTTTGATGACGAAGTTGCTGCTATGATGGGCCGTGAACTGACCCGCCAGCAGGACGGCCTGGAACTGATTGCCTCTGAGAACTTTGCCTCTCCCGCGGTCATCGCGGCAATGGGCTCTGTGCTGACCAATAAGTACGCCGAAGGTCTGCCCGGTAAGCGCTATTACGGCGGCTGCCAGCATGTGGACGAACTGGAGAGCCTGTGCATTCAGAGAGCAAAGGACCTGTTCGGCGCTGAGTTTGCCAATGTTCAGCCTCACTCCGGCGCCCAGGCCAATATGGCTGTGGAGCTGGCATTTCTGAATCCCGGCGATACTCTGATGGGTATGAGCCTTGCCAACGGCGGCCACCTGTCCCACGGCAGCCCGGCCAATATCTCCGGCAAGTATTACAATGTGGTCTCCTATGATGTAAACTACGAGACAGGTTTGATCGACTATGATCAGATCCGTGATATGGCAAAGGCCTGCCGTCCTAAACTGATGATCGCCGGCGCGTCTGCTTATCCCAGAGCCATTGATTTCAAGCTCTTTGCGGATATCGCCCACGAGGTGGGAGCAATTCTGATGGTGGATATGGCCCATATTGCCGGTCTGGTTGCCGGTGGCGTCCACCAGAATCCCGTTCCTTATGCAGACATCGTCACCACCACTACCCATAAGACCCTCCGGGGCCCCCGCGGCGGTTTGATTCTGGCCAAGGAGGAGTTCGCCAAGAAGCTCAATTCTGCCGTGTTCCCCGGCACTCAGGGCGGTCCTCTGGAGCATATCATTGCCGCCAAGGCAGTTTGCTTCAAGGAGGCTATGCAGCCGGAGTTCAAGACCTATGCAGAGAATATTGTCAGCAATGCAAAGGTGCTGGCAAATGCTCTGCTGAAGGAAGGCTTTGATCTGGTCACCGGCGGTACGGATAACCACCTGATGCTGGCTGACCTGCGGCCTATGCACATCACAGGCAAGGAGCTGCAGACCCGCTGCGACGCCAACCACATCACCCTGAACAAGAACGCGATCCCCGGTGATCCCGAGAAGCCTGCCATTACCAGCGGCGTCCGTATCGGCACGGCTGCCGTCACTACCCGCGGACTGGGTGCAGAGGAGATGGAGCAGATCGCCCACTGCATTGCGCTGACCGCCCGGGACTTTGAAGGCACTGCCAAGGAAGTCCACGAGACAGTGGCCGCCATTTGCGAAAAGTTCCCCCTGTACAAATAATATGAAAAGACACCACCCAACCGGGTGGTGTCTTCTGTTTTGCAGGAAAACATTTGACAATTTCCAGCACACAAATTATAATTGTCTGTGTCTATGGGCCTGTAGCGCAGTTGGGAGCGCACCACATTCGCATTGTGGGGGTCGGGAGTTCGAATCTCCTCAGGTCCACCAACAAAGAACACCACCCGGCCGGGTGGTGTTCTTTGTTATTTTGCTATCGATTCCGAGGAGATTCGAACGATTGAAAGCAACAGTCCGGTGGACTGTTGCTCCGAGGGCTTGACCGAGGGAAACAAATATTTTCTGCCTTGCAGAAAAAGCAAGCGAATCTCCTCAGGTCCACCAAAAAGAAACACCACCCACCGGGTGGTGTTTTCAATTACTTATTTTTACATAATAGTCCGCCAAAGTTGAAGATAAGTACGCCCACAAGGATGATACCTCCGCCGAGAAAGGTTGCCCGATCCGGTACTTCGTTCATCAGCAGAAAACCGAGAATACTGGTCAAAAAGGGCGTGACAAACATGTAGTTGCTTACCTGGGATGTCTTATTAGCCTTGGAAAAAGCCTTTGCCCAGGCAATGTAGGCGATGGCGCTGGAGCCTACCCCTAAAACGGCAAGATAGAGATACTGAATTGTCGGTGCCTGAGCAATCTCTTTGACAGAAATGGGGGCAAAAACAGCCAACAGGCAGGTGCCCAGGAAGATGCTGTAAGCCGAGGATTGCAAAGCCGTGTATTTCTTGGTAAGCTTTCGTTGTAGCAGATTATAGATACTCAAGGCTACCGCAGCGACTAAAAGCCAGCAGAGTCCGTTATTTACGGAAAATGTGCCGTTAAGCAGAGTCAGTACACCGACACCAATAAACTCGATCACAATAGCTATCCATTGGAATGTCATCAGTTTTTCTTTATATACAAATCGTGCAAGGAGCGCTGTGATCACAGGTACGGTGGCGATCACTACGCTGGCTGTAGCTGCCGTGACAGTGGCCTGTCCCTGATTAAAGGCGATCATATACAGGAAGAAACCTGCTGCTCCTGCCGCGAGAAACCAGGGTAGATCCTTTAGCGCGGGGCGTTTCATTTTCGTGAATAGAGCGATGACAATCAGTGCGGCAGATGCAAAGAGATAGCGGAGAAAGCCCAGAGAAAAGGCAGAGAAGTACTGTAGGGTCAGCCGGGTCAGTACATAGGCGAGAGACCAAAGGATAATTGTAATGATGGCGTAGGGATGATAGCTGTATTTATATTTCATAAAGACGACCGCCTGTTTCAATGTATCAAACGGTTGTATTCTAACAAATCACGCCCCAAATTGCAATATTCGGGGAAGAAAAAGAGCCACCCAATAATGGGTGGCTCTTTGTAAGATTGCAGATAGAAATCAGCGCTTGGAGAACTGAGGTGCGCGACGGGCAGCCTTCAGACCGTACTTCTTTCTTTCCTTCATTCTGGGGTCACGGGTCATGAAGCCAGCGGCCTTCAGAGTGGGACGCAGCTCGGGATTCAGAGTGACCAGAGCGCGGGAGATGCCGTGACGGATAGCGCCGGCCTGACCGGAAACGCCGCCACCAGCGACGGAAACGACTACGTCGACCTTGCCGACATTGTCGGTGGCGACCAGGGGCTGACGGACGACCAGCTTCAGGGTATCCAGACCAAAGTAATTGTCGATGTCGCGGCCATTGATAATAATGGAACCGGTGCCGTTCTCGTAAACACGAACACGGGCAACAGAGGACTTACGACGGCCGGTGCCGTAATGATACTGCTTCTTGCTCTCGTACATAATCAATTACCTCCAATTAGTCCAGGGTCCATGCTTCAGGCTTCTGAGCAGCGTGGTTGTGCTCAGCACCCTTGCACAGATGCAGACGGCCCATGCAGTTGCGGCCCAGAGTGTTCTTGGGCAGCATACCCTTGACGGCCAGCTCCATAGCATAGTCGGAGCGGTTATCCATCATAACGCGGGCCTTGGTTTCCTTCAGACCGCCGATCCAGCCGGAAACGCGGTAGTAGGACTTCTGGTCCAGCTTGTTGCCGGTCAGAACAGCCTTGTCGGTGTTGATGACGATGACATAGTCACCGCAGTCAACGTTGGGAGTGAAATCGACCTTGTGCTTGCCGCGCAGCAGGTTAGCAGCGTTGACAGCGGTACGGCCCAGGGGCTTGCCGGCTGCATCGATCACATACCACTTGCGCTCAACGGTCTCCAGTTTAGCCAAAGTAGTGGACATTATGCGTTCCTCCAATAGGTTAATTTATTTTGACAAATTCATGTATAAGCAGTACAATAACTGCAAAACGCTTGATTATTAAAACATATCAGTTTTGAATTGTCAACAGCTTTTTTATAAAAATTTATGAATCACTTAAATAACTCTCGAAATCTCTTAAATTCTCTTGTTTTCTCTTGAATACTCACTTCTTAATTTTACCAAATTGGAGTT
>JAZNAK010000033.1:0-8790 GCA_045586485.1 Faecousia sp. | reverse complement strand
TGCAGGTTCAGAAGTTCTTTTGCATTCACGCCGGCAGAGATGCACATATACAGATCGAAATCTGTAAAAATCCGAAGCGCTTCCGGCGTTGCCCCCGTATTGCGCACTTTTTCCATCAGTGTTTCCGTATTCTGCTCACTGATGCAGGTTACATCATTTTCTTTAATGCGGAAAGCCTTGCTGCTAATGGAATGCCAGCGCGCTACGTGTCCTTTTAGCTGTTCCTCCAGTTGCTTGGGAGAAACCCTGCGAGCATCCAAAAGTTCGTGAATCTGCTGGGCATCATCACCAACCTCAAGATCAATCACAAGGACAGCATGGTTACAAACATCAATGGTAGCTGTTTCTGCCTTGTATATAGCGCCATCAGTATAAATATCTACGCGGGTCTGGAAAAACACACCGAAGCGGTATTCTCCACACGCTGCCATTGTTGCAAATTTTCCATCGTCAGCTATGTCTAACTTACGCAAATACCACATACGGGAATCCGGTAAGAAATCAATCAAAGCATCGATAGTTCCTGTTCCATCTATGTATACGAAAATTCTATCCGAATCGATATCTGCAAAAAATGTGTAGGTAATGTTTCCGCGGGTAACGCGTCCAACTGCATTATCCGTATCCAATTCGCGGACATAAGGTCCCTTTGCGTCCTTTATTGTCAGATTCAACAGGCCGCCCGGCTTATAGGGATCAATTCTATGCGGGATAGAACCGGCGCCGGAATTACTTAACGCATCAATGGTGAATCTTGTAGCTTCTGCCCGATCTCCATATCGAATCAATTCCCGCACCTTTGCCAAGGTCTCCGGTGCAACAATTCGGGATTCTCTGTTTCTGTACAAGCCGCCATACAAACGCTCGTGATTCAGAGCAAATACTTCTTTGTCTTCCCGGCTCATCAATGTGCCCGCAATACGGCCGGTGCCAAACATAATGCCGTCGGCAAATTCAGGTGAGAAATTCTTATATTGTAATTTCATTTGTTATCCCCCGATCTGAAATTCAATTTTTCTTTGCGTGACTTTAGGGTTCAAGTTCTCTCACCCTATATTATCCACAAGCAATTGAAAAGTCAAATCTTTTTTGTGCCTCTGGAAATGTTCTATTTCCCCTCCTTGGGACATACTCTTTTGTAGACCGTGGCAGGAGCATCCCTCCTGCAATTAAGGAGGCTGGCTATGGAAAATATGTATGCAAATATCGCCGCCCGTACCGGGGGCAATATTTATATCGGCGTAGTGGGACCGGTACGGACAGGCAAATCCACATTGATCAAGCGGATTATGGAACAAATGGTCATACCCAACATTGAAGAACCCTATCGTAAGGAAAGGGCAAAAGACGAACTGCCCCAAAGCGGCTCTGGCCGTACAATCATGACCAGTGAGCCAAAGTTCGTGCCGGAGGAAGCGGTGGAGATTTCTCCTGACGGTACAACAAGGCTGCGCGTCAGAATGATTGACTCTGTAGGGTATATGGTCGATGGCGCAGTAGGCGCAGAGGAAGACGGCGCTCCCAGAATGGTTGCGACACCCTGGTATGATTACGAGATTCCTATGCCCGATGCAGCAGAACTTGGCACAAAGAAAGTAATGCAGGAGCATTGCACAATTGGCCTGGTTGTCACCACCGACGGCACTGTCACAGACATTCCCCGGGCCGATTATGTGGAAGCTGAGCGGCGAGCGATCCGGGACATGCAAAAAACCGGAAAGCCTTTCCTTGTTGTGATCAACTCCCGGTATCCCGACTCCGACTCAGCAAAGGCCGTAAGAGAGCAACTTCATGAGGAGTTTAGTATCGACAGTATGATCGCAGACTGCCAAACGCTCACAATTGAGGATATCGCAGAAATGCTTCAGCAGCTCCTTTACTGCTTCCCTATTCAGGCGCTGCATGTACACCTTCCCCGGTGGGTGGACGCGTTGGAGAACACACATCCGGTGAAGGATGCGCTCTATAAACTGCTGGCCTCACTATATGGAGAGATCTCAACCTTGGCGCAGGCTGACAGCACTCTGAGAAAGTTGAGTTCCCTGGATGCGGTACAGGACTATTCTCTGCGGAATGTGGATTTGGCAACCGGTACTGTCTGTTGCGCACTCACCTTCCCGGAAACAATGTTCTACGAGATCCTCAGCAACAAAGCCGGGATCCCCATTGAAGATGATGCCCAGCTGCTGAGCCTTCTAACAGAACTTTCTTCTGTAAAGGCAGAGTACGATAAGATCTCTGATGCCCTCTCTTCCGTTAAGGCAACAGGCTACGGGATCGTTATGCCTGACGCGGATCAGATGACTCTCCAGCCACCGGAAGTAGTGAAAAAAGGTGGCGCTTACGGTGTGAAGCTAAAAGCCGGTGCGCCGTCCATTCATATGATCCGTGTTGATATTGACACTGAGATCAGTCCGATGGTTGGCGGTGAGCAGCAATCGCAGGATCTGATCGGCTATCTGTCCTCCGAAGATCCCGACAAATTATGGCAAAGCAACATCTTCGGCAAGTCTGTTTATACCCTGATTCAGGACGGCCTGAATGCTAAGCTGGTGCGCACCCCGGAAGATGTGAGAGAGAAGTTCAGAGGAACGCTTACGCGTATTGTAAATGAAGGGGCTACAGGGCTTGTTTGTTTGATCCTGTAGTATTGACAAACGTTTTGGGGGATAGTAAAATAGCAGAAAAAGTGGGTATTGGGAACCAATACCCACCACTGTACGAAGGAGGACATACCAATGGTTTTCTCATTCCCCAAGGACTTTATGTTCGGCGCTGCCAGCTCTGCCTGCCAGATCGAATCCGGTACCCATGAGGGCGGCAAAGGAGAGGACTGCGGCGATCATTTCTTCGCTCTGTTCCCCGAGAAGTTTCTAGGCGCTGACCCCAACAATTCCGCTGATTTCTACTACCGCTACCGCAGCGATATTCTGGATATGAAGGAACTGGGTCTTAAGGCCTTCCGTTTCTCCATCTCCTGGTCCCGGATCTATCCCAACGGACCGGAATATGTCTGTCAAGCTGGTATTGATTACTACAATGATATGATCAACGCCCTTAAGGAGGCCGGCATCATCGCATTCTTCGACCTGTTCCACTGTGATCTGCCTTACTGGGTACTGGAGCGGGGTGGTATTTACAACCCCGAGTTTATCGGCTGGTTTACAACTTACGCAGAGACCTGCTTCAAGGCCTTTGGCGATCGTGTGGATTACTGGAGCACCGTCAACGAGCCTGCCATCAATATTATGCAGTCCTATGCAGAGAAGGCCAACGCGCCCTTCCTGGAGGACATGAATATGGCTGTGGTTGCCTGCCACAATATGATCATCGCTCATTACAAGGCAGTCAAACTCTACAAATCTATGAACCTGCCCGGCCAGATCGGTGCAGTCAACCATGTAGTTCCTGCTTATAGCCAGACCAATACCCCTGAGGATCATGAGGCGACCGCCCGTTTTTCCGCCTTCTATTACGGCTGGTGGTTGGATCCCATGCTGAAGGGTCACTATCCCAAGATTCTGATGGACAATACTTATCTGACAGAAAAGCTGCCCAGGGACTACCAGAAGGAACTGGACGAGAACTTTGTCCCCATGGACTTTATCGGCGTGAACTTGTATGGTCCTGTGCTCGTACGGGCTGATAAGGGCGATCCTCTGGGCTACAAAGCTTCTCTCAACCCCGATATTCCCTGCGATGCATATGGCTTCGGCTGTTATCCCCAAGGTCTGTACGACGCTGTTGTGGAACTCCACAGTGAATATCCCGACAAGCGGATCATTATTACGGAAAATGGTGTCTGCAAGCAGAAGTGGGGCAACCTGGAAGAAGAGCGCAAGGATGACTATCGCATTCGCTATATGCGCGAGCACCTGCGTGAGGTCTCCCGCGCCATTTCCGCCGGTATCCCCGTAGACGGCTATTTCTGCTGGTCCATTATGGATACCAATGAGATCTACGGCGGCGGTTTTACCCATATGTTCGGACTTGTACAGGTGGATTTTGAGACAAAAGAACGCTACCGTCGGGACAGCTGGTATTATTACCAGAATGTGATTGCAAGCGGTATTGTTGACTAAGAGAAAGAGAGGCTGACTATCATGAAACAGCAATTGAATGTTGGCGCAGCACGGGTTGTCATTACCCCTCCCCTTGGAACAATCCTTTACGGATATGCCCCCGGTCGCCCTGCTGAAGCAGTCGGCGATGATCTCCACGTAATTGCTGCCGCTCTTACATATGGCCATACCAAGGCAATGATCCTCGCTGCGGATCTCTGCACCTGTCCTATCGCCGTTGCAAACCAGATCCGCAAGGAGATTTCCGAGAAGACCGGGATTCCCTTTGGAAGCATCATTTTCAATGCGACCCATACCCACTCCGGCCCCAATACCGGCGATAAGCACAATGCCTGGGGCGACCCGGATAACGATTACCTTTACGGCATACTTGTCCCGAAGGCCGTTGAGGCCGGCGTGGCTGCCTTTGCAGCCCTTCGCCCTGCACTCTTTGGCGTTGGTGTCACCGAGTCCAGTGTGGCTGTCAATCGCCGTCAGCCCGCCATTGATGGCACGATCCTTCTCGGCCAGTGCCCCTACGGAATTGTCGACAGAGCGATGACGGTTTTGTCCTTTAAGGATGCAGAAAGCGGACAGATCATTCTCAACATCATCCACTACGGTTGCCATGCCACCGCGTCCGGTTGCAATCCTGAAATCACACGCGACTGGCCCGGCACAATGAAGGACACCCTTGAAAATCAAACCGGCGGTATTACCATGTTCGTCTGCGGCTCTATCGGTGAGACCGGTCCTGCTTGTCCCAACAATGACACTACCCACTCCTATGAGGTTGCCAAGGCCATCGGTGTTCGTGCAGGTTTGGATGCAGTGACCGCATGGCGTTCCATTAAAGAATGGCACAATGCACCCGTCCATGTGACGAACGGCCAGGTCAAAGTGCCCTATGAGCCTCTGCCTCCCAAGGAAAAAGCTCTGGCCGAAATCGCACGGCTGGGAACCGAGGAAGAGCTTCGCGCACAGGAACGCTGGGAAAAGTATATGGACATCAATGAGCTGATCCGCTGGCAGGAAATCCTGGCTGAGTACAACTCCGGTGATATCAAGGAAAATTATGTCTTCGATCAGAGCATCATTTCCATTGGCAACACAGCCTTTGTTCCCTTCCAGTTTGAAACCTTCCTGGAAATGACCCTTCGGCTGCGGCTATACAGCAAGTTCACCCATACCCTGTCCATGTCCAGTACCAACGGCTACATTACCTATCTGCCCTCTGAGGATCAGATGTGCCGTGGTGGCTACGAGGTGTGGCAGTTCCGTTATGCCCACGCCTACAAGATGGTGGACAATGCAGACAGCTACATGGTGAAGGATAACCTTAAGCTTTTGGATGAAGCGTTTGCAAAGCACTCTGAGTAATCACATTTTAACTACAAAACCGGGTGCGGATTGCACCCGGTTTTTTGTAATTATCCCTTTACCTGCCGGGAATAATATGGTAGAATAAAAAAAAACTGCCTGATTTTAGGAGAAAATTATGAAGCTTACACTGCTGAATAAGCGTAGAATGAATTATACAATTCTTGCTTTTTTGCTTCCTTTTTTAGGAATGCTTTCCATTATGCTGATCGGCGGGTATAGTCCCTTTGGCAAACTATCGATGCTGTATTCCGATATGTACCATCAGTACTATCCTTTCTTTAAAGAGTTCCGGCGTACCCTGGTATCAGGCGAATCCTTGCTCTACAACTGGAGCGTTGGCCTTGGCCTTGATTATCTCGGCCTCTACTCTTACTATTTGGCATCTCCTTTGAATCTGCTGAGCGTGCTTGTCCCCGAAAGGTGGCTTTTGGGATACTTCTCACTGCTGGTGCCCATCAAACTGGGTCTTGCCAGTATGTTCTTTAGCATCATGCTCAATAAGCTTACCGGCAAGAAAGATATCTCTACCACCCTGTTTGGGTGCTTCTATGGTATGTGTGCCTGGGCATTGGGCTACCAGTGGAATGTTATGTGGCTGGACACCTTTGCGCTCCTGCCTCTTGTCATTTTAGGCATGGTCGCCCTTTTAAGGGATAGAAAGTTTGTTCTTTACACCCTGACTCTGTTCTTATCAATCTATACCAACTATTATATTGGCTTCTTTACCTGTATCTTTGTTTTTCTTGTGTTCTTCTGTTATCAGGTCTGCCGCTGGCAGGGTTTCAGTAAGTTCTTCCGTGATTTGGGACGAATCGCAATTTTCTCCCTGCTTGCCATCGGTATGACCGCGGTTTTGACGATCCCCACCCTTGCTGCTTTGCAGAATACTCAATCCAGTGTCAACAAGTTCCCAGAAGGTTTCAACCTGAATATGACAACAGAGGATAACTGGAAGGGCTTGCTGCTGACAATGATCAAAGTGGCAGGAAACATGAACGGCGGTATTGAGCCTGCCTTTAAGGAAGGCCTACCCAATCTCTATTGCGGTGTATTCACCACAGTCCTCGCATTTCTCTACCTGCTTTGCAAACAGGTTCGTCTTCGTGATAAGATCTGCGCTGTATTTCTTCTTCTGTTCTTAAACGTCAGTTTTATCTTCCGACAGTTGGACTATATTTGGCATGGTTTCCATTTCACCAATATGATTCCCTACCGATTCAGTTTCCTCTATAGCTTTGTAATGCTGTATATGGCCTATATTGCGTGGATCAACCGGGAAAACTTCCGTGTTTGGAAGGTTATCGTAGCCGCAGTTGCTGCCATTGGGATTACCTTTGCCTATGAGGACAAGACCGACATCGTCTTTTGGGCGTATAACGGCGCACTGCTGCTTCTGTATATTTCTCTGCTTATCTGCTACAGCATTAAACAGCCCAAGGAGGCTGTCAAAAAAGATCAGGACTATACGCCTAAAAGTTATAACAGAAAGGCGCTTGCATCCGCATTGCTCTTGGGCGTGATTGGTACTGAGTTTATCCTGAACCTGGTCAATTTTGGCGTGGCATTCCCCCCAACCAACGCCTCCAATTATCCCAAGGGAACAACGGATACAGCTGCCGTGCTTGATTATATGCAGCAGCGGGAAGAAGACAACCTCTTCTACCGTGCGGAGACCACTCACACCCAGACTCTAAACGACGGTGCGCTGAATGGCTACCACGGCGTTACAACCTTTACCAGCTCCGCTAATGTGAATGTGACACTCTTTATGCAGGCGCTTGGCTACGGTGCTAAGAACACCTATAACCGCTACAGCTATGAGGAGAGTTCCCCCGTCGCCAACCTCTTCCTCGGTGTCAAGTATATGTTGGAGCGGGACGGTAAGGTTGAAGAAAATCCCTATTTCGACGATATCTACAGCAGCGGAAAAGTGCATTTGTTAGAGAACAATGCATACCTTCCCCTTGGCTTTTTAGCGAACTCTCAGCTTCTGAATGTTGACTTTTCTTCCCAAATGAATAAGTTTGAGTTCCAAAACTACTTGATGCAGGCCGCTGCAGGCATCCAGCAGGACACCTGGAAGATCCTTTCCGGCTCTTCCCTCATCATTAATGGTGAAGGAGTATCCCTTACACCTCGTCCCACAACAGGATACTGCGCCTATAACACAGACGAAACAGCCGGTACAATCACCTATAGTTATACCATTGACCGTGAAGGCCTGCTGTGCGTCAATCTCGAGCTTTCCAAGAAGAACAGCTATTCCTTCCGGATCAACGGAAAAGAGCTGTACAGCGAGACCTACAGCCTCCCGCAGATGTTGTCCGTCTGCACGGTGAGACCCGGCGATGTCGTAGATGTGAAGCTTAACTGCAAGAAGAACGAGAACGGTACAATCAAGATCTCTGCTGCTGTTCTTGACGAAACACTATTCCGGCGTGGTTATACTGTATTATCCACTTCTAAACTGGAATTGACAGAGTATAGCAATACACGTGTGAAAGGCACCATCAATTGTCTGAACAACGGTGTCCTGTACACGTCAATTCCCCAAAACGGCAACTGGCGCGCCTATGTGAACGGCAAAGAAGCAGAAACCGTCACAATCGGAAACGCTATGGTCGGTCTGACCCTCTCAAGAGGAACGCATGAAATCGAGTTTGTATATCACAACAGCGCCTTCAATCTCGGTTCGATTATCACTATTAGCTGTTTTGTTCTTTTTGCCGGTGCGTACTTGATCGTATACCGTCCTGTTTTTAGAAGCAAAAAAGGCAAATATGAGAAGTAATTATCCACTTCAAAAGAGCCTCACCCACAAATGGGTGAGGCTCTAATTCCAGTTTATTCTGCCTACCTCAGATTAAAGCATATAATTACAACCCCCATTCAAATAAGTGGGGGTTGTGTTCGCGTTACCTATCTTCCCGGGCAGGCCAACGTATTGTCATGCCGCAGCGAGTGTCCGGTGGACACTCGCAGGCATAAAGAAAAAACCCCCGACCTTTCGGTTGGGGGCTTGTGTTCGCGTTACCTATCTTCCCAGGTAGGCCAACGTATTGTCATGCCGCAGCGAGTGTCCAGTGGACACTCGCAGGCATAAAGAATAAACCCCCAACCTTTCGGTTGGGGGCTTGTGTTCGCGTTACCTATCTTCCCGGGTAGGCCAACGTATTGTCATGCCGCGGCGAGTGTCCAGTGGACACTCGCAGGCATAAAGAAAAAACCCCCAACCTTTCGGTTGGGGGCTTGTGTTCGCGTTACCTATCTTCCCGGGCAGTCACCCGCCAAGTATTGTCGGCGCAAATGAGCTTAACTTCTGTGTTCGGTATGGGAACAGGTGGAC
>JAZNAK010000032.1:0-61976 GCA_045586485.1 Faecousia sp. | reverse complement strand
ATTGGGGGCGCTTGCGCCCCCAACACTACTATTTTGGAAAGGAGTCAGAAATGACACCTTCTGTAAATGAGAATAACCTGCCTGTCCCCAAACATATTGCTATTATTATGGATGGCAATGGACGCTGGGCAAAAAAGAGAGGCTTGCCCCGCACCGCCGGCCACTCTGCCGGCGCAGAGGCTTTCCGCAATATTTCCGACCACTGCCGCCAGCTGGGTATCAAGTACCTGACCGTGTATGCTTTTTCCACAGAGAACTGGAAACGCTCGGAAGAAGAGGTAAGCGGTATTATGCGCCTGCTGGGCAATTATCTGAAGGAAGCCCTTCGGGATATGGATAAGAACCGTGTCCGTTTTTGTTTCTTTGGCGATATGTCCCGGCTGAGTCCCCAGCTGCAGCAGCTTTGCATGGATGCACAGAACCGCTCAAAGGAGTATGATGTGCAGGTGAACTTCTGCTTCAACTACGGCGGAAGAGACGAGCTGGTGCGCGCCACCCGATTGTTTGCACAGGATGTACTTGACGGAAAATACAAGCCCGACGATATGACAGAGGAGCTGCTGCCCAGCTATCTGTATTCCAAAGATGTGCCTGATCCGGAGTTGATCATCCGCCCCTCCGGAGAGATGCGGATCAGCAATTTTCTCCTGTGGCAGTCTGCCTACTCGGAATATGTGTTTATGAATGTCCTGTGGCCGGATTTCGGCCCTGAGGACCTGGATAAGGCCATTGAAGAATACCGCCGGCGCAACCGCCGGTTTGGGGGTGCCTAAACTATGAAAAAACGAGTGATTACTGCAGTGATCCTCCTGCCGCTTCTTCTGGTGGTGGTACTGGTGCTGCCGAAGATCTTTACGGCTGTCCTCTTTGGACTGATGGCCGCCGTCGGCGCTTATGAGTTGCTGATCGGTACAGGGAAAGTGAAAAATCCCCGGCTGGTTGGGTATGCTATGGTCACGGCGTTCCTGTCTGCCGTTCCCTGCGGATTGCCTTATCTGGCAGCTATGTGGCAGCCTGTGGTGCTGGTGTTTACATGCCTGCTGCTGGGGGAACTGCTCCTCAGCCATGCGAAGCTGCCTTTTGAAAAGGTGGCGATCACCTTTGTTGCAGGCGCGGTCGTGCCGTATCTGCTTACGGCTCTGGTGCGTCTGAACAGTTTTGATAAGGGCAGAGTCTTCATTCTGCTGCCCTTTGTGATCGCATTTCTGTCCGATACCGGCGCTTATTTTACAGGTCGCGCCTTTGGCAAGCACAAGCTGGCTCCCGTGATCAGTCCCAATAAAACCATTGAGGGTGTGATCGGCGGCGTCCTTGGCGCAACGGCCGGTGTTGCCGTCTACTGCCTTGTTTTGCAGCTGGCTTTCAAGATGGAAGTAAAGTACTTGCTTGTACTACTTTACGGCATTTTGGGCAGCGTGGCCGCAGTCTTTGGAGACCTTTGCTTCTCTGCCATCAAGCGGCAGGCAGGCATCAAGGATTACGGCAAGTTGTTCCCCGGCCACGGGGGCATTCTGGATCGGTTTGACTCTATGACCGTGGTAGCGCCCCTTGTGGAAATACTGATGCTGTTTATACCGATTGTTGGGAGATAAAAATGGTAAAATGTGTGAGTATCCTCGGTTCTACCGGCTCTATTGGCCGGCAGACGCTGGATATTATCGACAATTTGAATATTCCTGTGGCCGCTTTGACCGCCGGCACCAATGTGCAGCGCATGGCCCAGCAATGCCGGTCTTACCGTCCTGCCTTGGCCGTTATGGCTACAGAGGCGGCGGCTAAGGAACTGGCCGAAGCTATTTCTGAGCTTTCTACCCGCGTTATGTGGGGAGAGGAGGGCCTCATCGAGGCAGCCACTATGGAAGCGGCTGACTGCGTGATCACGGCAGTTGTTGGTATGGTAGGTCTGAAACCGACCCTTGCGGCTATCCGTGCGGGCAAGCGGATCGGTCTGGCCAATAAGGAGACCCTTGTCTGCGCCGGTGAACTGGTGATGGCAGAGGCCAAGCGGCATTCCGCCCAGATTATTCCTGTGGATTCTGAACACTCGGCAATCTTCCAGTGTTTGATGGGCAGCCACAGTAAGGCGGAGGTCAAGCGGATCATCTTGACTTGTTCCGGCGGGCCGTTTTTCGGTATGGATAAGGCTCGCCTGGCATCTGTCACCAAGGCAGATGCTCTGCGCCATCCCAACTGGAAGATGGGGCCAAAGATTACCGTTGACTGCGCTACACTGATGAACAAGGGGTTGGAAGTGATTGAGGCCATGCGCCTTTATGATCTGCCCCTGGAGAAAGTTGATGTGTTGATCCACCGGCAAAGCATTGTCCACTCCATGGTGGAGTTTGCCGACGGCGCGGTGATGGCCCAGCTTGGTAGCCCGGATATGCGTCTGCCTATTCAGCTGGCTATGACCTATCCGGAGCGCTGCAGCTGCCCGGTAGATCCTCTGGATCTGCTGAGTTGCGGTGACCTCACCTTTGCAAAGCCGGATATGGAGGCGTTTCCTTGCCTTGCGCTGGCGCGGAAATGCGCCTCAATGGGCGGCACGGCCTGCCCCGTTATGAACGGCGCCAACGAAGCGGCGGTGGCTATGTATTTGAATGACGAGATTGGCTTCTATGACATCTATAACTTGGTGTCCAAGGCAGTGGATGCAGTTGCCTTTGTGGCAGACCCCACCCTGGAGCAGATCCTGGAAGCGGATAAACTGGCTCGGGCGGCAGTTAGCCGGGAAGCCATAAAGATACGAGGAGTTTTATGACCATTCTGTTTGCGATTTTACTGTTTAGCATACTGATCTTTGTCCACGAGCTGGGCCATTTTCTGGCAGCCAAGGCATCCGGCGTTCGGGTCAATGAGTTTGCTCTGTTTATGGGCCCCGCCATTTTCAAGAAGAAGGTGGGAGACACCGTGTATTCTCTGCGCTGTATCCCCATCGGCGGCTTTTGCGCCATGGAAGGGGAGGACGAGGACACGGATGATCCCCATTCCTTCCAGAAGGCGGCATGGTGGAAACGGCTGATCATTTTGGTTGCCGGTTCTTTTATGAACCTGGTGGCCGGATTCTTGATTTTCGCCATCCTTTTTGTGCCCCAAAAACAATTCAATATGCCCATAATCGGCTCTGTTGAGCCGGGCTGCACAGTTGTCCGGGAGGGTGGCCTGCAGATCGGTGACGAGTTCATCCGTGTGGACGGAGAGAAAGTGTATATTCAGTCTGATGTACCCCTGCTTTTGGAGCTGAACCCCGGTGAAACCCACGATATTGTGGTCAAGCGGAACGGCCAGAAGTTGGTTTTTGAAGGCTATAAGATGGAAAAGCACCTTTTCCCGGGGGAGAAGGCGGAGCGCTATGGCTTCACCTTCGCCCATGAGGAGGCTACCTTTGGAAATACAGTTCGCTATGTGTGGAACTCCGGTGTCAATGTGGTGCGCAATGTGCGGCTGAGCCTGCAGATGATCTTCACGGGCCAGGCGGGTCTTAAGGATATGACCGGCCCGGTTGGTATCGTCCAGATTATGTCTGAATCTGCGGAAAATGCCGAAAATGCCAAAGATGCCTTTGAAAATATGTTGTATATTGGCGGCTTTCTGGCCATCAATCTTGCGGTTATGAATCTGCTGCCCATTCCCGCATTGGACGGCGGCCGGGTGGTTGGACTGCTTCTGACTTGCGCCATTGAGGGCATCACCCGTAAGAAGCTGGACAGTAAGTATGAGGGTTATATCCACGGCGTGGGGATGATCCTGCTGCTGGCGCTGATGGCAGTCATTCTGTTTAAGGATATTTTTGTGATTTTTAAGAGGTAAGGGTATGACAAGACAGATTCTGGTTGGATCCGTTCCCATCGGCGGCGGCGCTCCGGTGGCGATCCAGTCCATGCTCAATACCAAAACCACCGATGTGGAGGGCTCTCTTGCCCAGCTGAAGCAGCTGGCCGCTGCAGGCTGTCAGATCGCCCGGTTGGCAGTGCCGAATAAAGAGGCCGCAGCCACTTTTGGTGAGATCTGCAAGGCGTCTCCTTTGCCTCTTGTGGCGGACATCCACTTTGATTATAAGCTGGCTCTGATGGCAGCTGAGGGCGGCGCGTCCAAGATCCGCATCAACCCAGGCAATATCGGCGGGGAAGAGAATGTGCAGGCGGTTGTGGAGGCTTGCAGAAGCCGCAATATCCCCATCCGTATCGGCGTCAACGGCGGCAGTTTGGATAAAAAACTGCTGGAAAAGTACGGCCACCCCACGGCGGAAGCCCTGGTGGAGAGCGCTTTCCAGCATTTGGAACTGCTGGAAAAATGCGGATTTTACGATACTTGCGTATCTATGAAATCCTCCCACGTACCCACCATGGTGGCTGCCGCACGGCTTTTTCGGAGCCGCTGCGACTATCCCATCCACATCGGTGTGACGGAGACCGGCCCTGTGCGCATGGGTCTGATGAAATCCGCAATGGGAATCGGCGCGCTGCTGCTGGACGGTATCGGCGATACCATCCGTGTCAGCCTTACCGACGATCCTGTGGAAGAGGTCTATGCCGCCAAGGATATTTTGAAGGCTGCAGGACTGCGGAAAGAGGGCGTGAACATCATTTCCTGCCCCACCTGCGGACGGACGCAGATTGACCTGATCGGTCTTGTCAATAAAGTCGACGAGGCCCTTAAGGACTGTAAAAAGCCGATCACCGTTGCGGTGATGGGCTGCATTGTCAACGGACCCGGGGAGGCCCGGGAGGCAGATATCGGCATTGCCGGCGGTGATGGCTGCGGCATGCTGTTTGAAAAGGGGCAGCAGATCTGCAAACTGCCCTATGATGAGCTGCTGCCGGCTCTGTTAGAGAGAATTGAACTTCTGTAAGAGGACACTATGAGACAACAGGTTTATTTCCTGAATATGTTTCCGGACTATGCGCCGCCTGAAGCCCTGAAAAGGGTGCTTTCTCAGGCGGCCATTGTTGCTGCCGACATCGACCCGGCCAAGAAGACCGTGGAGGTGGCGATCCACTCTGAAGTCTACATACCGTCTCGCGTGCTGGAACAGGCGCAGCGGGAGATCGCGGCCTGCTATGCCTTAAACCGTTTGGAGATCAAGGCAACACATCCTGCCGATCAGCTGCAAAGTATAGAGCAGGAAGACCTGATGAACCTGTTTGCTGCCAGGAACTCTATGTGCCGCGGCCTGCTGGCCGGCGCCCGCTGGGAATGGGAGGGCCAGACGCTTCACATCCATCTCAGAGCCAACGGCAAGGATGTTCTGCAGGAGCTGGTGTCCGGAGTGAAACAGGAACTGCAGGAGCGGTTTGCCGCTGCCGTTTCCGTTGAGATCCACCCCGGAGAGACGCTGGAGGGGCAGGCTCTGTTTGACGCTATGGAGCAGATGCGCGGTACGATCCTCACAGATCTTCCCAAAGCACCGGCAGTTGCACCTAAGGAGCAGCAGGCCCAGGACAATCCCGCTTTCTACGGAAAGGCCTTTAAGGGAAAAGTCACCCCTATGGACCAGCTGGACCTGGATATGGGCAGTGTGATCGTAGAGGGCCGTGTTTTCAGCGTGGAGCACAAGGAGCTGAAGAAACGCAATGCCTGGGTGATCAATTTTGATATGACAGACAATTCCGGCTCTGTCCGCGTGAACCGCTTTATGGAGAACAGCGAGGCAAAGCCGATCCTGGAAAATGTAAAGCCCGGCTCTGTGCTGAAGGTACAGGGCAGACTGCAGATCAACCAGTTTGACAACGAGATGGTGCTCAAGCCCTCCGCCATGATGCCCGGCGAGATGCCCAAACGAAAGGACGAATGGGCAGGGGAGAAGCGGGTGGAGCTGCACCTGCATACTGTGATGTCCAATATGGACGCTCTGACGGATACGGCTGCCGCTATCAAACAGGCTGCTGCCTGGGGTCACAGGGCCATCGCCATTACCGACCACGGCTGCTGCCAGTCCTTTACAGATGCACTCCACACCCTGGAGGGCCGAAACGGCGCGCCTAAGGTGGCCGGTACGAATGAGGATATCAAGGTCCTCTACGGCTGCGAAGGCTACTATGTAAACGATGTGGATGACCGGATCGTGGTCCACGGAGGCCGGGATATGGTCTTTGATGAGCCCTATGTTGCCTTTGACCTGGAGACCACCGGCCTGTCCTCCCGAAATGACAGAATCATTGAAATCGGAGCTGTTTTGATGCAAAACGGCCAGGAGCTGGATCGCTTCCAGACCTTCGTTGATCCGGGAGTGAAGCTCTCCAGAGAGACGGTTGATCTGACCGGCATCACCGACAGTATGCTAAAGGGCGCACCGCAACTGGAGGAGGTCCTTCCTAAGTTTATAGAGTTTGTGGGCGATCGGGTGCTGGTGGCCCATAACGCGGACTTTGATACGGCCTTTATCCGCGCGGCCTGTGAAAAGCTGGGCTACACCTATGACTTCACCTCTGCCGATACTCTGGTCCTGTCCCAGAATCTGATGCCCCACCTGAACCGCTTCAAGCTGGATGTGGTGGCAAATGCTCTGAGCCTACCGGAGTTTACCCATCACCGGGCAGCGGATGATGCCGTCACTTGCGGTCTGATCATGGAGAAGCTCCTTGAAAAGCTGACGCAGATGGATGTGCATACCCTGCAGACCGTCAATCCGGCGATGGAAAGCCTGCGCTCTCAGAGCCGGCAGGGAAATCGACAGGCCCGACATATCATCCTGTTTGCCAAGAATCAGATGGGACTGCGGAATCTGTATAAACTGATCTCCCTGTCCAACCTGGAGCACTTCAAGCGCCAGCCCCGTATGCCCAAGTCGGAGATTATGAAGCTCCGGGAGGGTTTGGTTATAGGCTCTGCCTGTGAAGCCGGTGAGCTGTTCCAGGCGGTGCTGGACGGCAAGAGTGAGGACGAGCTGAAGCGCATCGCCTCTTTCTACGATTTCCTGGAGATCCAGCCCATCAGCAACAATGCCTTTATGCTGGAGCGGAGGATCGTCAAGGACGAGGAGGAACTGCGGCAGTTCAACCGCACCATCGTCCGCTTGGGCGAGGAACTGAACAAGCCCGTTGTGGCTACTGGTGATGTCCATTTCCTCAATCCCGAAGATGAGGTCTTCCGCCACATTCTGCTGGCTACCAAGGGCTTCGATGACTGCGACCGTCCCAATCCTCTGTACCTGCGTACCACCGATGAGATGCTCCGGGAGTTTGCGTACCTGGGCGAGGAAAAGGCCTACGAGGTCGTTATCACAAACCCCAATTACATCGCTGATATGTGTGATGTTATCCGGCCTGTGCCCCATAACCTGTTTGCCCCGAAGATCGAAAACTCCGTGGAGGATTTGAAGGCGCTGGTTTACGGTAAGATGCATCAGCTTTACGGAGACAATCCGCCGGAACTGATCCGCACCCGCGTGGAGACAGAGCTGAACGACATTATTACCTGTCACTATGATGTGATCTATATGTCTGCCCAGAAGTTGGTGCAGAACTCTCTGGATAACGGCTATCTGGTGGGCTCCCGAGGCTCTGTGGGCTCGTCGATTGTGGCGTTTATGTCCGGTATTACGGAGGTTAATTCTTTCCCGCCTCATTACCGTTGTCCGAACCCGGAGTGCAAGCACACCACCTTTGATGTGCCGGAAGGCTACGGCTGCGGCGCCGACTTGCCGGATGCCGTTTGCCCCAAGTGCGGAACGCCCTTTGCAAAGGAAGGCTTTAATATCCCCTTTGAGACCTTCCTGGGCTTCGGCGGTGACAAAGTACCGGATATCGACCTGAACTTCTCCGGTGAGTACCAGGCAAATGCCCACGCCTACTGTACGGAAATGTTCGGCAAATCCCATGTGTTCCGAGCTGGTACTGTGGGTACCGTCGCAGAAAAGACCGCCTTCGGTTATGTGAAAAAGTACCTCTCCGAGCGCGGCCGTGCTGCAACTGCCGCTGAGGTCAACCGCCTTGCAGCCGGCTGCGTTGGCGTGCGCCGTACCACCGGGCAGCACCCGGGCGGTCTGGTGGTTATCCCCCAGGAGAATGAGATCTGGGATTTCTGCCCGGTTCAGCATCCTGCTGACGACCCCAATTCCGATCAGATTACCACCCATTTTGAATACCACTCCATGGAAGAAAACCTCTTGAAGCTGGATATGCTGGGTCATGATGACCCCACCATGATCCGGATGATGGAGGATATGACCGGTGTGGATGCCAGGACCATACCCCTGGATGACAAGGACACGATGTCTCTGTTCACATCCTCCAAGGTTCTTGGCTATGAGGATGATAAAATCCTGGGCCCCACAGGCGCGGTGGCTGTGCCGGAGTTTAATACCCGCTTTACCCGGGGTGTTCTGCTGGACACCAACCCCACCAAGTTTGACTTTTTGGTGCGTATTTCCGGCTATACCCACGGCACGGATGTGTGGCTGGGAAATGCAAAGGATCTGATCGTGTCCGGAAAGGCAAGGGTGGATCAGACCATCGGCTGTCGCGACGACATTATGATCTACCTGATCGCCTGTGGCCTGCCTGAGAAGCGTGCCTTTAAGATCATGGAATCTGTCCGTAAGGGCAGAGGCCTGCCTGACGGCGCAGAGGCGGAGATGAAGCAGGCCGGCGTGCCGGAGTGGTACATCGACTCCTGCAAGAAGATCAAGTATCTGTTCCCCAAAGCCCACGCTGTTGCCTATGTTATGATGGCCTTCCGGATCGCCTGGTTTAAGGTGAATCACCCCTTGGCTTTCTACTCGGCCTATTTCTACCGGCGCAGTCAAAAGGGCGGCTTCGACGCCATGCTGATGACAAAGGGTATCGATGCTGTCATTGCCAACATCCGGGCCATCGAGGCCAATGAGGATGCTACCGCCAAGGACGAGGACCTGCTGACCACTCTGGAAGTGGTCTATGAGTTCTATCTACGGGGCTTTGATTTCGCACCCATTAGTATCTATGACAGCCACGCTACCATGTTCGTCATCAAGGACGGTAAGATCCTGCCGCCCTTCGTGGCAGTCTCCGGCCTGGGCGAAACGGCGGCCTGGGATCTGATGCACGGCCGGGAAGGGAAGACCTTCTTGTCCATTGAGGAGGTAGCAGCTGCCTGCCCCAAGGTATCCAAGACCCACCTGCAAATGCTGAAAGAAGCTGGCGCATTCGGCGAACTGCCGGAAACCAGCCAAGTCAACCTGTTTGATAATTTTTAGGAGGTATCCATATGCAAGACATCGGTATGCAGTTCCATATCCGCTGCCGGGAAGGAGACGTAGGCAAGTACTGCTTCCTGCCCGGTGATCCCAGCCGCTGCGAGGCAATTGCGGCCCATTTTGACAATCCTGTCCATGTGGGAATGAACCGGGAGTACAATATCTACACCGGCACACTGTTGGGTGAGAAGGTTTCTGTCTGCTCCACCGGTATTGGCGGCCCCTCCGCTGCCATCGCTATGGAGGAGCTGGCTGCTATCGGCGCGGACACCTTTATCCGCGTCGGCACCTGCGGCGGCATCGCCATGGATGTGCTCCCCGGTGATGTGGTGGTGGCAAGCGGTGCCATCCGTTTTGAGCACACCTCTTTGGAGTATGCGCCGCTGGAGTTCCCTGCGGTGGCGGACTTTGATATCACCGCGGCGCTGAAAGCCGCAGGCAAGGATTTGGGTTATACAACCCATGTGGGCGTTGTCCAGTGTAAGGACGCCTTCTACGGCCAACACGCGCCGGAGAAGAGCCCCGTGTACTATGACCTGCTTCAAAAATGGGAGAGCTGGAAACGCTTGGGCGTGAAGGCCAGCGAAATGGAGTCTGCTGCTCTGTTTGTGGTGGCGGCAGCGCTGGGTGTCCGCTGCGGCAGCTGCTTCCATGCCGTATGGAATCAGGAGCGAGAGAAGGCAGGGCTGAGCCTGCCTATGACAGAGGATACCTCCGGCGCGATCCGGGTAGGTATCGAAGCCATGAAGCGAATCATCGCCGCGGATAAAAAGTGAAAAAGATGAGCCTGCTCAGCAGGCTCTTCTTTTTATTTCTTCTTCGTGGGAATCTGAGAGAGTATGACGGATGCGAACACCAGCACACATCCCAGTGTCTCCCAGGATGTCATCCGCTCTCTGAGGATCAGCCAGCTGAACAGAACAGCAAATACCGATTCCATACTCATAATTAAAGAGGCGGTGGACGGCTCCAGATCCTTCTGACCGATGATTTGCAAGGAGTAGGCGATGCCCATGGAAAAGACGCCTACATGCACCAGCGGCAGCCAGCAGGCCTGTATACCGGACCAGGTGGGCTGCTCGGTGAGGAGCATCGCAATAGCAGACAGCACCGTACATACAAGGCTTTGCAGACAGTTCAACCGGAGGGCATCCATGTCCTGGGCATATTTGTCCACAAAGGTGATCTGCACTGCAAACATAAGAGCGCAGCCAAGGAGCAGCAGGTCTCCCGTGCTGACAGTCGTCACGCCCACACAGCTTAAAAAGTACAGTCCCACCACCGCCAGCACCACACTGACAGGAATCAGCTTTCCCGGCTTTTTCTTGCGAAAAATGCCGATAATGGGGACAATCACAATGTACATGGCGGTCAAAAATGCGGATTTTCCGGCGTCGGTGTCCACCAATCCCAGCTGCTGCAGATTGGTGGCGAGAAACAGAGGTACACCGCACAGAAGACCTGCCTTCCAAAGCTTTTTGTCTTTCCACCGGGAGAAAAAGCTGCCGCCTTCCGGCTGAAACCGGTCAGAGATCAGAATCAGCGGCAGCAGAGCGATAACCGCCAGGGCGCATCGGACGGCCTGAAAAGTAAAGGGCCCAATGTGGTCCATGCCGATACTCTGGGAGACAAAGGCCGATCCCCAAATAACAGTTGCCAAAATCAGAAGCAGACTGCTTCGAATGCGTTTTGCCATAATTTTCACCTTTTTGATATGATGTGATACTCTATCATATCCTGTAAATAATTGCAAGGCGCAATTGCTTTTTGCGGCAACCGTGCTATAATAAAAGAAAACCATTTAGGAGGCCATACTATGGATAAGATCCGTCAACGTTCTGAGATCCCCGTAGAGGACACTTGGGCAACCACCGACCTGTACGCAAGCGATGCAGCTTGGGAGCAGGAGCTGACTACGCTGGATGCCGATAAGGAGGCGCTGGCAAGCTACGCCGGCCGCCTGGCTGAGAGCGGCAAGACCCTCTATGACTATCTGTATCTGATGGAGATGACCGATGCCAAGATTTCCCTGCTTGCCAACTACTGTATGCGCAAGGGGGATGAGGATACCCGCAACGCCACCTACCAGGCGATGACCGGTAAGTTTATGAGCGTTGTGATCGCTTTGGGCGCGGCGCTCAGCTTTGAGACTCCCGAGCTGATGGCCATCTCCGATGAGACTCTGGACAGCTTTTATGCCGCCTGCCCGGAACTGGAGCGCTACCGCCGCTATCTGACCAACCTGCGCCGCAAGAGAGACCACATTCTCTCTCCCGCAGAGGAGAAGCTGCTGGCCTCTGCCGGTGAGATCTCCCAGGCCGCCCAAAACGCCTATGGTATGTTTGCCAACGCAGACCTGAAGTTTGAAGACGCACTGGACTCCGAGGGCAATCCCCACGCCGTCAGCCAGGGCACTTTTGTGCCTCTGGAGAGCGGTCCGGACCGTGTTCTGCGCAAGAACGCATACGAGAGCCTGTACAAGGGCTTCGGCAATTTCCGCAATACCGCCGCATCCCTGCTGAATGCCCAGAACAAGCAGCTGAAGTTCTATGCCGAGGCAAGAAAGTACAACAACGCCTTTGAAGCTGCTCTGAACAACACCAATGTGCCCACCTCTGTGTACCTGAATCTGATCGAATCCGTCCATAAGAATATGGACAAGATGCACCGTTATGTGCGTCTTCGGAAGAAGATGCTGGGCGTGGATGAGCTCCACTTCTACGATGTGTATGCCCCCCTGGTTGCAGATGTGGACAAGAAGATTCCCTTTGCTGAGGCAAAGCAGACTGTCTATGACGCCCTGGCGCCTATGGGCGAGGAGTACAGAGCCATTCTGAAGCAGGGTTTTGAGAATCGCTGGATCGATGTGTACCAGAATGAGGGCAAGCGCAGCGGCGCATATTCTGCCGGCGCAGCAGTCCATCCCTTTGTCCTGCTGAACTACTCCGGTACCCTGGACAGCCAGTTCACTCTGGCTCACGAAATGGGTCACGCGCTGCATTCCTATCTGTCCAACAAGCACCAGAATCCCATCGATGCCCATTATGTGATCTTCGTGGCGGAGGTTGCGTCCACCTGCAACGAAGCGCTGCTAATGGAGTACCTTCTCAACAAGACCACAGATAAGAAGGAACGCATCTATCTGATCAACCACTTCCTGGAGCAGTTCAAGGGCACTTTGTACCGTCAGACGATGTTTGCCGAGTTTGAGCTGAACATCGGCAAGATGGTGGCCCAGGGCCAGACCCTCACCGCCGATGTCCTCTGTGGTGAGTACCGCCGCCTGGTGGAGGAGTACTTTGGCCCCGATATGGTGGTGGATGATCTGATTGCTATGGAATGGGCAAGAATCCCTCATTTCTACAACAATTACTATGTCTTCCAGTACGCCACCGGCTACTCTGCAGCCATCGCACTGTCCCGGAAGATCCTTTCTGAGGGAGAGCCTGCTGTGAAGGATTATCTGAACTTCCTGTCCGGCGGCTGCTCCAAGAGTCCTATTGACCTGCTCAGAGGCGCCGGCGTGGATATGGCCGGTCCCGAGCCTGTAGAAGCGGCTCTTGCCCTCTTTGGAGAGCTGCTGGATGAGATGGAAGCGCTGATCGGTGAGTAATATGGCGGATATCTATCTTCCCACGCTCCACAGCTTTGCTATGGACAATCCCTTCACCGGCTCCTGCGGCATGCTGCGGTTCAAGATCGTGCCCAAAGTGCAGAAACTGGCCGGCAGCAAAGAGGTGGATATGGAAAACAGTTCTATCTTCGTGGAGATCTGGCACGGAGCGCTGTGCTACGAGAAGAGTCAGATGGAAGCCGAGGCCACCTTTCCAATGAGTGAAGAGGGGCGTCTGGCACTAAAGGCTTGGCTGGAAGAAAATGTATAATGAAACGGGGCAGTCAGCGACTGCCCCGTTAATGTATTTACGGTAGATTAAGTTTATTTTTCATTAAGTGTATGGACAGGGGATATGCAATGACGGTCAATATCAAAGGGAACACACTGGGCGAAACCAAGGATGGGAGCATACTTGTGGAAGCGCTCTCCATCTGCGAAAAGGTGACGACAAAGGAAATGACGCTGTTTACGATGCCTGAAACCATAGAAATACCATACAGAATACCGATGATAGCCAGAACTTTGTGTTTTTTCGCAACAACACTACCAAGAACAATGGCGCTCAAAGGAACGATAATGCTGTAAGCGATCAAAATTAAGCAACAGACAATGGCAACCGGAGTATCACCTGGGCGGAAGAAATCGGAAAAGATAAACCGCATTTCGTCCCATATTGCAGTTAAAAATATTGTAGTTAAATTATCTGTTCCGGCGAACTGCCAAGCCAGACCAAAACCAATGGCAATGGCCAAAGCGGCAATGATCACCAAAATGCTGATGGCACCCCAAATCAAGATGTGCAGTGCAGAGGAAAGGAAAAGATGGGACGTTTTTACCGGCAACGTAAACATCAAATATCCATGATCTGTGAAGCGGGTTTTGTAAAATCGGTAAAGCTGGATGTAAAAAACACCGATGGAATAAAGAATCAACGCCAAATAGGCAAAGAACAAGAACAAAATAGCTGGGATCAAAAGTAGTGCGGGTCCGTCTTGTGAGGTGAGTACCGCCCAGTAAGTAGTGATCAGCCGCAGAACCACAGCGGCAAGGCAACCCATGCCGATTATAAAGGCGCTGAGAAGGGTTAAAAGTTTCGCGTTAGCTTTCCATTCGTGTTTAAACAAGGTTATAAACATTTGAACACCTCCCGGAACAGAGCATCAAGGGATTTTTCGGCATTTTCTCTTGCGTCGTCCACACTGCCGGATCTGAGCACCTTGCCCTCGTACAGGAATATAAATTCGTCCAGCACCGGCTCCACATCGCTGATCAGGTGGGTGGAAATGATCACAGAGGCTTCGGGGTCATAGTTGGAAACGATGGTGTTGAGTATGTAATCTCTGGCAGCGGGATCCACACCGCCGATAGGCTCATCCAAAAGATATAGTTTTGCGTGCCGGGACATTACAAGTACCAATTGTACTTTTTCTTTCATACCCTTGGAAAGACTACCAAAACGGCTTTTAGGGTCGATTTTTAGATTGGCGAGCATTTCTTCGGCCCGGGCATAATCGAAGTCTTTGTAGAAATCCTTGAAAAAATCCAACTGCTCCCGGATTGTTTGATTGTTGCGCAGATAGGTTCGGTCCGGAAGATAGGACACAATTGCTTTGGTTTTGAGACCTACCGGCTCGCCGCAGACGGTGATTTGGCCGGAATTGGCTGTGAGCAGACCAGCGCACAGTTTCAATAGAGTGGTTTTGCCGCTGCCGTTGGGGCCCAGAAGGCCAACAATCTTGCCCTTTGGGATGGTCAGGGTGACATCATCTAGGGCGGGAACGGCGCCTGCGTAATACTTGGTTATGTTTGTCAGATTCAAAACAGATTCCATTTCTAAACGCTCCCTTCTTTAGAAAGCAGCTGTGCTGCCGCCTGCATATTGAGTCCTAATTCTCGGAAACGCGCCGCGCAGGCTTGCACAACTTCCTGAATAACCTGTTGACGCAGGGTATCTATGACAGATTTGTCCTCTGTGACAAATCTGCCGAGAGTTCCCGTGCTGACCAAGAGACCCTGGTGTTCAAGCTCTGCCATTGCACGCTGCATAGTGTTGGGATTTACGTTTGCAAGGGTAGCAAGTTCCCGTACCGAGGGGATGCGGCTGCCGGGGGGATATTCGTTGGAAAGTACCGCGCTGCGCATGTGCTCCATAATCTGCACATAAACAGGGCGGCGGTTGTCTATTTCCCATTGCATACAATCACCTCCTGTACTAATAAACTAATACACTAATACAAGTTTGTCAATATCAATTTTGTAAAGTATGTTTACTTTTCCCATCCAAAATAGTTGACAAATCTACCTTTTGTGATAGAATAGCTACGATATGTAAAAGCAATGCGGAAACCAAGAAGCAAGACTTCACCTAAGCGAGAGGGGAGTGGTGAGAGCCCCTTGTGCCAGTCTGCTTCCAGCCACTTCCAAGCAGCCCGGGATGACCGGGACGGGCGCTCCCGTTATAGAGCAGCTAAGATACTCCCATTGGGAGTGAATTAGGGTGGTACCGCGACAAACCTCGCCCCTAAACCAGGGGAGAGGTTTGTTTTTTGAGTATTTTAACGGAGGTTATAACAATATGAGCAAGAAACCCTATGGCGTAAATGAACTGCGTGAGATGTTCCTGCGCTACTTTGAGAGCAAGGATCATCTGCGCCTGCCCAGCTTTTCTCTGATCCCCCAGAACGATGCATCCCTGCTGCTGATCAACTCCGGTATGGCACCTATGAAGCCTTATTTTAAGGGCGAAGTAGAGCCTCCCCGCAAGCGTGTCTGCACCTGCCAGAAATGTATCCGTACCGGTGACATCGAGAACATCGGTAAGACCGCCCGCCACGGCACCTACTTTGAGATGCTGGGCAACTTCTCCTTTGGCGACTACTTTAAGCGCGAAGCCATTGCTTGGAGCTGGGAGTTTTTGACCAAGGTGGTAGGCCTGGAGGAGGACCGCCTGTATCCCTCTATCTACGAAAATGATGAGGAGGCCTTTGAGATCTGGAATAAGGAGATCGGCATTCCTGCGGAGAATATTTTCCGTTTCGGCAAGTCCGATAACTTCTGGGAGCACGGCTCCGGCCCCTGCGGCCCCTGCTCTGAGATCTACTATGACCGTGGCGAGAAGTACGGTTGCGGCAAGCCCGATTGTAAGGTCGGCTGCGAGTGCGACCGGTTTATGGAAGTTTGGAACAATGTGTTCTCCCAGTTCGACAATGACGGACAGGGCAACTACACCGAGCTGGTGCAGAAGAACATCGATACCGGTATGGGCCTGGAGCGCCTGGCCGTTGTCTGCCAGGATGTGAACAGCCTCTTTGATGTGGATACGGTTATGAATATTACCAACCACGTCACCGCTATTACCGGCGCTTCCTACGGCCAGAGCACCAAGACCGATGTGAGCCTGCGTGTTATCACCGACCATATCCGCGCCGGCACCTTTATGATCGCCGATGGCGTCCAGCCCACCAATGAGGGCCGGGGCTATGTTCTGCGCCGCCTGCTCCGCCGGGCTGCCCGTCACGGAAAGCTGCTGGGCGTGAACAAGCCTTTCCTGTATGAGGTGGTGGAAACTGTCATCCGTGAGAATGAGAGCCACTACACCTACCTGCGGGAGCGTGCCGACCACATTATCCGCGTGGTGAAGACCGAGGAAGAGAACTTTGCCCGCTCTATCGATACCGGTATGCGTATCTTTGGCGAGAAGCTGGCTCAGCACCATGCCGCCGGCATCAGCGTGTTCTCCGGTGAGGATGCCTTCCTGCTGGCAGATACCTACGGATTCCCCGTGGACCTGACGGCGGAAATGTTGGAAGACGAGGGTATGACCCTGGATATGGATAAGTTTGTTGCTTGCCGTGAAGAGCAGAGAGTCCGCGCCCGCGAGGCACGGAAGGCTCTGGGTGATTTGGGCTGGGCCGGTATCGACCTGGGTCTGGACACCACTCCTACCAATTTTGTGGGCTACGATGTAAATAACTGCGAGGCAAAGGTCCTGGCAGTGTGCGTAGGGGAAGAAGTGACCGGCTCCATTACCGGCGGCGAGCAGGGCATCATTGTCCTGGATAAGACGCCCTTCTATGCGGAAATGGGCGGCCAGTCCGCTGACTTCGGCGTGATTCTGATGGGCGACAGCCGCTTCCAGGTGACCGGCGTCCAGAAGGACAAGGGCGGCAAATACCTCCATTCCGGCACGATGTGCAGCGGCACACTAAAGACCGACGATGTGGTACTGGCTTCTATTGATGTGGAGCGCCGCAAGGCCATTATGCGTGCACACTCCGCTACCCACCTGCTGCAGAAGGCGCTCAAGAGCGTGCTGGGTGACCATGTCCACCAGGCCGGCTCTCTGGTAGAACCCGACCGCCTGCGTTTTGACTTTACTCACTACTCCGCTGTGACCGCCGAGGAACTGGCCAAGATCGACGCTATGGTCCAGTCCGCCGTCCTGGAGGGTTATCCTGTGGATGTGCGGGAGATGCCCATTGAGGAGGCAAAGGCTATGGGCGCAATGGCGCTGTTCAGCGAGAAGTACGGCGATACCGTCCGTGTGGTGAATATGGGTGGCTATTCCATTGAACTTTGCGGTGGCACCCACCTTGACAATACCGCCAAGGTCGGCCCCTTCCGCATCGAGAGCGAAGGCAGCGTGGCCTCCGGTGTCCGCCGTATTGAGGCTATTACCGGCAAGGAGTGCCTGAACGAGATGGAACTGTCCCGCAAGCGGGTGTATGATGCCTGCGCGATCCTGAAGACAAAGCCTGCTGAGCTGGCCACCAAGCTGGAGAGCCAGCTGGAGGAGATCAAGGCTCTGAAGCGGAGCATTGAGACCTACAAGGCCCGTGAGACCGCCGGCGAGGCTGACCGTTTCCTGTTCGGCGCTCACGATATTGGCGGCTTCAAGGTGCTGACTGTGAATGTTCCCAACGCCGACGCCGGCAAGCTGCGCCAGATCGGCGATACCCTCCGGGACAAGGCCGGAAATGTGGTGGCAGTGCTGTCTGCTGTGGCCGAGGATAAGATCACCTTCCTGGCAGTCTGCGGCAAGGATGCCGTGGCCAAGGGCCTCAGAGCAGGGGATCTGGTCAAGCAGGTGTGCGCCATTTGCGGCGGCTCCGGCGGCGGTAAACCCGATTCTGCTATGGGCGGCGGCAAGGATGTACTGAAGCTGGATGACGCACTGGCAACTGTGGATGATTTCGTAGCATCCAAACTGTAAATATATAGGACGCTGCCCCCGGGTGGCGTCCTTTTTCGCTAACAGGAGGATATAATGCGAAAGCTGATGTGGTTTACGATAGGCTTTGCTGCTGCCTGCGCAGTTGGAGCATATTTGATATCCGGTCTGTTTCTGCTGCTTTTGGGTGTATGCACCTTGGCAGCATTTGGCATCTTGCTGTGTATCAAAAGCAGCAACAGCCGACTCATAAGATGCATCCTTCTTGGCTTTCTTACGGGATGCCTATGGCTGGGGTGCTTTGATGCTGTGTACTTAACACCCGCGCGGCAAATGGACGGCAGAGCGGATATCATCACCATTGAGGTGTCCGATTACAGTGAACCCACGGATATCGGCGTAAAGGCGGTAGGTCGTACTGAGATAAACGACAAGACCTATACTGTGCAGCTCTATCTCAACGAGGATGTTTCTCTTGCACCGGGAGATCGGGTAGAGGGCGGCTTCCGCTTCCGCTACACCGGTGGCGGCACGGAAAGGCCTACCTATCATCAGGGGGAGGGCATCTTCCTGCTGTGCTATCCAAAGGGAGAAATAACTGTCTTCCCCAAGACAGAAGATTCCGGGCATCATATGGTGTCCACACTTCGGGTGAAGATTTTATCTCTGCTGGACAGAGTATTCCCGGAGGACGCCGCACCCTTTGCCCGTGCGTTGCTCCTGGGAGACACCAAAGGCCTCGACCATGATGTGAAGAGCGATCTAAAGGTCAGCGGCATTTACCATGTGGTGGCGGTGTCCGGCATGCATGTGTCGATCCTGTTTGCAATGGTGCATTTGCTCTGCGGAAGACGCAGAGTGCTGACGGCGCTGATCGGCATTCCAATTTTGTTCCTATTTGCGGCAGTGGCCGGATTTTCTCCGTCCATTGTCAGAGCCTGCATTATGCAGACCCTGATGATCCTTGCCGCTTTGGCGAGCAAGGAATACGATTCGCCAACGGCATTGGCTGCTGCAGTGCTTGTCATTTTGGCAGTGAACCCTTTGAGCATTACATCCATCAGCTTGCAGCTTTCAGCCGGATGCATTATGGGTATTTTGCTGTTCACCCAGCGGATCCACGACTATTTGCTGCAGAAAACGCCACTCGGACCGGCTAAGGGCAAGAGCCTGAAAGCCAGGCTGACCCGTTGGGTCGTGGGTTCTGTCAGCGTCACACTGGGCGCTATGTCCGTGGTCACACCGCTTTCTGCCTTCTATTTTGGAAGTATCAGCCTGTCGGGTGTTGTGGCAAACCTGTTGCTTTTAGGGCCTGTCAGTATTATATTTTATGGTGTAATGGCTGCCGGTATTTTGGGCGCCGTGTGGCTACCTTTGGGAAAAAGCGTCGGCTGGGTAGTGTCCTGGCTGATCCGCGGTGTTTTGTGGGTGGTGAATATGATCTCTAAAGTTCCTGTATCAGCGGTATATACCAGCAGCATCTATATTGTCGCGTGGCTGGTGTTTTGCTATGTGCTGCTTGCGGTATTTCTGAAAATGAAAAAGAAGCACCCATGGGTACTGACCGGCTGCCTGCTGGTGGGCCTTGTGATGGCCATCGGCCTGTCCTGGGCCGAGCCCAGGCTGGACGATTTCCGTATTACGGCAGTGGATGTTGGCCAGGGCCAGTGCCTGATCCTGCAGACGGACGGAAAATACTATATGGTGGACTGCGGCGGCGACAGTGATGAGGAGGCTGCGGACGAGGCGGCCAAATTGCTGCTATCCCAAGGCGTGTTCCGTCTGGATGGTTTGATCATCACCCATTATGACAAGGACCACGCAGGCGGCGCGGAGATATTGTTGGACCGCATACCTGCCGATATGCTGTACCTGCCGGTGATTGCAGCGGACGATCCTATCCGGGATACTCTTGCCGAAGAATACGGCGCCCAAATCTGCTGGGTGGAGGAAGATCTGCATTTAGAATCTGCCGATATTACCATATTTCCCTCCCTTGAAACAGAGGATAGCAACGAAAGCAGTCTGTGCATCTTGTTTCAGCCGGAAAATTGTGATATACTGATTACCGGAGACCGTTCCGCGGAGGGGGAGAGGGCGCTGATGGAAAGCGCAGAGCTTCCCAACCTGGAAATCCTGATTGCAGGCCATCACGGCTCAAAATACTCCACATCTTGGGATCTGCTGAATGCCACCCGGCCGGAGATCGTTATCATCTCCGTTGGCGCGGATAACCGGTACGGACATCCCACGACCGAGACGCTGGAACGGTTGAAACTGTTTGGATGCGAAGTTTACCGCACCGATCTGCAAGGAACGATTATTTTCAGGGGGTGAGACCATGGGAAAAAATACGGAGCCGAACACGATGCTCCAAACGCTGAAAGACCACATTAAACACGGAGAACCGGCCCGTCTGTACTTTTTCTACGGTGAAGAGACCTTCCTGCTGAATCACTACTTGAAACAGCTGCAGAAGCTGATCATCGACCCCATTACGGAGTCTTTTAATTTCCACAAACTGACCGCGGAGACTTTTGATCTGCAGTCCTTTGGCGACAGTGTGGAGAACCTTCCTATGATGGCCGAGCGGACCATGGTTATCGTTGACGAAATTGATATTTTTAAGTTCAACGAGGCGGATCGGGAGCGGATGATTCAGATCCTTTCGGACATTCCTGACTACTGCACCGTGGTATTTACCTACGAGACCACTCCCTTTAAGCCGGATAAGCGGCTGAAAAAGCTTTGGGAAGCGGTGGATAAGCACGGAACCCTGGTGGAGTTTCAAAAGCAGAGCCAGCGGGATCTGGTGGCATGGATCGGTCGGCATTTTGCTGCCGCCGGAAAACGGATCAACCCCAATCTGTGCATTTATCTGATCGATATTACCGATGGCACGATGACCTCACTGCTGGGTGAGATATCCAAAATCTGCGCCTATTCCGGCGCGGATGAGATTTGCAAGGGTGATATTGACGCTGTTGTAGAGCCGGTGCTGGATGCCGTGGTCTTCCAAATGACCGACCTGTTGGGGAATGGGGAATACGGCGCTGCCCTTATGAAGCTGCATCAGCTGCTGAAGATGCAGCAGGAACCGATCCCCATTTTGGGTGCTATCGGCGGCCATTTCCGCCGTCTGAGTACGGCAAAGATTCTGCTGGACAACGGAAAAAACGCCAATGATCTTATGAAACTCACTGGCCTTGGTGACTACCCTGCACGTAAGACAATGTCCGCTGCCAGCCGCTTCTCTGCTGCTTTTTATCAAAAGGCAGCGGAGCTGGTAATGGAGAGCGATGCCCAGATGAAGACCTCCTTTGACGACCCGCAAAGGATTCTGGAGGTTTTGATCCTCCGGCTTTCCCAGGAGGCCCGAAATGATTAAGATTCGGGAGGCCATCGTGGTAGAGGGCCGCTATGATAAAAACACCCTTGCCCAGATCGTGGATGCTCCGATCATTGAGACCTCCGGCTTCGGTATTATGAAGGATAAAAAGAACCTTGAGTTTCTTCGCAAGGTAGCCCAGACCCGGGGTCTGATCGTCTTTACCGATTCCGACGGAGCAGGATTTGTGATCCGGAACTTTCTCAAGGGCGCAATTTCGCCAGAGTACCTGAAGCACGCCTATATTCCGGATGTTCCGGGTAAGGAACGGAGAAAATCCGCCCCCGGCAAGGAGGGCAAGCTGGGCGTTGAGGGTATGCCTCCGGAGACCATCATTGATGCCCTCCGCAGAGCAGGCGCGACTGTTGAAGGTGAAAGCGCCACGCATTCTGTTGGCAATATTACCAAGCAGGACTTAATGGAACTGGGCCTTTCCGGCGGCCCAGACAGCGCTGCCAAGCGGCAGGCGCTGCTGAAAAAGCTAGATCTGCCGGAGCATATGAGCAGCAACGCTATGCTCCAGGCATTCAATCTTTTAATGGACTTAAATAAATTGCAGTCCTTAATGGCAGGAGAAATCAATGATTGATATACAGGTTAAAAACTTAACAAAGTTCTTTGTCATCGGCGAAAACCTGCTGGAAGATCTGTCTTTTGAGATTCAGGAAGGGGAGTGCGTTGCCATTTTGGGCCGCAACGGCTGCGGCAAGACGACCCTTTTCAATATCCTCGCCGGGCTTATGGAGTATGATAGCGGCGAGGTGTTTGTCAACCCCCATAAACGCATCGGCCTCATTTCCCAAATCCCCAAGTTTCCCGCGGGATACACTGTGGAGGATGTGCTGCGCTCCGCTTTCCAGGTGCTGACTGCTACCAGAAAGAAGATGGCGGTTTTAGAGCAACAGATGGCAAACGGTGCAACGGCAGAACAACTGCGGGAATATGATGCCCTTGTCAACCGTTTTCAGGCCGGTGGCGGCTATGAAATGGATGTGGAAACAGATAAGATCTGCAACGGTATGGGCATTTCTCCGGAGCAGCGGCAGCAGGATTTTGCCAGCCTTTCCGGCGGTGAAAAGACCAGGGTAAATTTGGCGCGGCTGCTGCTGGAAAAGACCGATATTTTGTTGCTGGACGAGCCTACCAACCATCTGGACCTGCGAAGTGTTGAGTGGCTGGAAAGCTACATCAACACCTTTAAGGGAACGGTGCTTACCATCTCCCACGACCGGTATTTTCTGGATACTGTGGCAGACCGGGTGATCGAGATCGTGGACGGCCACGCAGAGTTCTATTCCGGCAACTATTCCTTTTACATTGACGAGAAACAGGCCCGGTTCAATCTTCAGCTGAAACAGTATGAGCAGGAACAGGCAAAACTGAAGCAGCTGGGATACACGGTGGAACGGATGAAGGGTTGGGGCATCAACAACCGTACGCTGTACCGGCGGGCAATGTCCATCCAGCACCGGATGGAGCGCATCCGCAAAACAGAACGCCCGAAAACCGAAAAGACCATGAAGGCCACCTTCACCCAAAAGGATTTTTCCGGTGATGTGGTTTTCCAAATGAAAAATGTGGAGAAATCCTTTGGCGACCGCATACTGTTCTCCGATGTGGAGCTGCGCGTGGAGGGGGGAGAGCGGATTGCGCTGCTGGGTGATAACGGCACCGGCAAATCCACCTTTATTAAATGCCTGTTGGGGGAAGAGGATTGCACGGGCAAGATCCAGTTTGGTCCCACCATCAAGTGGGGATACCTGCCCCAGATCATTCATTTCTCCCATCCGGAACGCAGTCTTTACGATACGATGCTCTATGAAAAGAACTGCACTCCTCAGGAGGCTCGTGACCGCCTGGGCGCATTTTTATTCCAGGGTGAGGATGTATTCAAAGCCGTGGGAGACCTCTCCGGCGGCGAGCAGTCCCGCTTGAGACTGTGTATGCTCATGGACGAGAGAATCAACCTGCTGATTCTGGACGAGCCTACCAACCACTTGGATATTGCCTCCCGGGAATGGGAGGAGGCAGCCATCGAGGAGTTCGAGGGCGTTCTGCTGTTTGTGTCTCACGACCGGTATTTTATTGAAAAGTTTGCTGAGCGCATTTGGCTTCTGGAGGACGGAAAGATTCGGGACTTCAAGTGTGGCTACAGTAAGTACCGCTCTATCCTGGAGCACGAGGCCATAGCGAAGCCGCAAATTACGGAAGCTCCCAAACCCAAAAAGGAAAAGCCAAAGGGCGGCTCAAAAGAAACTGAAAAGCTGATCCGCCGCTTGGAACGGGAGATCGAAAAACAGGAGCAACTTATTGCTCAGCTGGACGAGCAGATCGAAGCAGCCGCGGCGGACTACCAGGAGCTGACTCGCCTACTTGCGGAAAAAGAGACGGCAGAAACCGTCCTGCTGGAGCAAATGGAGGCCTGGGAAACTGCGCATGCAGTTGTTGAGTAATGTTGACACCGTAAAAATAACGGGTATAATAAGCATTGAGATAGAATAAAGGAGCGAACCAAAATGAGTTCTTGTAATGGAAACTGTTCGTCCTGCAGCAGTTCTGACTGCGGCGATCGGAAGAAGGAGAGTCTGCTGGCGCAGCCCAATCCCAAGTCCAGCATTAAAAAGGTGATTGCCGTAGTGTCCGGTAAGGGCGGCGTGGGTAAATCTACTGTGACCGCAATGCTGGCAACGGCTATGGCCAAGAAGGGCAAACGCGTCGGCGTTCTGGATGCGGATATTACCGGCCCCTCTGCACCCACAGCCTTTGGCGTCACGGAATGTCAGGGCGCAACTGAGGGGGGATTGTATCCTGCTCTTTCCAAGGGCGGCATTCAGATTATGTCCATCAATCTTCTGCTGGACGACGCCACCTCTCCCGTGGTGTGGCGCGGACCGGTGATTGCCGGCGCGGTAAAGCAGTTCTGGACCGATGTGATCTGGGAGGATGTGGATTACCTGTTTGTGGATATGCCTCCCGGAACCGGTGATGTGCCCCTGACGGTGTTCCAGAGCCTGCCGGTGGACGGTATTGTGATCGTCACCAGCCCCCAGGATTTGGTGTCGCTGATCGTCACCAAGGCCGTGAAGATGGCCAATATGATGCACATCCCTGTCCTTGGTTTCGTCGAGAACTACGCATATCTGGAATGCCCCGATTGCGGTAAGCGCATGAATGTGTTTGGCGACAGTAAGCTGGACGCAGTTGCATCCCAGTTTGGCCTGCCTGTGCTGGCGCGCCTGCCCATCGACCCCAAGGTTGCCGAGCACTTCGACGGTGGCCGTATGGAGGATGTGGATACGGACGCGCTGTCTGCAGTGCTGGAGGCAGTGGAAGAAGCATAAAAAATACCGGCGTATCCAATCGGATACGCCGGTTTTGACTTTTTAGTCGTTGGTGTAGTTGTCGAAGTAGCCCTGAATATAGACGATGGGCGTTCCCTTATCGCCGGAGCCGGAGGTCAGATCGCACAGAGAGCCGATTAGGTCAGTCAGCCGACGGGGTGTTGTGCCCTGGGCGGCCATATTGCCCACCAGACTGGAGCCATCCTTTTGCTGGATCTTGTCCTTAATTGCGTCCCGGAGTGCTTCACCGGAGAGGTTGGCAAAATCGTTGTCTGCCAGGTACTTCAGCTTCACCACGTTGGGCGTGCCTTCCAGGCCTGCAGTGTAGGCAGGGGAGACCACGGGGTCAGCCAGCTCCCAGATCTTACCCACGGGATCCTTGAAAGCGCCATCGCCGTAAACCATTACCTCGATGTGTTTGCCAGTGGCGTCCAGGAGGCGCTTCTGGATGTCCTCCACAAGATCCTGACAATCTCTGGGGAAAAGTTTGACGGTGTTCTCGGTAGCCTTATTGGAGCCCAGCAGGCCGTAGCGGGGGTTGTAGCCGCTGCCGTCAATGGACTCAGTCATAATCTCGTCCAGACCGAATACGCGCTCAGCGCCGGCAGCCTTCAGCAGCCGCTTGGTGCGTGCCCGGGTGTGGATGTCGCAATTCAGCACATTCTTGGTGTAGTTCAGAATAGCGCGGGGATCGTTGGCAAAGATGATCTCTGCCTCAGCGCCGGACTCCTGGATCAGAGTCTTGTAGTACTCCACGTAATCAACACCGGTGAAGGTGTGCTTAATGAAACCAAACAGCTCCCGATAGCGCTCCTCGGTGAGCACATCCCGGTAGGGATCCACATTATGAGCGTCCATCATATCCCAGTCAATCAGGTGATTGCCCACCTCGTCAGAGGGGTAGCTGAGCATCAGAACAACCTTTTTGCAGCCGGAGGCGATGCCACGCAGGCAGATTGCAAATCGGTTGCGGCTGAGAATGGGGAAAATAACACCCACAGTCTCGCCACCCAGCTTGGCGCGTACATCCTGCGCAATGTTTTCCACAGTTGCGTAATTGCCCTGGGCACGGGCAACGATGGCCTCGGTCATAGCGACCACATCCCGATCGCGGGGAGCCAGGCCGTCAAACTTAACAGCGTCCAAAATAGAACCGGTCACGATCTCTGCCAGGTTATCACCCTGGCGGATAATGGGGGCGCGAACACCCATAGAAACAGTGCCTAACATCCGGCCCATATCAACACATCCAATCTGAAATAATTCATAGATTTTGTAAAAGGTCCTTTACCTTCCCATTATAATACATAAAGCTGTAATTGTAAAATAAAAAATGCTGGAGTTTACAAAAAAATTGTGTTTGACGGTCATAACAGCTTACCCACCAGGTACCAAAGTAATACCAGCAGAATGATCAAAGGGATATAAGCCGCAAAAACGGCAGCTGCGATAGAAATTGTGGTGATTCCAAGGCCCTGCAGCGCCATTACAAGACCAGCCAGCAGGGCGGTGGTAAGCAAGGCTTTCGTGATCTGCTTGCCGACGATGTTGGCAAAGAAGAAGGTATACAGCGCAGCGATGAGGGGATTGACCGTGGTAAGAGCAAGGCCCACCAGGAACTTAAGACAACCGGTCAGCAGCATCAGCACCAAAATTGCCAGCAGAATCACCGGCGCGTAGGTGACAAGGCCCTCCGGAAGGAGCGCAGTGAGAAGACCCGTGACAACGAGATGCAGTACCAGGGCAATGGCGATGCCTAGAATACGGAAGAAGATCCAGCTGATCACATGCTTTCCTGTAGGCAGCAGGCTTTCTGCCAGGTTCATAAGGAAAGACAAAATGATCATGCTAAGCAATTGGCCGCTGATGACGGTATAATCTGCATCGAAAGAGAAGAGTTTCATGCTGTCGCCGGATACGGTCACAAAGGGCAGGGAAGTGATATAATGATGGTAATCCTCATAAAGGCTTCCCACAACAATGATAATAGCGTAAATAAACAGTATGCCGATGGCGGACGAAACGGCCCGGCATAGGGTGGATTTCTTACCGAAGATGAATCGGCCCACCAGTGCGAGCAACAGCGGCACACCCAATAAAAGAACTGCGATCTTCAGCAGCAGGGGAAGATCCAGGGAGGCAAAGTATTGTACAACAGAATCCATAAAGACCTCCTAACGGCAAACAGCCGCCAGTACTCTGGCGGCTGTTTTTTGTGTGTAAGAGAAGAGAAATTACTTGATTTCTGCCTCTGCGCCAGCTTCCTTCAGCTCTGCAACCAGCTTCTCTGCATCTTCCTTGGAGATAGCTTCCTTCAGAGTCTTGGGGCAGTTGTCGACCAGATCCTTGGCTTCCTTCAGACCCAGGCCGGTAGCATTGCGGACGACCTTGATAACGTTCAGCTTGGAAGCGCCAGCGGCCTTCAGGATGACGTCGAACTCAGTCTTCTCTTCAACTTCAGCAGCAGCAGCGCCGCCGGCGGGAGCGGCAACAGCAGCAGCAGCGGCGGAAACGCCGAAAACTTCTTCCAGAGTGTGAACCAGTTCGGACAGCTCCAGAACGGTCAGACCCTTAACTTCCTCTACGAGAGCAGTGATCTTTTCACTAGCCATGGTAATTATCCTCCTAAATGTTAAATGTGTTGTAGTGTTTTTGTTTTTACGAATGGATTAGGCTTCTGCAGACTCTGCAGGAGCGCCGCCTTCCTTCTGGATACGAACCTGATCCAGGACAAAAGCAAGGCTGGAGATAGGAGCCAGGAATGTGCCAAGCACCTGAGCAACCAGAGCATTCTTGCTGGGCAGTTCGCCGAAACCGTTGAGCTGGTCTGCGGACAGAACGCTACCTTCAACAATACCACCCTTGATGGTCAGAGGAAGCTTGTTCTTCTTGGCGTACTCGCATACGATACGAGCGGGAGCAATGGGGTCGCCGGTGGTGCTGGCCATAGCGGTAGTGCCGTTGAGAACCTCGCTGAAATCGTAGCCGTTTTCCTTTGCAGCAAAACGGGTCAGGGTGTTCTTAACAACGGAGTACTCAACACCAGCGTCACGGAACTGCTTACGCAGAGCGGCATCCTGAGCAACGGTGATACCCTTGTAGTCAACAAAAACCACGGAAGTAGCTTCCTTGATCTTGCTGGACAGAGCGTCGACCACTGCCTTCTTGCTCTCAAGAACCTTTGCGTTGGGCATGTGTTTCACCTCCGAAAACTAAAAAAGTGTCTTCCTGCCAGAAGACAGAAAGACACGCAAACAATCAAAACAATTGGCGCACCTCGGTAGGATTTACAGCCTAAGCAACCTACTGTCTTTGGCAACAGATGAATCTTATCATATCTGCATGCCAAAGTCAAGCATTATTTTACTGATTTTCTGCATTTTTGTGGTAAAAACCCCGATAGGCTTCTGCCTACCGGGGTTTTGTCAGCAATTAGTTGCCGTACTTGGAAGTACTGACCTTAACACCGGGGCCCATGGTGGAAGCGACGGTGCAGGAGCGGATATACTGGCCCTTTGCTGCAGCGGGCTTTGCCTTCACAACAGCGTTAACCAGGGTATCCATGTTCTCGGTCAGCTTCTCAGCGCCGAAGGAGACCTTGCCGATGGGGCAGTGGATGATGTTGGTCTTGTCCAGACGGTACTCGACCTTACCAGCCTTGATCTCCTGGATAGCGGTAGCAACGTTGGGAGTCACGGTGCCAGCCTTGGGGGAGGGCATCAGACCCTTGGGGCCCAGGACCTTACCCAGACGGCCAACCACGCCCATCATGTCGGGAGTGGCGACAACAACGTCGAACTCGAACCAGTTTTCCTTGGTGATCTTCTCAACCAGGTCCAGACCGCCGACATAGTCAGCGCCTGCAGCCTGAGCTTCTTCCAGCTTGGCGTCCTTAGCGAACACCAGAACACGGGCAGTCTTGCCGGTGCCGTTGGGCAGGACGACAGCGCCGCGGACCTGCTGGTCAGCGTGACGGGAGTCAACACCCAACTTGATATGAATCTCGACGGTCTCGTCGAACTTTGCGGTAGAACCCTTGACAACCAGATCCAGGGCCTCGGTGGGATCATACTGAACGGAGCGGTCAATCAGCTTGGCGCTCTCCTTATACTTTTTGCCTCTAAACACTTGTTATATCCTCCTTATAGTGGTGATGCGGAAAAATCCTCCCACATTACCGAGCCAAATTATTTGCTCGGACAGTTAAAATCAATCAACAACGGTGACGCCCATGCTGCGGCAGGTGCCGGCAACCTGGCTCTCGACAGCTTCCATAGTTGCGCCCGGCAGATCCTGGATCTTGGTCTTGGCGATCTCGGTGATCTGAGCGCGGGTGATGGTACCAACCTTGTTCTTGTTAGGAACGCCGGAGCCCTTCTCCAGACCGATTGCCTTCAAGATCAGCAGGGGAGTCGGAGGGGTTTTGGTGATAAAGGTGAAGCTACGGTCAGCGTAAACAGTGATAACGACGGGGATCTTGTAGCCTTCCATAGCCTGGGTGCGAGCGTTGAACTCCTTAATGAAAGCGGCGATGTTGACGCCGTGCTGACCCAGAGCGGGGCCAACAGGGGGGGATGCGGTAGCCTTAGCGGCGTTAATCTGAAGTTTGATAATGCCAGTGACTTTCTGTGCCATGATAAGCACCTCCTGAATAAAATGTGGTAATATGCGCTAAGCGCATTTCTTGCGGGGCCTTACGCCCCTCCCACGTTCCGACCGAAAATACGGTCCGATGCGTTATTGGGATAATAACTCCACCTGATCGAGCTCAAACTCAACAGGGGTTTCCCGGCCAAACATAGAAACAATCACGCTGACCGAGTTCTTTTCGACCTCCATACTCTCCACAACACCGGTGAAGGAGTTCAGAGGACCGTCGAGGATCCGCACGGTATCGCCAACAGCATAGTTGACAACGATCTCGCGCTTCTCAACGCCCATCTCATAAACTTCCTCATCAGAGAGGGGGAAGGGGTCACTTCCGGATGCGCCAACAAAACCTGCGACGCCACGCACATTGCGAATGACATGCCAGGTATCGTCAGAGTAGACCATCTTGACAAAGACATAGCCGGGGTACAGCTTCCGGTCGTAAGTCTTGGACACGCCGGCGTCAGTGATCTCGGTCACAGTTTCCATAGGAATGGACACGGTGATGATCTGATCCTGCAGCTGACGGCTCTGTACGGTCTTTTCGATGGTGGCCTTGACGGTGTTTTCATAACCGGAGTAGGTATGGACTACATACCACTTTGCAGCTTCAGCCATAGCTCGTCTCCTTAGTGGACAGCCTTGATCAGAGTGTCAATGCCGAAACGAGCAACAAAGTCGAACACCCAGATGAACACGCCCACGACAACAACACATGCCAGGACGATCGCGGTGCTCTTAACGACTTGCTTAGGGGTGGACCAAACGACCTTCTTAAGTTCGCTACGGAGCTCACGGAAGTATCTGCAGATGTGACCCCAGGTTCTCTTGAACCAGTTTTCCTTCTTTACTTCGGACATTTCGTGGCCTCCTTACTTGGTCTCGTTGTGAATGGTGTGCTTTCTGCAGAATCTGCAGTACTTCTTCATTTCGAGACGGTCAGGGTCGTTCTTCTTGTTTTTCATGGTGTTGTAGTTTCTCTGCTTGCACTCGGAGCATCTCAAAGTGACTTTCACGCGCATAACGGCACCTCCTTAAAAATTGCCTCCCTGTATCACCCCGGCTAGAGTAAGATTTAGGAAGCGGCTCACTACAATTTGCCGCTCCGGGGCTGAAAAAGGCGCACAAAAAAAGCCCTTTTTCACAGGTAGAACCATTCTAACACAGGGGTGTGTTAAAGTCAACAATTTTTTTCTTTATTTTTTGGAGATTTTGCTGTATAATGGGTGCAAAATCCAAGATTTCGGGAGATGGAGCATTATGAAGAGAATTATGGGTGTAGATTATGGCGATGCACGCACAGGAATTGCCGTTTCCGACCTGCTTTGCGGCATTGTGGGCACTACCGCAGTCATACACAGCAGGAACGATGAAAAAACCATAGCGCAGATTTGCACTATGGTGTCTTCATCAGATGTTGGTGAAATTGTTGTGGGCCTGCCCAAGAATATGGATGGCACGGAAGGCGCCCGGGCTGAGTTGTGCCGCGCCTTTGCTGCCAAACTGGAGAAGGCTACGGGCCTGCCTGTGAAGCTGTGGGACGAGCGGAGAACGACTGTGGAGGCCCACAATATCCTATCCCAACACAATTATCACGGCAAAAAGCGTAAGGACACGGTAGACGCCGTGGCGGCGTCCTTGATTCTGGAGGGTTATCTTGCCTTCCGGGGCCGGTAAAACAGCTCCTTCAGTCCGGTCAGAAGCAGCAGACCGCCGAAGAGCTTTTTGAGGAGCTCTGTGTCTGCACGCAGACCGATAAAGGAAAACAGGGCAGCAGCAATGCTGCCCCAAATCATTGCCGGGAGAATCTTTCTAAGCTCAACAGAGCCTTGCTTTCTGTGGAAGAGAGTTGCGATCAGCGCAGACGGCAGGAAGAAAAGCAGATTGATCGTCCGGGCATCGGTATATGGCATTCCCACTGCCATGGTCAGCCAAAGCATTAGCAGGCTTCCGCCTCCTACACCCAAACCCGCAAGAAAACCGAGTAGGATCGCCACAGGAACGGTCAGATATGTCAGCATAGATACCGGATCCCTCCCCACAGAATTACCAATCCAAGAAAGCGGTGTAGCCACACCGTGGGAATGCGTTTGCCCCATATACCGGCGGCAACACCGCCGATGGCGCTGCCCAACAAATAGGGGAGGACCTCACGGAAGGGCAGATGCCTGCCGGAAAACAGCAGAGAGACTACACAGACCGGCGCAATAATCGCAATAGAGGCGGGGAAGCGTTCCTTTTCTGACAGACCGGTGCGGTTGCCCAGCATAGGAACCAGAACCATGCCGCCGCCGGCGCCGAAGAGCCCGTTAACAAGTCCGGCTGCTCCGCCTGCGATGGAGAGCAAAAGTTTATGACCCAATAAAAACACCTCCCTGCGGAAAGGATTTCCTTGGGAGGTTGATTTTATGCAAAGGACCTGTGCAGATCAGCACAGGTCCTTATATTGATTAGTCGTGATCGTGGCCTTCGTGGTCGTGGCCTTCGTGGTCGTGGCCGTCATCGGCAACCAGGACCATATCCATGGGCAGACGGTTGGTCTTGCCAACGGTGAAGGTGGTGTCCTTGACAACGCTGTCATACCACTCGGTCAGATCGGCGCTGCGCAGCTCTTCGCTGATCATATAATCGCGGTAGGTCAGTTCGCCGTCGCCCACATAGTACATTACGTGGTAGCCGTACTCAGTCTCCACAACGCCTGCATCGCCGGCCTTACGGTCAGCATCAATGGCCCAGTTCAGGAAGCCTTCCACATAAGCGGAACCTGCGTGGATGTCCTCGAACAGACCGCCGGTGGAGGCAGTGGAGTCATCGGAGTTCTTCTTCACCAGCTCGATGAAGGATTCCTCGGTGGCTTCGCCGTCCTGCCACTTCTTCAGCAGCAACTCAGCTTCGGACTTGGCGGCGTTCTTCTCTGCGTCGGAGTAGGTCTTGGTGCCGTCCTCATTGGGAGTGCCGCCCTCAAAGGCCACCAGCAGATGACGGACATTTGCCAGGGGACGGAGGTTATCGTTGCGGCCCTGCCACAGAATGACATAGTAGCCGGTAGTAGTCTTGGTCTCCTTGCCGTCAGCGTCGGTGGAGGTGGTGGTCTTCTCAATCACAGTGACATCGTTGGCAACACGGTCCTTGCTGGCGATCCAGTCCTGCATAACATTGGAGATGCGGTTGTACATCACATCGGTGCACTTGGTGCTGGCAGCGTTTTCCTTCTCAGCGTTGATCTCCAGTGCCTTAATGGCGGCATCCAGATCCTCGACAGTCTTGTTCTCAGCCAGCTTGTTGGCAACTTCCTCAGCGGCCTTCAGCGCAGCTTCGTTTTCAGCATCGGAGTAGGTGGTCTTGCCGTCATCGCCGGTGGTACCGCCGGTGAGGTAGTCAGATCTGTTCACTTCGTAGAGGTGATAGGAGAAGGAGGAGAAGTTGTCAAACTTGTCCTTCTCATACTCACGGATCGCGGCGTCGTCATACTTCAGAGAGTCGCTGTAGTTGTTGTAGTAGGAGTTTGCGATTGCGGCGACGGTGCTGTACTCGGTGTAGCTCTTCAGGTTGGAGCCGTAGCCGTAGTTGGCACGCAGGTAGGTGTCAGCGTCCTTGTAGCCGTAGTACATAGCGTACAGGCTCAACTGGGACAGAGAGTTGTCCAGAGACTTCTGCTGCTCCTCGGTGAGCTTGTAGTTCTCGGCCATAGCCAGGTCGTACAGAGCGTAGTCGCTCTTGGCCTTGGTCAGAGCCTCGTTCAGCAGGTAGTCGGCCCAGGTCTGATTGGTCTCTTCATCGTAGACCTGCTCGTCCAGGGGCAGACCTACATCCAGACCCATCAGCATTGCGTAAACAGGCGCGTTCTCACCGTAGCGGGAGTACCACTGATTGTACATATTCATTACATAGTCAGTGAAGTAGTAGTTGACCTGCACACTGTTCAGCTCCCGATCGCCCACAACGGCGGCCTGGGTATTTCTGTCGATGATACCGGAGTTGTTCACGCCTCTGATGGACAGAACGGTTGCTGCGATCAGAGCAATAACAAGCATAATTGCAACAAATGCAATAGAAGTAGCTCTCAGCTTCTTTTCTTCCTTCTGCTGCTTCAGTTGCTTTTCAGTCATCTGTGCAGCAGCCTGCTCCTTGCGGAGTTTCTTCTTACTGGATGCGCTCATGTAATCATTTCCTCTCAATACGAATGGTAGTTTCCGGATGCCCGCAGGCATATAGACCCGGCTATTATAACCGATTTGTTTTCCGGTTGCAAGTAGATTCTTCGTCTTTCGGGAAAAATTACAGATTTTTTTACATTTTTATAGAAAAAACAAAGACATGGGGAGCAGAACTCCCCATGTCATACCCGCTTTGGCCGTATGCATCCGATTATGACCTGCACCAACTGGCAGGTGGGTTGCCGCTCCCGACCTTGGCTGCTCCCAACGTCCGCCCCATGTCAAAGCATAGGCGGGAGGTCTGCAATCCGGCCGGGAAGACTAACATCCCTAAATATAAATGTGGGTCCAAAAGGACACATTACGCACCAAGCAGGCAGTTGATCAATCTTCCTCTTCGTCTTCGTCGTAGAGCTGATCCATAATAAGACTGTAAACGGCCTCCAGCTCTTCCTCGTCCTCGATGGCGCAGAGGATGGGTTCGCCTTCGTCCTCCTCCACGGACTTGAGGATGCTCACTTCCAGATCTTCGATCTCCTCATCGGTGGCGGGGGTGACGGCAAGATAGGTCACGCCGTTGTATTCCACAGTGGTCAGCACTTCCAGTTCGAACTCTGTACCATCCTCGTCCACGATGGTCATAAAATCAGAACCGTATTCATCAGCCATAGGTATTACCTCCAAAGTAGTATTGTAGGTATATTTTAACCCTAAGCAATAGGAAAATCAAGTAGAATCCGGCCTGTGGTTTTATTATATCCCCAGCGGGATGTTTTTATGAAACTGAGCCTGTATGCAATTTCAGGGGGAAATGGGTATAATAAAGGTTATTCAAAGATATTTCACAAAATAGGTCTTTCGTTTTGCTGTAGGATATGCTATAATAGTATGAGTAGGGGTATGCGCGCATGCCCAACAAGTAAAATTATTTACCATGACGGCATTTTTGCCGGAGCGATGGAGGTTATATAAATGGCTGAAGAAAAGAAGAACAGGAAGAATAAACCGCCCCGTCAGGATTGGAAGCCCCACTGGAGCCTGAACCTGCTGTACCGGATCTGGATGGTAGTGTTTTCTGCCCTTAAGGTTGCTGCCGGCGCGGTGGCCACTGTGCTGCTCATCGGCGTTGTATGCGCCTTTGTTTTCGTGGGAATCCTGGGCGATTATCTGCAGGAAGACATTTTGCCTATGGCCGGTATGAGCATGGATGATGTGGAGCTGGACAAGCCGTCTGCCATGTACTACCTGGACGAAAACGGCGATATTCAGATCTATCAGAAGATATTCACCACCACCAGCACCAAGTGGGCGGACTTGGAGGACATTCCCGATGCTCTTGTCAATGCTGCAGTGGCCATTGAAGACCACCGTTTCTACACCCACCAGGGCGTTGACTGGGTCACCACCATAAAGGCCTGCGCCAGAATGTTCTTCGGCGATGACTCTGTGGGCGGCTCCAGTATTACGCAGCAGCTGATCAAGAACCTTTTGCTCTTTGAGGATGAGACCGCTGACGACGTGACGGTGCAGCGTAAGGTGCTGGAGATCTTCCGTGCCCTGCAGCTGGAGAAGAACTACAATAAAGATACCATCATGGAGATGTACCTCAACTGCATCTACCTGGGACAGGGCTGCCGTGGCGTCCGCAGTGCCGCTGAGACCTATTTCGGCAAGGAGCTGGAACTGCTGACTCCCGCCGAGTGCGCCAGCCTGATCAGTATCACCAATTCTCCTACCTATTACGATCCCTATCAGAACTATGAAAACAATATGGACCGTAAGGAAGACGTTCTTTGGGCTATGCGCGAGTACGGCTGGCTGGAGGAAGAGGAGTATCAGCAGGCTCTCGCCCAGGAGATCGTACTGAAGGTCGGCGTTGACGAAGAGGACCGGCTGGTCACCTGCGACAACGAGGCGTGCGGCTACCGGGGTATGGTCAAGACCTATATTACCACGGATAAGGAGACCTTCTACTGCCCAATTTGTGATACCGAGACTGCTATGCAGAAGAACAACTCTCAGAGTGTGTATACCTATTTTGGCGATACGGTTTTGGAGGATGTTGCCAAGGCGCTTGCCGAGCAGGCCGGCTTCCAGTGGAACCGCAACACCAGAGAGATGATGATGCAGCAGATCCAGAGAAGCGGCTACCATATTTATACCACTATCGATATGCGCGTTCAGGAACAGATCGACGCGATCTATAAGGATTTGGACAATATTCCCGATACCCGTGGCGGCCAGCAGCTGCAGTCTGCCATGGTGATCATCGATAACCGCACCGGCGATATCGTCGGTATGGCCGGCGGTGTAGGTGACAGCAAGGAACACGACGGCTGGAATTATGCGACAGACGCTATCCGTCAGTCCGGCTCCGCCATCAAGCCTATTTCCGTGTATGCGCCGGCTTTTGAGTCCGGTGACATTACCCCGGCAACCGTTATTACGGACCTGCCCCTAACCTATTCCAACGGAGCCTATCCTCTCAACGACAACCGGATCTATTCCTATGCCCGTACCATTTATCGGGGCGTGGTCCGTTCTGTGAACGCTGTGGCGGCCCATACCCTGGACAAGGCCGGTACAAAATACGCCTATGATTTTGTCACGGAGAAGTTCCGTCTGTCCACCCTCATTGAGGAGTACACCGATTCCACCGGTTATACCCACAGTGACATCGGCATCGGCCCGCTGGCCATGGGCGCGCAGACCTACGGCGTGACTGTCCGCGATATGTCCGCCGCGTTTGCCGTCTTTGCCAATGACGGCGTATACCGCAACGCCAGAACCTTTACCAAGGTCTATGACAGCGAGGGCAACCTGATTCTGGACAACACCCAGGAGTCTGAGGAGATCCTCAGCGAGAAGACCGTGGACTATATGAACTACTGCCTGGTGGCTGCCACCAATGAAGGTACCGGTACGGAGGCAAATCTGTACTATTCCTACGGCATTACCACTGCCGGCAAGACCGGCACCTCCGGTGACAGCAAGGACCGCTGGTACTGCGGCTTTACCGGCCACTATACCGCTGCCGTTTGGTGCGGCTTCGACGAACCGGAAACCATCTACTGTTATAATGTAAACAATCCCGCAGCCTATCTGTTCAGAAAGGTTATGGGTCCCATCCACCGCGGTAAGCCCAATATCGCTCTGTACAACCGTAGCAGAATGCAGTCGGTGGAGATGTGCCTGAGCTCCGGCCTGAAGGCGACGGATGCCTGCATTGTGGATGTCCGTTTGGACGATCCGATTGACCCGGATGCCTTTATCGTCACCAGCATCGCCCAAGTGTACGGCGAGGATATGCCCAGAGAAACCTGCGACAAGCATGTATTTGTGGAGTACTGCTCCGGCGGCGGTGTGTGCACAGAGTGGTGCAAGAAGTTCGCCGAGGTAATGACTGAAGGCGAAGATGCCGTGAAGATCGAAAAGAAGAGCCTTGTGAAGATGACTCAGAAGGAGATCAACGAACTGCTGAAAGCAGAGTCCTACAAGCTCCTGAAGGACTACCTCCGCAACGACTATGTCTACTTTATCAACGAAGACGGCACTGACGGCGTGTTCAAGGGTGTCAAGAACGACCTGAAGCAGGAAGTGGAAGCGCCGTATATGGTCTGCCCGGTCCACAACCAGGAGGCGTGGGAGAAATATGAGGCAGAGAATGCCACCGACCCCACCGACCCTACCGGTCCCGTTGATCCTACTGCGCCCACAGATCCCAATGCGCCTACCGACCCCAGCGTGCCTACACCCCCTGAGAATCAGGAATAAGAGAAGAAACTGCCGATGGCAAAGGAGAAACAGATGATTTGGATATCCGATGGTTGGAAAGAATATGAGGTTCTTGATACAGCTGCCGGTGAGCGGCTGGAGCGCTGGGGAAAGTATATCCTGGTGCGTCCGGACCCTCAGGTGATCTGGGATACGCCTCATACCGATCCTGCCTGGAAACGCTATGATGCCCGGTATGTCCGTTCCTCCACCGGCGGCGGTCACTGGACCGACCACAATTTGCCGGAGCGTTGGCAGATCCACTATAAAGATTTTCTCACATTCAATGTGAAACCCATGAACTTTAAGCACACCGGCGTCTTCCCTGAGCAGGCGGCAAACTGGGACTTTATCCGGGAGAAGATCGCTTCCGCCGGCCGTCCCATCCGAGTGCTGAACCTGTTTGCTTACTCCGGCGGCGCTACATTGGCTGCTGCCGCAGGCGGCGCCGAAGTGTTCCATGTGGATGCCTCCAAGGGTATGGTGGCCTGGGCAAAGGAGAATGCTATGGCCTCCGGACTTGCGGACCGGCCCATTCACTGGATCGTGGACGATTGCGCCAAGTTCATTCAGCGGGAGATCCGCCGCGGCCGCCGCTATGACGGTATCATTATGGATCCCCCCAGCTACGGCCGGGGACCCAGCGGTGAGATCTGGAAGATGGAAACCAGCTTCTACCCCTTCCTGCAGGAGGTGGCTAAACTCCTGACAGATGACCCCTTGTTTGTGATTATCAACTCCTACACCACCGGTCTTGCGCCCTCTGCGGTGGGCTACGCATCTGATGTCGTGTTCGGTGCGGCCCGCGGCGGAAGTACCGCGGTAGGGGAGTTGGGCCTGCCTGTAAAATCCACCGGCCTTGTGCTGCCCTGCGGCGCCACAGGCCGCTGGACACCTTGATTGGAGGTGCTGTATTGAGCACTGCAATTAAAGTCCAGCATTTGGCATACACTTATCCGGGCGTGGATGACACGCCCGGCATTGCCGTATTTGAGGACTTGGATCTGACCATTGAAGAAGGCAGTTTTGTTGCCGTTATCGGCAGCAACGGCTGCGGAAAGTCTACGCTGGCAAAGCATTTCAACAGCATCCTGCTGCCCTGCGGCGGCAAGGTTTATGTAAGTGATCTGGATACTGCCGTGCCGGATAATTTGATCGCGGTCCGCAAGGCCGTGGGCATGGTGTTCCAAAACCCGGACAATCAGATCGTCGCCTCCGTTGTGGAGGAGGATGTGGCCTTTGGCCCGGAGAATCTGGGCATTGCTGCGCCCGCCATTCGTCAGCGGGTGGACAATGCCCTGAAGCAGGTGGGCATGTATGAGTATAGTACACACGCTCCCCACCTTCTCTCAGGCGGACAGAAGCAGCGTGTGGCCATTGCCGGTGTAATTGCCATGGAGCCCAAATGCATCGTCCTGGATGAGCCCACCGCCATGCTGGATCCCAAGGGCCGCCGAGAGGTAATGGAGACCGTCGGAAGGTTGAATCGGGAGAAGGGGATCACCGTTGTGCTCATTACCCACCATATGAATGAGGTAGCCGAGGCGCAGCGGGTGGTTGTGCTGGATAAGGGGAAAGTGGCTATGGACGGTACGCCCCGCCAGGTCTTTTCCCAGGTGGAGAAGCTTCACGCCCTGGGCCTTGCCGCTCCTGAAACGGTGGAGCTTTGCCACAGCTTGAATGGGGAGGGCTTCTGCGTACCCCTTGACCGATTGAATACAGAAGAATGTGCGCAGGCACTTTATGAGGTATTAAAGGCCTGACCCACAGGAGGTTAGAAAATTGGCACCTATTTTGGAGGTTAGAAACCTACAACATATTTATAGCACCGGTACGCCCTTTGAGCATGTGGCTTTAAAGGACGTGTCTTTCTGCGTGGAGCGGGGAGAGTTTATCGGTGTTATTGGACATACAGGCTCCGGCAAATCTACGCTGATGCAGCACATGAACGGTCTGCTGAAGCCTACCTCCGGTTCGGTTTTGTTGGACGGAAAAGATATCTGGTCTGACAAAAAACTCACCCGGGATAGCCGATTCCGTGTGGGTCTGGTGTTCCAGTACCCGGAGTACCAGCTGTTTGAGGAAACGGTGTATAAGGATATAGCCTTTGGCCCGAAGAATATGAGGCTGTCACCGGAGGAAGTAGACCGCCGGGTTCGGGAGGCCGCCGGATTGGTGGGCATTACCGATGAGCAGCTGGAGAAATCTCCCTTTGACCTGTCCGGCGGACAGAAGCGCCGTGTGGCCATTGCCGGTGTGATCGCTATGGAGCCGGAGGTCCTGATCTTGGACGAGCCTACTGCCGGCCTTGACCCGGAGGGCAGGGAGGACATTCTTCGCAATATCGATCGCTACCGCCAGGCGAAAAATGCCACCATTATGATGGTCAGTCACTCCATGAACGATGTGGCGAAAATGGCAGACCGCCTGTTGGTCATGAATGATGCGACCCTGGCCATGGACGGAACACCTGATGAGGTGTTTGCCCACGCCCAGCAACTTCTGGATATGGGCCTGGATATTCCCGAGATGACCAGCTTGTTTCTGCGCCTGCAAAACATGGGCATTCCTGTAAATCAGGTGTACACCCTTGAACAGGCGGTTGCGGAACTAAAGCGGATAAAGGGGGTAGGCGGCCATGCTTAAGGACATTACTCTCGGCCAGTATTTCCCCGGAAACTCCATTATCCACCGCTTGGATCCCCGTACCAAGCTGATCGCTTTGGTCGTGTTTATCGTGGTGCTGTTCACGGCGGCCAGTTGGGTGTCCTACGGCATCGTGTTTGCGTTCCTTGCAACAGTGATTGCCATTAGTAAGATCCCTGTAAAGGCCATCGTCAAGGGACTGAAACCACTGATTCTGATTTTGGTTTTCACCGGCCTGCTGAACCTGCTGTTCACAACGGGTGAAACGGTTCTTGTGTCGTTCTGGCGCTTCACCATTACCATGGAAGGTGTCACCCGCGCGGTGTTTATGGTTGTGCGGATTCTGATGCTGGTATCCGGCACGTTCCTGCTGACCTATACTACATCGCCCATCAGCCTGACAGACGGCCTGGAATCCCTTCTGAATCCTCTGAAGAAGATCCACATGCCTGTCCACGAGCTGGCGATGATGATGTGCATTGCCCTGCGGTTTATCCCCACACTGATTGAGGAGACTGACAAAATTATGTCCGCGCAAAAGGCCCGCGGCGCCGATTTTGAGAACGGCAATCTGATGGAACGGGTGAAGGCGCTGATCCCCATTTTGGTGCCTCTGTTTATCAGTGCATTTCGCCGCGCCGACGAGCTGGCAACGGCGATGGAATGCCGCTGCTACCAAGGTGGCGATGGTCGTACCAAGATGAAGCTGCTGCGTATGAAGCGCCACGATTTGGGCGCCTTTGGCGTGCTTGCGGCGCTGACTGCTGTTGTAATCACAGCGGCCAGCTTTGGCCTGTGAGGTGTGTATGCGAAATATTGCACTGTTTTTGACTTATGAGGGAACTGCCTATCACGGCTGGCAGATGCAGAAAAACCTGCCCACCGTCCAGCAGACTCTGGAAAAGGCAGTCGGTATGGTGGTGGGTCACGATGTCCATGTGACCGGCTGCGGCAGAACAGACGCCGGCGTCCACGCCAGATGCTATGTGGCGAACTTCCGCACGGTTTCCACCATTCCCACCGACCGTCTGCCCTACGCCCTGAATACCCACTTGCCGGCAGACATTGTGGTGACAAAGGCCTTTGAGGTGAATGAAAACTTCAATGCCATCGGCTCCTGTGTCCGCAAGGAGTACACCTATACCATCTACAACTCCCGGGTTAGGGATCCCTTCTATGTAAACCGGGCCTGGTTTTATCCCAGCCATCTGGATGAGAAAATCATGCAGGCGGCGGCAGACCGGTTTGTTGGCACTCATGATTTTGCGGCGGTCCGCAGTGTCGGCACCGATGTAAAATCCACAGTCCGCACAGTATATTACTACAATGTAGAGCGTAAAGGTAATATTATCGAGTTGAAGGTCTGCGCCAACGGATTTTTGTACAATATGGCCCGGGCCATGGCCGGTACTGTAGTCTATGCGGCAGAGGGAAAGTTCCCGCCGGAGCAGATCGACAAGATCCTGCAGGAGGGCAACCGCACTGCGGCAGGCCCTACTGTACCCGCTGGCGGATTGTATATGACCCACCTGTGGTATGACGACGGGGTTGATAAGTTCGAGTGCCCCATCAGCGAAAATTAATAATTTGTTTTTCCTTTTCCGGATATTTTGTGGTAAGCTACCGGAAGAAAGGTTGTGAGAAAGCGTATGCAGCCGAAATTGTGCAGCAAATGTAAGAAAAATATGGCCGTTATCTTTATTACGAAGATCGAAAACGGCGTGAGTATGAATGAGGGCTATTGCCTCAAGTGCGCCCGCAGTCTGGGCATTCCCCAGATCGACGCCGCAGTGAAGCAAATGGGCTTCTCTGACGAGGATCTGGATACTCTGTCTGACGAGATGAGCAATGTTTTCGGGCAGCTGGATGAGTCGGAGTCCGATGAAACGGAGAGCCGCACTGCCACATTCCCTATGCTCAATCAGCTCATCAGTAATATGGGGGGCGAGCATCCCCGCAATCCTGGGAAAAAGGCAGAGCAGGAGCAAAATCAGCAGAATCCCAAGGAAAAGAGCAAAAAGCATAAGTTCCTGGACAGCTACTGTATGGACCTGACCGGCCGCGCGAGAGCTGGAAAACTGGATAAAGTGATCGGCCGCGATGTGGAGACCGAGCGGGTCATCCAGATCCTCAATCGCCGGCAGAAGAACAATCCCTGCCTGATCGGTGAGCCCGGTGTGGGTAAGACCGCCATCGCTGAGGGCCTTGCCCAACGGATCGTGGCAGGTGAGGTGCCCTATAAGCTCCGGGATAAAGAGGTCTTTCTGCTGGATCTGACGGCGCTGGTCGCCGGCACCCAGTTCCGTGGCCAGTTTGAGAGCCGTATGAAGAGCCTGATCACGGAGATCAAGGCCTGCGGCAATATTATTCTGGTGATCGATGAGGTCCATAATCTTGTGGGCGCCGGGGATGCGGAAGGCTCTATGAATGCCGCCAATATCCTCAAGCCCGCTCTGTCCCGCGGAGAAATCCAGGTGATCGGTGCGACTACTTTTAATGAGTACCGCAAGCATATCGAAAAAGACGCAGCTTTGGAACGCCGTTTCCAGCCTGTGAGTGTGGCAGAGCCGACCATTGAGGAGGCTTGTCAGATCATGCAGGGCATCGCCAAGAGCTATGCCGACTTCCACGGCGTGACCATCTCCCCGGAGATTGCCCGGCAGTGTGTTGTCCTGTCTGAGCGATATATTACCGACCGCTTTCTGCCGGATAAGGCGATCGACCTGCTGGATGAGGCCTGCTCCGATGTCAATCTGCGGTGCAAGGAGATCTCCCTGCGGGCAGAGAAGAAAAAGGAACGGGATGATTACGAATTGGAACTGCGTATGCTCACCGAGGATACGGAAAATGAGCATTATGAGCGGCTGGCCACGATTCGCAGTAAACTTTGCAAGCTGGCAGAGGAGATCGAGGAGCTGGATAAGATTCCTGCTCCCGCGGTGACCATTGAGAATCTTGCCCGGATCATTGAACTCTGGACAAAGATACCCGCCAGCAAGATCAAAGCCCAGGAGTATCAGCTTCTTAAGGGCCTGGCAGACCGGCTGAAGACCCATATTGTGGGACAGGATGAGGCCGTTGAGGCCGTGGCAAAGGCTATCCGCAGAAACCGTGTGGGCATTAGCCCCAAGAAGAAGCCCGTATCCTTCATTTTTGTTGGGCCTACCGGCGTTGGTAAGACGGAATTGGTGAAATGCCTTGCAAACGATTTGTTTGATTCTGTGGATTCTCTGATCCGGCTGGATATGTCCGAGTTCATGGAGAAACACACCGTATCCAAGCTGATCGGTTCGCCTCCCGGCTATGTTGGCTACGACGAGGCCGGCCAGCTGACGGAGAAGATCCGCAGAAAGCCGTACTCTGTGGTGCTCTTCGATGAGATTGAAAAGGCGCACCCCGATGTGCTGAATATTTTGCTTCAGGTATTGGACGACGGACGGATCACCGATGCCCAGGGGCGCGTGGTCAACTTTGAGAACACCATCGTGGTCATGACCTCCAACGCAGGCTCTGAGGGCAGGGTAGGGGGTCTTGGTTTTGGCAGATCGGAAAATGATATGGTAAAAGAGCGGACTATGAAGGCGCTCAGAGATTTCCTGCGGCCCGAGTTCATCAACCGTGTGGACGAGATCATCACCTTTAACCACCTAACAGAGGAGAACTTCCTTGGCATCGCTGACATTATGCTCAGTGAGCTGCGGGAGAGCCTTCTTGCCCGCGGTCTGACTCTCAACTGGAGCGACGATGTTCGTCAGTACCTGGTCGACAAGGCTTTTTCTGTCACCTACGGCGCCCGGAATCTCCGTCGAGAGATCCAGCGGAGCTTGGAAGATCCCATCAGTGGGCGGATTATCGATTCCTTTGAAAAGCCGATTTCTGAGATAGATATTTCCACTAATAACGGTGAAATTGTGATAGAAACCAAATAAATATAGAAAATACAGGCAGCGTGCAGCTGCCTGTATTTTTGCTTCATTTACAGATCAAACTCGTCGGAGATCCTGTTAGAGACCTTCCAGGCGACATCCTCCATCTTGTTTGCTGCCCGGGCCGCCAGACGGCGGGTGGGATTGTTCCTGGGCATAGCCAAAATTGCCACTGCGCCGGCAGCGGCGCCTACACCCAAAGCAATTGCCAGACCTTTCACGCGCATATGATCGCCTCCTTTCCCGTTTAGTATTCCCTTTTGTCAAAAAAACACGATTGGAAAGGTTTCACACCTTTTCAAAGAGAAAAAAGTGTGTTATAATACAAAAAATGGCAAAAATGGAGGGATCTTATGTCCATCGATGTGCTGCAAAACCAAATCCGAAAGCTGAAGAATCCGTCAATGGTGGCTTTTTACCTGGATGATTCTCAGGTGCCGCCTGCAATGCTGGAAGATACTCCCTTGCCTCAGGCATACGGCCGTTATGCCAAAGAGCTTCTGTCTGTTCTAAAGGGGATCGTTCCTGCGGTGCGGTTTGGTATGGGCAGTTTTGCCCTCCACGGCGAACAGGGAATTGCTATGCTCAAAGAGCTCCTTGCCTTGGCAAAGGAACTGGGATTCTATGTGCTGATGGACGCGCCAGAACTCAATACGCCCCAAAGTGCCGTTCTTGCGGCCAGCGCCTTCTTCGGCGCTGACGCTCAGTGGCAGTTTGATGGGATAGCGATTACCTGCTACATTGGTACTGACGCCATCAAACCCTTTGTGGACGCTCTTAAAACCAATGATAAGGACCTGTTTGTGATCCACCGTACCGGCAATAAATCTGCAACCGAGCTGCAGGACCTGTTGGCCGGCTCCCGGCTGGCCTATATGGCTGCGGCGGACCTGATAAAACGGCCGGCGGACGGTTATATCGGCCGCTGCGGCTACAGCCGGATTGCTGGTGTCGGACCTGCTACATCTGCGGACGCCTTGCGCACCCTGCGGAATAAATACCCTGCCGTCTTTTTGCTGATTGACGGTTATGACTATCCCGGCGCCAACGCCAAAAACTGTTCTTTGGCCTTTGATAAGCTGGGCCACGGCGCCGTCGCCTGCGCCGATACTGAGATCACAAGCGCATGGAAAGAGGAGGCCGGCGCTTTACCTGCGGATGCTGCTGTTCAGGCAGCAGAACGGATGAAAAAGAACCTCACTCGGTATGTTTCTGTCCTGTAAAAATGCGTCAGGGTGTGCTAATTGCACACCCTGACTTTTTAGCGAACCATTCTGCCGCGGATCGCGCCGTTGCGCTGGGGACCGGTGCCAGGCTCGCTGCCATCGGTCATGCTGGTGTCCACACTGGGATCCGGGATGTTAGTCTCGGGTACGGGAACCGTGACGGTTTCGGTGGGCATAGTGGGACGGGTGGTGGGCGCAGTGGTAGGCGCGGTGGTAGGTCTGGTAGAGGGAGTGGTAGCCGGTTCTTCGTTGGTGCAAGCGCAGCCGTAAAGAGAGATGGCAGCCACAAGACCCATTACCAAAATTGCAATTTTCTTCATATGAGTCCTCCTATATTTCAGATTGCAACCATAGTATTTCCCTATACAGAAGACTTAGACTGGTAAAATCTGTTGTGCTGGGTAAGAATAATTTTGCAAATCGTGACATTTTTTGAAAATATGCCATTGCTATTTTCTGCACCTTGCAGTATAATAGTCGGGAAATATATGAAAAAGGAGAATCTTTTTTATGAAGAAGCTCGCTGTTAAAAAAGGTATCGAGTGTATGGCTTGTCTGGAGTGCGTTTCCGCTTGCTCCAAGGCTTTCTACAAGGAGTTCCATCAGGACCTGTCCTGCATCCAGATCATTGAGAAAAACGGCGCTCCCAAGCCTATGACCTGCATTCAGTGTGGTAAGTGCGCAAAGGTCTGTGAGGCCGGCGCCATCACCCAGAACCCCAAGGGCGTTTATATAATCAATAAGAAACTGTGCACCTCCTGCGGCAAGTGCGTTGAGGTTTGCCCCATGAAGGTTATGGTTGCCCCCAAGGAAGGTCCTACCAGCAAGTGTATCGCCTGCGGTATCTGCGTAAAGGCTTGTCCCATGGAGCTTTTGGAGATCGTGGAAAAGTAAAATCTACATAGCGGCAGCCGGGTATTTCCCGGCTGCTTTTTTCGTAAAATATATGGCCGGAATAATTGCATATTTCGGCCATATATGATATACTGAATATAATCGTACGCCCGGAGGAGTTTATGACAATTATGACTGATTTTCAGCAGAAAATATCCGCTTTGCTGCCCGATTTGGAACTCCGCATGGAGGAATCTATGGCGAAGCACACTTCCTTCCGCATTGGCGGGCCCGCGGAAGTAATGGCATTCCCGAAGAATCGGGAGGAACTGTCCCAGCTATTGAAAGTGTCCGCTTTGTTGGACGTTAAACCTGCTATTTTGGGAGCAGGGACCAATATACTGGCGCCGGACGACGGTCTTGGCGGCCTTGTGATCTGTTTGAAGGACTGTATCGGCGGTATGGAGCGGCTGGATGACACCCATATCCGCGTTGGCGCCGGTGTGTCTATGGCGCGCTGCGCGATGTTTGCTGCAAACCTTGGCCTTTCCGGACTGGAGTTTGCCCATGGCATTCCCGGTTCTGTGGGCGGCGGCGTGTACATGAATGCCGGCGCTTACGGTGGTGAGATCTGCCAGGTGTGTTCACAGGTGGAAGTGATGGACGCTTCCGGTGAACTGCGCACTCTGACAGGGGATGAGATGGATTTCTCCTACCGGCACAGCCGCCTGGAAGATGAGGGCGGTATCGTTGTCAGCGCCGACTTTGCCTTAACACTGAAGCCGGAGAGTGAGATCCGCGAGACAATGCAGGATCTGATGAACCGACGCAGGGCCTCCCAGCCTTTGGATCTGCCCTCTGCCGGATCCGCCTTTAAGCGGCCTGTAGGCGGCTATGCAGCTGCCCTTATCGACCAGACAGGCCTCAAAGGCCATCAAATCGGCGGCGCTGCGGTATCCACCAAGCACGCCGGCTTTGTTGTGAACATGGGCGGCGCGACTGCCAGTGATGTAAGAGCGCTGCTGACGGATGTATCCGACAGGGTGTTTGAAAAAACCGGTATCCGATTGGAACCGGAGGTTCGTATTTGGTAAGAAGAGAGGAGTGCTCCTATGGCCACATCTTTTTCCGGCAATGCAAAGGCAGAGATCTGCCGTTATATACCGGCAAAGCACTGCTGCGCCATAGCTGAGTGCTTTGGAATCCTGCTGTTTTGCAACACATTCCGCACAAACGGCATCCGGATCATTACCGAGAGCAGAGAGTTTGCTGCGATCCTGCCCAAACTGTTCAAGAAGGCGTTTTCTATCGCCTTTGACACAGTCCCTGAAGAGGGCTGCATGGGCAAGCTGAACTTTCAAATCACCGACCGGGAGAAGATCCGCAGAATTATGGCAGTGTACGGTTTCGGCTTTGACGACACCCTTTCTTTGCACATCAATCTTCCAGTTGTTGAGGATGACTGCTGCAAGGCAGCTTTTCTCAAGGGCGCATTTTTGGCCGGCGGCTCTGTGACAGATCCTGTTAAAGGCTATCACATTGAACTTGCCACTACCCACAGAAGCGTTGCCCGTGAGTGCAACAGTCTGATCCACGAAGTGCTGTCCGTTCAGCCGAAATCCACACTTCGGGCCGGTGGCCATATTCTGTATCTGAAGCAGAGTGACCTGATATCCGACTGCTTGACATATCTGGGCGCTCCCGTAGCGGCAATGGGTATTATCGAGGCAAAGCTGGAAAAAGAACTGAACAACAAGGTGAATCGCCGCTGCAACTGCGACGAAGCCAATACATCTAAGGTCGTTGAAGCTGCTCAGGAGCAGCTGTCCGCGATCCGCACATTGAAATCCATCGGCCGCTATCTGAGCCTTCCGGTGAAACTGCAGCAGGCTGCTGCCGCCCGGGAGGAAAATCCGGAAGCATCCTTGACGGAACTTGCCGCCATGATGGAACCGCCTATCAGTAAGCCTGCCATGAACCACCGGCTTCAGAAATTGGTGCAGATGGCCCAGGAGGGAACGCAATGAGTTTTGTACATCTACATTTGCATACTGAATACAGCCTGCTGGACGGCGCCTGCCGGATCTCGGGACTTATGGACCGGGTAAAGGAATTGGGTCAGACTGCGGTGGCCATTACCGACCATGGTGTAATGTACGGTTGCATCGACTTTTATAAGGCTGCAAAGGCTGCCGGTGTGAAGCCGATTATCGGCTGCGAGATCTATGTCGCGCCCCGTGCTATGTCTGACCGCGTCCACGGCGTTGACAATGACCCCTACCATCTCGTGCTGCTCTGTAAGGACCGGACAGGCTATGAAAACCTGTGCTACCTTGTCTCCCAGGCCTTTATGGAGGGCTTTTACGGCAAACCCAGAGTGGACCTGGCTCTACTGCGCCAGCACCATGAGGGCTTGATCGCTACCTCTGCCTGCCTTGCCGGCGCAATCCCCCAGAGGCTTATGATGGAAGAATATGACGCGGCTAAGGCGTACGCACTGGAACTGGCTGATATTTTCGGCAAGGATAATTTCTATCTGGAACTGCAGGACCACGACATCCCTCAGCAGAAACCTGTAAATCAAGGTGTTATGCGTATCGCTCGTGAAACTGGCCTGCCGCTGATTGTCACCAATGATGCCCACTACCTACGGAAAGAGGACGCCCGCATGCAGGATGTCCTTCTGTGTGTGCAAACCGGCAAAACTGTTGACGATCCCAACCGCATGAAGTTCCAGACCGATGAGTTCTATCTGAAAAGTGAGGAGGAACTGCGCCAGCTGTTCCCCAACTGCGACGAGGCCTTTGAAAATACCGCAAGGATCGCAGAGCGCTGCAATCTGGAGTTCACCTTTAATGAATATCATTTGCCCTCGTTCCCTGTACCTGAGGGCTATACCAATGAAGAATACTTCCGCAAATTGTGCGAGGATGGTTTCCGTGAGCGTTATCCGGAAGCGCCGGACAGCTACCGGGATCGGCTGGAATATGAGATCGGCGTTATCAGCCGGATGGGGTATGTGAATTACTACCTCATTGTCTGGGACTTTATCCGCTATGCAAAGCAGTCCGGCATTCCTGTTGGCCCGGGCCGTGGCTCCGGCGCGGCATCCATCGTTGCCTACTGCCTGCATATTACGGAAGTCGACCCGATGAAATACGCGCTGATCTTTGAGCGCTTTCTGAATCCGGAGCGAGTCAGCATGCCCGACTTTGATACGGACTTCTGCCAGGAGCGCCGGAGTGAAGTGATCGACTATGTTATGGAAAAGTACGGCAGCGACCACGTCGCCCAGATTGCCACATTCGGTACGATGGCTGCCCGCGGCGCTATCCGTGATGTGGGCCGCGCGCTGAACTTCACTTATGCGGAAACTGATGTGGTGGCAAAGCTTGTGCCTACCATGCCTTTGCACATTACATTGAAAGAGGCGCTGAATGTGTCGCCCAAGCTCAAGGAGATGTATGATGCCGACGAGCGGGTCAGAACTTTGATCGATACGGCCATGAGTCTTGAGGGCATGCCCAGAAATACCTCCACCCATGCCGCGGGCGTTGTGATCACGGCAGACCCGGTGCATACCTATGTGCCGCTGTCCCGCAACGACGAGACCACCGTCACCCAATATACCATGACCACCATCGAGGAACTTGGCCTTCTGAAGATGGACTTCCTGGGGTTGCGGAACTTGACGGTGATCGAGGACGCCCAACGGCAGATCCGTCTGATAGAGCCGGACTTTGATATTGCAAAGATCCCGGACAACGACCCGGAGACATTCCAAATGCTGGCTGAGGGCAAGACCCAGGGTGTATTCCAGCTGGAGTCCGCCGGTATCACCGGCGTGTGTGTGAACATGAAGCCCACTTCTATCGAGGATATGACGGCAATCGTGGCGCTCTACCGGCCCGGCCCTATGGACTCCATTCCCACCTTTATTGCCAACAAGCTGGACCACCGGAAAATCACCTATAAGACCCCGCTTTTAGAGCCGATTCTGAAGGTCACCTACGGATGCATCGTCTATCAGGAGCAGGTGATCGAGATCTTCCGCTCTCTGGGTGGCTATACTATGGGTCAGGCGGACAATATTCGCCGGGCTATCTCCAAAAAGAAGATGAAGGTCATTGACGCCGAGCGAAATGTCTTCGTTTACGGTGACAAGGAACAAGGAATCCCCGGCGCTATGGCAAAGGGCGTCAGTGAGCAGGCGGCTCAGTCTATCTACGATGAGATCGTTGATTTTGCAAACTACGCCTTTAACAAAGCCCACGCCGTGTGCTACGCGGTTGTTTCTTATCAGACTGCCTATTTGAAGTGCCACTATCCCAAGCAGTATATGGCGGCTTTGATGACCTCCGTGCTGGATTCTGCCACCAAGATTTCCGGCTATATTGCCGAGTGCAAGGATCTGGGAATCGCCACATTGCCCCCCGATGTGAATCACTCTATGGATAGCTTTGCCGTGGAGGGAGATTCCATTCGCTTCGGCCTTGGCGCTGTGAAGAATGTTGGACGCGGTTTGATCCGTAGCATGGTTGCCAAACGCAACGAAGGTGGCCCGTTCCTGTCTCTGGAGGACTTTATCCAGCGGATGGGTGAGGGAGAACTGAACAAACGCGCCGTGGAGAACTTTATCAAGTGCGGCGCGATGGATTGCTTCGGCTACCACCGTAGTGAGCTTCTGGCGGTGTACGACAGTATGATGGACGCCATTGCCTCCTCCCGGAAAAAGAATCTGGAGGGCCAGATGGGCCTGTTCGCCATGCTGCAGGACACGGAAGACGCCGTGGAGATCCCCATCCCCAAGCTGGACGAGATGAAGAAGTCCGATCTGATGCTCATGGAGAAAGAGACCACCGGAATCTACCTGTCCGGCCATCCGATGGACGATTACCGCCATCTGCTGAAAGGCACCCATGTTGTGCCCATCGGCAGCTTGATGGATGAGGAGAACCCCTACCAGGATGACCAGATCGTCAGTATTGCCGGCGTGGTACAGTCCATTAAGATGAAGACCACCCGAAACAACTCCATGATGGCCTATGTGACCCTGGAGGATGATACCGCCTCTATCGAAATGCTGGCTTTCTCCAATGTGCTGAGCCAATACGGCGGCTACCTGAGGGAGAATGAGCCTGTGGTCATTGTGGGACGGCTCTCTATGCGTGACGATAAAGAGCCGCAGATCGTGATCAACCGGGCGCGTCCCATGTCTGACTTTGCCGAAAATGCTTACAAAGCAGAGCCGGAACCTACCCCCGCAATTCGGGAGACGGGTACACTTTACCTGCGGCTTCCCACTGAGAAGGATGCGCTGTTTGGAAAGATCCGGGCGATTCTGCAGATGTTCCCGGGCAGCAGTCCTGTTGTGGTCTACTTTGCCGACACAAAGCAGCGCCGGGGCAGCACTTGCAGTCTGGATCAGCGGATGCTGACAGAGCTGGCGCAGGTTCTCGGACAAGACAATGTGGTGGTAAAATAACTTTTCAATTTCCCGCTGATGTGCTATACTAAAAGAAGGAGGCACTGCCGTGAACAGGAGAATAAAATGCGTACTGTGCGCGTTGATCGCAGTGCTGTTGCTGACCGGCTGCACCATGCGGACGGTTGAGCAGATGTATCAGCTGCCCGAGCGCTCTGAGGACTACAGCAATCTTCAGTCTGAAATCACAAAAGCGATGGCAGGCCTCAGCTTCTGCGCGCCTCTGACCGGTGACCACCAACAGTCTGTCCAAATGGCGGATTTGGATGGGGACGGCCTGCAGGAATATCTGATCTTTGCAAAAGACACATCGGATCTGCCCCTGCGCATCCTGATCTTTGACCGGGTAGGAGAGGTGTTCGTTCATACCGACACCATTGAGAGCAGCGGCGCGTCCTTTGACCAGGTGGAATATGTTCCCATGGACGACAAACCCGGTGTTGAGCTGGTGGTAGGCCGCCAGGTCAGTGACCAGCTGGTGCGTTCCCTTACGGTGTACACCTTTGCAAACGGCATTGCCGAGCAGATGGGCTCTGCCAACTACCGCAAGTTTATCACTGTAGATATGGACGCGGACGGGTACAGTGAACTGTTTGTCCTGCGGCCCAGCCAGGTGGAGACGGATAACGGCATTGCTGAGCTTTATAGGATGAAGACCGGCGCAATGGAACGGTCTAACGAGGTGAATATGTCCTGCCCGGCGGACAAGCTGAAGCGAATCGTAGTGGGTAAGCTCCAGGACGGAAAGACTGCCGTCTATGTGGCAAGCACTGTGGACGATACAGCGCTGATCACCGATGTGTATACCCAGACGGGTAAGCAGCTTACCAATGTGAGCCTCTCCAGTGAGTCCGGCACCAGCGTCCAGACCCTGCGAAATTACTATATGTACGCCGATGATATGGATAACGACGGCGTGATCGAGCTGCCCCGGATCATAACAGTTGTACCTTTGGACGATGTGCCTGCCACGGAGCGGTGCGATATGATCCTTTGGTATGCTATGAGCAGCGACGGCAGCACAACAGACAAACTCTATACTTACTATGATTCCGAGGGCGGCTGGTATCTGGAACTGGACAGCTTCCTGGCCCACCGTATGACAGTACGGTGTCTTGGCAACCAGTATGAGTTTTACCTTTGGAACGAAACCTATTCCCTGGCGCAAAAACTGATGACGGTTTACATCCTCACCGGTCAGAACCGAGGAGAGCAGAGCGTGGCAGACGGCCGGTTTGTACTGGTGAAGACGGACACGGTCACATACTCTGCCAAGCTGGAGCCGGAGGCGGCGAAATATCAGATCACGCAGGAAAACCTGGTCCGCAGTTTCTATCTCATCCATCGGGAATGGAACACGGGAGAAACATAAAGAGGTATTTGCAATGAAGAAAGTACTGATTTTGGAAGATGAAGTGAATATCCGCAGCTTTGTGGTGATCAACCTGCGCCGCGCCGGCTACGACGCGGTGGAGGCCGCTACCGGTATGGAGGCGCTGGAGAAATTGCGCCAGCATCCGGACATCGGCGTGGCTATTTTGGATGTAATGCTGCCGGATATCGACGGCTTTGAGGTTTGTCGCCGTATCCGCGCCACAAATAAACAGATCGGCATCATTATGCTTACAGCCCGCACCCAGGAGATGGACAAAGTGACCGGCCTTATGACCGGCGCGGACGACTATGTGACCAAGCCGTTCTCTCCTGCTGAGCTGACAGCCCGCATTGACGCGCTGTACCGCCGCATCGGCGGCGATGGCGGCGCCGATTCCGAACTGATCTGCCAGGGTCCCTTTGTGATGAACACCCGCAACCACACTCTGGAGAAGTCCGGCAACCGTATCCGCCTGACCCAGGTGGAATACACCATTTTGAAGCTGTTTATGCAGAACATTGGAAGAGCTCTGTCCCGCGAGGATATTCTGTCTGCCGTTTGGGGCAGGGAATACGAGGGAGAGCTGAAGATCGTAGATGTGAACATCCGCCGTCTGCGTATCAAGATCGAGGACGATACGGCCAACCCCACCTACATTACAACAGTTTGGGGCTTCGGCTATAAATGGGGCGTATGAAACTGAAGAAAGTAAAACGGCCGACCATTCAGATCAAAGGTCTGCGCCGGAGATGGCTGATCAATACGGTTGCAGTTGTCTGCGCGTTGGGCATTGTGTGCGTCCTGGCAGTGACAGCATCCTTTGCAGCTTACTACTATTCTGCTATGGAATCGGATATGCGCTACCGCGCCCGATCCACAACGGAGTTCTTTGCCGACTATCTCAACCAGAGCTATAACGCCTACTATCAGTCCTGCGTCACTTATGCACAGACCTTTGAGGACCGCAACACCATCGAACTGCAGTTTATCAACGGAGAAGGGCAGTTGGTGGCCTCCTCCTACGGACATTGGGCCGGCAGCGCCCCCACTACACCGGAGATTGCCGAGGCGGTCAGCACTAGAGGAATCCGTTCCTATGTGGGCAGGAATCCGCAGACCGGCGAGCGAATCATGGCGGTATCCAGCCCCATGATCTATAATAACGGCGAGGTCATCGGTGTTCTGCGCTATGTGACCTCCACCCAAAAGATGGATATGCAGATCCTCGCCATCGCAGGCACCAGCCTGGGCGCATTGATATTGGTGGCCGTGGTTGTTATGCTCAGCAGTAATTACTACATTCACTCCATACTGGTGCCGCTGGGAGAGATCATCGATAAATCTCAAAAGATCGCCAACGGCAGCTATGGCATTCAGATTCAAACCAAGTATGACGATGAGATCGGCGACCTGGCGCAGATGATCAATGAGATGTCCCTGAAGATCAGCGAGAACGAGAAGATCCAGCGGGACTTTATTTCCTCTCTGTCCCACGAGCTTCGTACACCGCTGACGGCCATCACCGGCTGGAGCGAAACGCTCTTGGGCTCTGATGTTTTGGACAGAGACACTAAGCGTGGCGTGCGGATCATCCACCGGGAGGCGGACCGTCTGACCGGAATGGTGGTGGATCTGCTGGACTTTACCCGCCTCCAGGACGAGCGGATGACTCTGAATATGGAAACGGTGGACATTCGCGCCGAGTTTGAGGACACGGTATTTATGTATGGCAGCCGTTTGGCAGAGGAAGGCATCAGTCTGAAATATGTGGACAACGATCAGGAGATCCCGGAGATCGCCTGTGATCCTCAGCGTCTGCGGCAGGTGTTTTTGAACATTCTGAACAATGCCGTCAAGCACGCCGGCGAGGGAAAATGCATCGATGCCAGCATTGTCTATTCTGACGATTATGTGATAGTCCGTATCCGTGATTACGGCCCGGGTATCCCCGAGGACGAGCTGTCACTGGTTAAAAAGAAGTTCTATAAAGGCAGTTCCACGGCCAGAGGCACAGGTATCGGCCTGGCGGTCAGCGATGAGATCGTGCAGATGCACGGTGGAGAGCTGATTTTGGAAAATGCCCTTGGCGGCGGAACACTGGTGACGATCCGGCTTCCGGCTTCCCAGTAAGAAAGGAATACTATGGCAAAAGAAAAAATGAAAACCATGATAGGCGGTCAGGCGTTGATCGAAGGTCTGATGATGCGCGGCCCTAAAAAGGATGCCATCGTGATCCGGGGCAAGGAAGGGCTGACCGTGGAGGTGACAGACCGGAAGGAACGGCCTGCCAAGTCTCCTCTGAAATGGCCCTTTATCCGGGGTGCAGTCACATTTTTTGACTCCCAGGTCTGCGGCGTTAAAGCGCTGATGCGCTCAGCGGATCTGTCCCCCGAGGTTGTAGAGGAAGAGCCCTCCAAGCTGGATAAATGGCTGGAGGCAAAGTTGGGTGACAAGAAGTTCCAGAATCTGGTGGTTGGCTTTGCCGTTGCCATGGGTTTGGGACTGTCGATCCTGTTGTTTTTCCTGCTGCCTATGGTCATCGGCAGCTTCTTCGACCGCTGGATCAAAAATACGCTTCTGCTCAACCTGGTAGAGGGTGTTGTCCGGATCGTGATCTTCTGCAGCTATATGCTGCTTGTATCCCGAATGAAGGAAATGAAGCGGGTCTTTGCCTACCACGGCGCAGAACATAAGACCATCCGATGCTATGAGGCAGGTCTTCCGCTGACGGTTGACAATGTCCGGGAGCAGACCCGTCTGCATCCCCGCTGCGGTACCAGCTTTCTGCTGGTGGTGATGATCATCTCCATTTTGCTGTTCTCAGTAGCGTCCTCGCTGCTGCTGACCATTGTACCGGCTCTTGCCGATATGCACGGCAGTTTCCTCTACCGTCTGATTATGGTAGTCTTCAAGCTTCTGCTGCTGCCACTGGTTGTGGCATTCAGCTATGAGATCAACCGCTGGGTAGGCCGCCACGACAACTGGTTCAGCCGCGCGCTGTCTGCCCCCGGTATGTGGTTCCAGAACTTTACCACCAATGAGCCCGATGACAGTATGATCGAAGTAGGCATCGCCGCGTTGGAGGCGGTGCTTCCCGAAGTCGAGGGGGAAGACCGTTGGTAAAGACACTGTCCGCATTATACTTGGATGCAAGACGTGCTTTCATGGACCGGGAGGACGCCCAGACAGCCAGTTTTCTGGCCCGGGAGATCTTGTGCCATGTCACAGGGAAAACCCAGGAGCAGGTCATCGCTGACCGGCAGATGTATGCGTCGGAAAGTGTTTGCCAGGAAATGCAGAGACTGGTTTGGCGTGTCCTGGCCGATGAACCCCTGGCGTATGCGCTGGGGGAGTGGGAGTTCTACGGATTAAAGCTCACAGTCAACCCTAGTGTGCTGATTCCCAGGGATGATACCTGTGCGGTCACAGATCTTGCTATCCGGCAGGCCAAGAGCCTGCCTGCCAGCGCTCGAATCCTTGACCTATGTACCGGTTCCGGATGCATTGGTCTTGCCGTGGCAAGCCGCGTGAATGATGCAAGAGTGACCTTGGCGGATATCTCCCTGGAGGCGTTGCAGGTGGCGAAGAAGAACGTTGCCGCTCACAAGCTTTCCGGCAGAGTCACCTGTGTTCAAGCCAATGCCCTGGAAAAGCCTGCGGCATTTTTGGGTAAGTTCGATCTGATCGTATCCAATCCGCCTTATATTACCACCGATGAAATGTCGCAACTACCTAGCTCCGTGGCTGATTTTGAGCCCCACCTGGCTCTTCACGGAGGCGCCGACGGTCTGGATTTCTACCGGGCCATTACGGAAAACTTTACTGCCGCCTTGAAGCCGGGAGGATACCTGTGCTTTGAGTTTGGTATGGACCAGGGGGATGCCGTTTGCAGCCTTCTGGAAGCAAACGGGTTTACCATACTGGAGCGATCCAGAGATTATAACGAAAGAGAACGGGCAGTTCTTGCCCGGTACGACAGGAAGGAAGCGTAATTATGGCTACAAAGAAAACTGCTTATGAAGCCCCCGTCCCCGCAACTGATAAGAAGAAAGCATTGCTCACCGCCATTTCTCAGATCGAGAAGAACTTTGGCAAGGGTACTGTGATGCGTCTGGGTGACCGCCCGGATATGACTGTGGATGCCATTCCTACCGGCTCTCTGGCGCTGGATGCTGCGCTGGGTATCGGCGGTGTGCCCAAGGGGCGTATTATTGAGATCTATGGACCGGAATCCTCCGGTAAGACCACCCTTGCTCTGCACATTTTGGCTGAGGCGCAGAAGATGGGCGGCGAGGTTGCCTTTGTGGACGCAGAGCACGCGCTGGATCCCGACTATGCCGCTGCATTGGGCGTAGACACCGACAATATGCTGGTCTCCCAGCCGGATACCGGTGAGCAGGCTCTGGAGATCACCGATGCGCTGGTCCGTTCCGGCGCTGTGGATGCTGTGGTGGTGGACTCCGTTGCCGCCCTTGTTCCCAAGCAGGAGATTGAGGGCGAGATGGGCGATACCTTTGTGGGTCTGCAGGCCAGACTGATGTCTCAGGCGCTGCGGAAGCTGGCCGGAACGATTGCCAAGACCAACTGTGTGGTTATCTTTATTAACCAGCTGCGTATGAAGATCGGTGTGATGTACGGCAATCCCGAGACTACCACCGGCGGCAATGCACTGAAGTTCTACTCCTCTGTCCGCCTGGATGTGCGCCGTGTAGAGGCACTGAAGGAAGGCGGCGAGGTCGTCGGCAACAAGACCCGCGTCAAGGTTGTCAAGAACAAGGTTGCGCCTCCTTTCCGTGAAGCATACTTTGACATTATGTACGGCGAGGGTATCAGCAAGTGGGGCGAGTTGGTAGATCTGGCAGTGCAGATGGATATCGTTCAGAAGAGCGGCAGCTGGTTCAGCATGGGTGACGAGCGGATCGGTCAGGGCAAGGACAGCGTGAAGACCTTCCTCCAGGCCAACCCCGATATCGCAGAGAAGGTGGAATCTCAGGTGCGGGAGAAGCTTCTCTCCGGCGCCAACGCGAGAACACCCGCAAGAGCGGCTTCTCAGCCTGTAGCCGTCAGCGCGGATGATTTCAATGACGAGGATTGAGTCTGTTGCCGCCAGCCCTGACAGGGCAGGGCGGTACACAGTTAAGTTTGACAACGGCACCACGATGCGCCTGTACCGTCAGACAGTGGAGGATTTTGGCCTGTACGCCGGTAAGGAACTAAGCGATGAAGAGCAGAAAGCTTTGCAGAAGGCCGCAGGACAGATGTCCGCCAAGATGCGGGCTGTGAGGATCGTGTCCGCCAGTAATGTGTCCAAGGCTGATCTGGAACGCAGACTGGTACAAAAGGGCGAGAACAAACGCGATGCCCAACAGGCTGTGGCATGGATGACGGAATTGGATCTGCTGGATGATGAGAAGACTGCCCAGCAGGTGGTGAGTCACTGTGCCGCAAAGGGCTACGGTCTTGCCCGGGCCAAGCAGGCGCTCTATGAAAAGCGGATTCCCAAGGAGCTTTGGGAGGCTGCGCTGGCGGACTATCCGGATCAGACCGACAAAATCGTGGCATTTTTACAGTCCCGACTGAAAACCAGCCGGGACGAAAAGGACCTGCGGCGGGCAATTGATGCGCTGCTGCGCCGGGGTCACAGTTATCAGGAGATCCGCAGTGCTTTGGCGCAATTGCCGGAGGATATGGATCTTCAGGAGGATATATATGGCTAATATCGGATTTATCTCCCTGGGTTGCGCCAAAAACCAGGTGGATTGCGAGCGGATGATGTACCGTGTCCAGGAGGCTGGTTTCAATGTCCTGGCAGATGTGGTAGGCGCCGATGTGGTGGTCATCAACACCTGCGGCTTTATTGACTCTGCAAAAGCGGAAGCCATTGATTTTATTCTGCAAATGGCGCAGCTGAAAGACCAGGGCTATATTGGCAAGATCCTTGTCACCGGCTGCCTTTCTCAGCGCTATCAGCAGGAGATCATGGAAGAGATGCCGGAGGTTGACGGCATTTTGGGTACCGGCAGCTATACCCAGGTGGTACCCGCCATTGAGAAGCTGCTTGCAGATCAGCAGGTAGCCGATTTCGGCTCTATTGACGCCCCAGAGGAGGAAACAGGGCGGATTCTCACCACCCCGGAGCACTACGCCTACATTAAGATCGCAGAGGGCTGCGATAATCGCTGCGCCTACTGCATTATTCCCTATCTGCGGGGCAAGTTCCGCAGCCGGCAGATGGACGATATTCTTTACGAGGCAAGACTTTTGGCAGCCGGCGGCGTAAAGGAACTGCTGGTGGTTGCCCAGGATACCAGCCGCTACGGCACGGACCTTCCAGGCCATAAGCGGCTTTTACCGGAATTGCTGCGGCAGCTGTGCCAAATCGATGGCCTGGAGTGGATTCGCGTCCACTATACCTATCCCGATGAAATTGACGATGCGCTGATCGATGTGATCGCCTCTGAGCCGAAGATCGTTAAATATTTGGATATTCCCATACAACACTGCAACAGTAAGATTTTGAAGCTGATGAACCGTCGGGGCGACCGGCAGTTTCTGCAGGAACTGTTTGCCAAACTCCGTCAGCGGATTCCCGGTCTGGTACTGCGCACCAGCGTGATTACCGGCCTGCCCGGTGAGGGAGAAGAGGAGTTCGCGGAACTGTGCCAGTTTCTAAAGGAGCAGCGCCTGGAGCGCGTCGGCGCGTTCCCGTTCTCACCGGAGGAAGGAACACCGGCATCTGAAATGGAGTTTGTTGACGCGGAGATCGCCCAGCTGCGAGCTCAGCAGGTGGAGACCATTCAGTCCCGGATCATGGACGACTATAACGCATCTATGGTTGGTAAGTCACTGACTGTCCTTGTAGACGGATATGACGGTGAAATGGAGCAGTTTTACGGCCGCACCTACGGCGACTCCCCGGAGATCGATAACCGGGTTTGGATCGCCACCCAGGAGGCGCTGACCGAGGGCAGCTTTGTAGAAGTTTTGATTGACGGCGTGGCAGACGGTGAACTGTCCGGTTATTTGTTGGAGGAAACGCTATGACACTGGCAAGTAAAATAACTTTGATCCGTGTGGCCTTTATTCCGGCCTATATGGCTTTGATGTATGCAAGCGGCGGCCAGCCCGGCTTGTGGATGTATCTGGCGCTGGGCGTGTTTATTTTGGCAAGTCTGACTGATTACATAGACGGCCAGATCGCCCGCCGCCGCAATCAGGTAAGTGACTTTGGCAAGTTTCTCGACCCCCTTGCCGACAAACTGCTGACCATTGCCGCTATGACCATTTTCTGTCAGTGGAACAGAATGGCCGCTTGGGCGCTGATGCTGGTGCTGACAAGAGAGTTTGCCGTCACCGGTCTGCGACTGGTGGCAGTTGGCAAAGGCAAGGTGATTGCAGCCGGCTGGAGCGGAAAGATCAAAACCGCCAGCACAATGATTGGTCTGTGCCTGCTGATGGCATTCCCCACAGTAAAATGGCTGGACGCTGTGGTCAACGGTGTGATTATTGTCACCACGGTTTATTCCGGCGTGGAGTATTTTGCCAAGAACTGGAATTGCCTTTGGGATAAGTAAAAAAACACCCTCCGTAATCTACGGAGGGTGCTCTTTTATTTTTTCATTAGATCCAACAGAATATGGGTGCAGGTCTCAATACCCAGCCTGCCGCTGTCAAGGCAGATGTCATAATTATCTGCCTGACCCCAGGTCCTGCCGGTGTAGTGCTGGTAGTTTACCTTTCGGCGCTTATCCTTCTCGTTCAAACGGGCCTGAGGTGATTTCTCTGATTCGCCGTAAAGCCTCACGATCCGCTGCGCCCGAACATCCTTATCGGCATGGATAAACGCATGCAGGCAGTCAGGCCGGTCTTTAAGGATGTAGTCGGCATTTCTGCCGACGATCACGCAAGGCCCCTTTTCCGCCAGCTGCAAAATGACACTGCATTGCACATTCCACAAGAAATCCGCAACCGACATACCGTTCATTGCGCCGGGAACACCCTGAGAAGCAAAGGCGTATGAGAGCAGGGAAGTACCGGGGGAATGCTCTCCGTGTTCCTCAACAAACTTAGGCGCAAAGCCGGATTCCAGGGCAACTTTTTCCACAAGTTCCTTATCGTAGAAGGGGATACCCAGTGCCTCTGCCACCTGCTGACCCACGGTGTGGCCCCCGCTGCCAAACTCGCGGCTGATGGTGATGATTTTCTTTTCCATAATGCGCCTCCTTTGTTTGATGTAAGTTTATTATAATTTGAAAGGGTCAAGATGTCAATTGAGCAATAGAGAAAGGGTGCGCCATCAGACGCACCCTTTTGTATTATTGGATCTTAATACCGCAGATCAGACCGCCGCGGGTGCCTACCACCAGAGTGTTTTCGTACACAGCAGGGGAGGCCTCCACATTGGAGCCCATCTGCAGGGTATCCAGCACCTCGCCGTCGGCGTCCAGCATAGTCATATTGCCAACGGAATCGAAGGTGAAGATATAGGCGTTCCCGTTTTCGTCATAGACAGCTACGGGGGAACTCCAGGAATAGCAGCTCATATACTTCTCCCACACGATCTCGCCGGTATCCGTATCCAGGGCAATGAGCTTGCCATCGCCGATGTTGGGCGTGCGGGCAACGGTGTAAAGGATCAGACCTTCCAGCTCTGTACCGGGCTTACCCAGAATGGGGGAGGACTGGACGCCGCCGGACAGATCAGTGACCGTGTAGCAGTCTATACACTTTTCCCAAACGATGTCACCGGTCACTGCGTCCAGTTTGTAGATGCAGATGTATCCGGAGCCGTTTACATTGGTCCAATGCAGCGACGGAGCGGTGTAGATATAGCCACCGCTGGTGCCATTGGGCTCAAAGACCGGGGTGGAGTTGGAATCGTCCCGGGTGTCCTGCGCCCATACCAGTTCCATGGTATCCAGGTTGATGCAGAAGAACATACCGCCGTTGTCGCCCACATAGGCATATTCATTTACAATGACGATGCTGGACTCAAAGCCTAAGGTACGATTGTGCTTGCTGGAATATTTGACTTTAACAGCGGTTTCCGGGTCTACGGAAAGAGTTCCTGCCTCGCGGTCATACTGGGTGTTAAGCTTCAGTGCGTAGATAATGCCGTTTTCACAGGGCCAGATCAAGGTATCGGCGTCACCGCTGACCTGGGGGGAGGAGTCCAGTGCGCACCAGGCACGGCCGGCCCAGTTGTCGTAAGCG
>JAZNAK010000031.1:0-13076 GCA_045586485.1 Faecousia sp. | reverse complement strand
TGACAATAGAAAAGCGGCTGACCAAAGGTCAGCGGCTTTTGTTATGTCAGTGGGCTTGACAATGGGTTTTCCGGAGGGCGGTTTTTGCCGCTTTTTATCCCCCCAGGGGGCTTACGAAAAGGGAGGGGGTGTGATATAATGCACGCAATATCGATCAGGAGAAAGATCCATGAATATCAAAGAACTGGAAAAAAAGAAGCGGCGAAACACAGCCGTGGTCATCGCAATGCTTTTGGCGGTGATCATTGCCGGCATCGGATGCCTGTTTGTTGGTTCGTCCAATATGAGCGTTCAAGAGGCGCTGGATGCTCTGCTGGGAGGCGGCAATGATGCCCAAAGCCGCATCATTTGGAAGATCCGCGTTCCCCGGATGCTGGCGGCAGTGATCGCCGGCGCGGGCCTTTCCGTGGCGGGTCTTGTGATGCAGACCACATTGAATAATACGATGGCATCCCCCTCCACGCTGGGTGTTTCCAATGCGGCGGTATTCGGCGCGAATCTCTCCATTATCGCCTTTGCCGGCGGCTTTCTGTCCACGGGCAACAACCCCCAAAGCTTTGATGTGGGGGCAAATCCCTACGCCACCTCTGTGCTGGCATTCCTGTTTTCCACCGCGTCTGTTTTGCTGATTCTGGGACTATGCACCCTCCGGTCCTTTTCCCCCAATGTGGTGGTGCTGGCGGGCATTGCCATCGGCTCTGTCTGGACGGCGGCAACCACCATTTTGCAGTTCTATGCCACCGATGTGGGTCTGTCCGCGGCGGTGGTCTGGAGCTTCGGCGATCTGGGGCGGGCCACCTATCGCACCGACGCCATTATGGCGGTGGTGGTACTGGCAAGCATGGTGTTTTTTATGCTGATGGCGTGGAAATACAACGCCCTCCTCAGCGGCGAGGCCACCGCGAAAACCATGGGCGTAAATGTGTCGGGCCTGCGGTTTGCAACGCTGCTGCTGGGCTCTGTCATTACGGCGGTGTGCGTGTCTTTCCTGGGGATTATCGGCTTTGTGGGCGTGATCTGCCCCCACATCACCAAGAAGCTGCTGGGGCAGGATCATCGGGTGACGATCCCTGTATCCTGTCTGATGGGCAGCCTGCTGCTGCTCCTTGCGGACACCCTGTCCCGGAGTCTCGGCAGCGGCTCTGCGCTGCCTGTGGGCGCCATCACATCCCTTCTGGGAGCGCCTTTCTTTATCGCGATTATTTTTGGTAAGAAGGGGGGCCACCACGGATGCTGAAGGTAAATGATCTGCAATTTGGATACGGCGGACGGGGCGCTTTGGTGTTAAAGGGCGCGTCGCTGGAGCTGGAAAAAGGGCAGGTAGGCATTCTGCTGGGCAAGAACGGCTCCGGCAAGACCACCCTCTTTAAGAATATTCTGGGCCTGGAAAAGCCTAAAAGCGGCCGCATTACCTTTGATGGGGAAGATCTTGCGAAATTGCCCCGGAGAGAAAGGGCAAGGCGGATCGCCTATGTGCCCCAGCATATTCATTTTGGTGATCTGACGGTGTTTGACTCTGTGCTGATGGGGCGGGTATCTTACTTTGGTATGAAAGCCAGCCCTTCTGACTACACGGCTACCGAGAAGATTCTGCAGGATATGGGACTTTTGGCCTTTGCCGAACGCAGCGCAGAAGCGCTCTCCGGCGGCGAAAAGCAGAAGGTGGCTATTGCCCGTGCCATGGCCCAAGAGCCGCAAATGATGATCTTTGACGAGCCGACCGGAAATCTGGATATGGCCAATGAGCTGCTGATCATCCAGGAGGCAAAGAAACTGGCCCGGGAGAAGAATATCGGCATTTTGGCATCCCTCCATGACCTGAATCAGGCGCTGGCCTTCGGAGACAGGTTCTTCTTTATGAAGGACGGCACGGTAAAGTACGCCGGAGGGAAAGAAATCGTCACGGAAGATGTCATCAAGGATATTTTTGATATAGCAGTCAAAATCGTCCAGATAAATAATCAAAAAGTAATTATAGGAGGATACGGGTATGAAGGCTAAGAAATGGCTGGCATCGCTGCTTGTTGTTGCAATCATGATCGCTCTTTGCGCCTGCGGTGTCCGGGAAGATCCCCAACACAGCGCAGAGGGAACTGCTGTCACCGATATGATCGGCAGGGAAGTGCGCATCAACCCCGGCAGCTATAAAAGAGTGGTCTGCGTGGGCGCAGGCGCGCTGAGAATATACAGCTATGTAGGCGATGTTTCTCTGCTGGCCGGCGTGGAAGACATCGACAATACCACCCTTGCCGAGCGGCCCAAGATGTTCGACTCCGTGGCCCGGCCCTATATGCTGGCCTTTGGAGAGGCCTTCAGCAAGCTGCCCTCCTGCGGCGTAGGCGGCCCTATGGCCCAGGCTGCAGAGGCGGAGAAGATCCTCGCCTGCAATCCGGATATCGTGATCTCTGAGTTTAAGGATGTGGAGAAGGCCAATGCCCTGCAGCAGCAGCTGGGCGTGCCGGTGATCACCGTCAGCAGCGGCAGCAACGGCGTGTTTGACGGGAACTTTCAAACCTCTCTGACCCTGCTGGGAAACGTCTTCGATGAGGAAGCCAGAGCCGAAGCGCTGATTCAGTTTATTGCTGATGAAAAGGCTGCCATTGAGGAACGGGTTGCCGGCATCCCCGAGGAAGACAAGCCAGGTGTGTATATCTGCGGTCTGGGCAACTGGGGCACAACAAACCATCTGATGACTGCCGAGAGCTACATCTCCTTCCAGGTGGCCGGGGTGAAGAATGTGCTCAGCGGCCTGGGAATGGAGGGCATCGGTCCCATTGAAGAGGAGAAGTACGTGGAGCTGGGAGAGCAGATGGACATCATCATTATGGACGCTGCTGCCGTGAAGAACATCAAACCCCTCTACGACGAAGATCCCACGATGTTTGACACTTGCAAGGCCTGGAAAAATGGCGAGGTGTACCTGGAGATGGCCTATAACGCCTACTACACCAACCACGAGATTGCCCTGATCAACACCTGGTTTGTCGCCAAGACGGTGTACCCCGAGGCCTTTGCCGATATCGATATGACCGCAAAGACCAATGAAGTGACCAAAATGTTCCTGGGCGCAGAGCTGGCAGAGGAGATCTTTGCCTGCCCCAGCAGCTTCGGCGGCTATCAGAAGATCGACACGGATACCTTCTTCGGATAAAGAGAGGATAGGCTATGGAAAAACAGGATGTCATCGACTTTTTTGACCGCTGCGCCCCCACTTGGGATGCCCAGATGATAAAGAGCGATGTGATCATAGGAACAATTTTGGACAACGCTGAGGTGGGCGCGGGAATGGACATTCTGGATGTGGCCTGCGGCACTGGCGTGATGTTCGATTATTATCTGGAGAGGAATGTGTCCTCTGTCACCGGCATCGACATCTCTCCGGAGATGGCCCAAATTGCCGCCGCCAAGTACGCCGGGGAGAAGAGAGTGCAGGTGCTTTGCGGCGATGTGGAGGAATATGCCTTTGCCCAGAAGTTTGACCGGATCGTGGTGTACAACGCCTTTCCCCATTTTCCGTACCCCAAGCGCCTGATCAAGACCCTGGCGGGCCTTTTGAAAGAGGACGGACGACTCACCGTTGCCCACGGAATGAGCCGGGAGGCCATTGACAATCACCACAGCGGCTCTGCCAGCAAGGTGTCAAACGGTCTGATGGAGGCCGACAGCCTGAAGCGGATCTTCGATGCCCACCTGGATGTGGAGGTGGTGGTCTCCAACCGCCGTATGTACCAGGTCAGCGGCGTGAAGAAGGATGTGCTGGCCCATTCCCACAGCGGCACAGTCCACGCCCACGGGGATTTGACCCACTGCCATACCCACGGGGAGGAGGTACACGATCACCTGCCTGGGGAGAACGCAACGCCTCTGGAGGAGCTGCTGGTGATGATGCGGTACTTGGTCAGCCACAACGATGCCCACGCCCAGGAGGTGGCAGACCTGGCCCGGGAGCTGATGGCAGCCGGCAAGGATGTGGCCTACGACGAGATCATGGATGCGGTCTCGGATTTTGATGTGGTAAATGCCAAACTGGCAGCGATCCTCAGCAAGCTGACGGTGGAACAGTAATGAAACAAACCCCGCGAAGAGGCAGAACGCCATCTTCGCGGGGTTTTTCTTGAATCTTCTGTCGGTTTGTGCTATAATAATGCGCGTATTGTATCCGGGAAGGAGGTGCAGACAGGAATGAAGACCCCGGAAAAGCGGAAAGAGAGACTCTATATCGTGTTGGTTCTGGCGGCTTTTTTTGCCCTGCTGGCACTGTTTGTTTTCTCCGGAGACAATCTGAAACTGCTGAAAAGGATATTCCTGAACGACCTTTCCAGGGATCAGCTGCGGGATACCTTCAGCATCTTTAACTGGCGGGACTATGTAATGGTAGTGGTCCTTGCCACCATGCAGGTGATCTGCTCCTTCCTGCCGGCCGAGCCTGTGCAGGTGCTCTCCGGCTGCTCCTTTGGCTTCCCTGTGGGCATTTTGTGCTGCATGATCGGTGTGGCGGTGGGAAGTACGGTTATCTTTCTGCTGCAAAAGGCCTTTGGCGAAAAACCCCGGGACTTTTTTGTGAAAAAGCTGAATCTGGATCTGGACAAGGTTGCCCGATCCAGCAAATGCGTTTTGATTATTTTCATTCTCTATCTGCTGCCGGCGATCCCTTACGGTATGATCTGCTTCTTTGCCGCCGGTACCGGTATACGCTACCGCCGCTACATCACCGTGACTCTGCTGGGCGCTCTGCCGTCGGTTTGCATCGGCGTGGCTCTGGGATATATGACCATCTCTACCAGCTGGATTGTGACGGCCTGCGTCTTCGCCGTACTGCTCGCGCTGATTGCGATTCTGTGGCTGAAGCGGGAAACGCTGTTTGCCAAGGTCAACACCTATGCCGAGGCCCACAAGAACACCTCTCAGATCACTGTCAAAGAGCCCAGCGGCTTTCTGCTGGGGATCCTCTACTGGGCGGTGAAGGCCTATTTTTCCCTCTGCGGTGTACGCGTCAAGGCGGAAAACCGGGTGGGGAAGGTGGAAAAGCCTGCAATGGTGCTGTGCAACCACGGCTCATTTATCGACTTTATCTATGCCGCGACCTTGATCCGGCAGTACAAGCCCAACTTTGTGATTGCGCGGCTGTATTTCTATGACAACCGTCTGCGCTGGTTGCTGAAAAATGTCGGCGGCTTCCCCAAGAGCATGTTCGCCCTGGATGCCGCCAGCACCAAAAACTGCCTGCGTGTACTGAAGAGCAACGGCCTGCTTGCCATGATGCCGGAGGCCCGACTTTCCACCACCGGCCGCTTTGAGGACATTCAGGAGACGACCTATTCCTTCATCAAGAAGGCCGGCGTTCCCGTTTACACCGTAAAGTTCGGCGGCGACTACTTTGCCGACCCCAAGTGGGGCAAAGGCTTCCGCCGGGGCAGCGTGGTGGAGGCGGAGCTGGACATTCTGTTTACAGCGGAGGAGACGAAGGAGCTCTCTGTGGCGGAGATCAAAAGGGCTGTGGAAGAGCGCCTTGATTACGATGAGTTCCGCTGGCTGGAGGAGCGGCCCCATATCCACTACCGGTCCAGCCGCATGGCGGAGGGCCTTGAAAACATTCTGGCCGTATGTCCCGTCTGCGGACGCAGGCACACCATCGTCACAAAAAAAGACAAGGTGTTCTGCCAAGGATGCGGCTACCTGACCTCCGTGGATGAACGATATGCCTTTACAGGTGACTTCCGATTCCAAAACCTTGCCCAGTGGTACGATTGGCAGCTGGAGCTTCTTCGGGAGAGCATTGTCCGGAATCCGGACTTTGCCCTTTCTTCCCCTGTGGAATTGCGTCTGAAGAGCAACGGCTGGGGTCTGACCCGCAGCGCCGGACAGGGCGTGTGTACCCTCAACAGAGAGGGCCTGACCTACTGCGGCACAAAGGACGGACAGCAGGTGCAGCTGCACTTCTCCCTTGAGAAGATTTACCGGCTGCTTTTTGGCGCAGGGGTCAACTTTGAAATCTACGACGGCGCGGAGATCCTCTTCTTTGTTCCCGAGGAAAAGCGCTCGGCTGTAGACTGGTATATGGCTTCGATGATATTGTATGACGAGACCGTCAAGACTGCGGTACACGCGTAAAAAGGGGTGATCACTATCCTTACAAAGACAAAACCCACGGAAGACAAGCAGAAAGAACAGGCTTTTTCCAGCATCAGCGTCCGTTCCTTTGTGACGGTAGTTGCCATGCTTCTGGTTATTCTCATTTTCTGCGGAAGTCTTTCTTATTTCGTTCCCCAGGGCGCCTTTGTCCGAAACGAAGACAATAATATCATTCCCGGTACTTATGAAAAGGGTGAGATCGAGGGCATCGCCTTTTGGCGGGTGATCTCGGCGCCGGTGCGGGTGTTTGCATCCGGTGATGCCCTTACCATTATTATGATCAGCGTATTTTTGCTGGTGATGAGCGGTATTTTTAATCTGCTGGAAAAGACCGGCGGTATCAAGACTGTGATCGTGCGGATCATGAGCCACTTGCGGAAAAAGGGCGGCCCTGTGGTCTGTGTGACGGTGCTGATCTTTATGCTCTTCGGCAGCCTGTTTGGTATGTTTGAGGAGCTGGTGACACTGCTGCCGCTGATCGTGGTGTTTATGCTGTCCATGAAAATGGACACGATGGTGGGCCTGGGCGCGTGCCTGTTGGCAGCCTGCTTCGGCTTCTCCACCGCCATTACCAACCCCTTCTCTGTGGGTACTGCAGCCCAGTACGCAGAGATCCCCACCTCCTCCGGCGCGTGGCTGCGGATCGTGTTCTTCGCCATCGTATATCTGGTGCTGTGCCTGTTCCTGATGCGGTATCTTCGCAGGATCGAGGCAGACCCCAGCAGCTCCCTCACCTATGAATCGGACTTAAAGCGCCGGGAGAATCTGGCAGAAGAAATGGGCGCGATGCCGGAAAACCAGGAGAGGATTTTTCGGGTGTACACCACCTTCTTCGCCATTCAGGGCGTGATGCTGGTAGCCATCGCCTGTATCCGGGAGATCTCCGGCTTTGCCATTCCCATTTTGGCCGCAAGCTTTCTGATCTCCGGCCTCGTGGCGGGGCAGATCGTGTGCAAGAACTTCCGCCGGGTCATCACCTGCTTTTTGAAGGGCGCAGCGGCTATGCTTCCTGCGGTGGTGATGATCGCCATCGCCTCCTCGGTCAGACTGGTCATGGAGGAAAGCGGCATTATCGACACGGTGATGCACGCGGTGCTGAGCCTGCTGGAAGGCAGGAGCAAGATCGTCACGGTTTTGCTGATTTATGCGCTGATCCTGTTTTTGCAGGTGTTTATCGGCTCGGCATCTGCCAAGATCTTTTTGGTGATGCCCATCGTCCTGCCCATCACCAATGCCCTGGGGATATCCCCCCAGATGGTGATCCTTACCTACTGTATGGCGGACGGTTTTACCGATGTGATCCTGCCGACGAATCCTGTGTTGCTGATCGGCCTGTCCATGGCCAATGTGTCCTACTGGAAGTGGCTGAAATGGACATGGAAATTGCAGATTCTGCTCTTTGCCATCTCCATTCTCGTGCTGGTTTTCGGCATTCTGATCGGCTACTGATGAATAACAAAATAACGGTCGGTGTCGGGTGTCAGCGGCCGTTTGCGTTTTATCAGCGGATCTTTCCGCTTAGAATGTCAGAAATAATGGCAAGAACCTTGTTATAGCAGCCACCGCAGCCGGTGGAGCAGTGGGTGGTGTTTTTGACCTCGTCAAAGAGGGCAAGCATACTGCTCAGGTCCATATGCTCCTGAGCTGCGTGGATCACATCAAAGTAGTTCACCTGATTGCACCGGCATACCACATAGTTCTCGTTGGAATCTGTGTTTACCGGCTGCAGGTCGCACACGGGAGCTTCCTCGTGCTCCTTCTTCCACAGACCGTGGAGGTTGCAGTAGGCATACACCGCTACCAGCCGGTCCTGGCTGGAGATGCCGAAGCTGGCGGCAGGAGATTGTCCGGGGGAGAGGTACTTGGTTTGAATGCCGGAGTCGGTCTCCACAGCGATCCATTCAATAAAATGCTCCTCAGCCATAGGATGTTCTGCCTCGCCCACCATAACAAACACTTTGTTGCCATCCAGGGTATAGACAGGAACATGCTTTTCCTTCGATGCGTCTGCGCTGCCGGGGATCAGTTCTTCCATCGTCTTTCCGCAGCACATCACAGGGGCAGAGGTGTCCTTCACCTTGGTGATGATGTTGCCGCAGGTCTTGCACATATAAAACTTCATAGAATCGCCCAGTCTCCTTTCATTTTTCTTGTATTGTATCACAGCAAGAGGTTGTTTTCAATGTGATTTCTGCAATTTGTGCCGACAGGCAGGATTTTTGTGCATACTATCTGCGGGCGGGATGCTCAGAAAGGGAGCATTCCCGCTATTTGAAAAGCTGAGGATGGTAATGTATGGAGTCAGTCTGGACAGAAACAGTGAAAAAACCGCAGTTTGGCAATTTGGACGGAATAGAAAAAACCGATGTTCTGGTTGTCGGCGGCGGCCTTACAGGCATTTTATGCGGGCATCTGCTACAGGAAGCCGGCGTGGATTACACGATTATTGAGGCGAAGGAGATCTGCGGGGGCATTACCCAAAACACAACCGCCAAGGTGACGGCGCAGCATAACCTGATTTATCAGAAGATTCTGAAAAAATACGGCGTTCCAGCGGCCAGAGGCTACTATGAAGCCAACAGCCGGGCTTTGGCGCGATATAGAGACTTATGCAAAGATCTGGGATGCGCCTTTGACACCCGGGATGCCTTCGTGTATTCCCTTTATGACCTGGAGAAGCTCCGCAGAGAGGTGGAGGCCTACCACAAAATCGGTGTCCCGGCGGAGTTTGTGACGGAGACTTCTCTGCCCTTTGAGGTGGCGGGGGCAGTAAAACTGCAGGATCAAGGGCAACTACACCCCCTGCAGTTCCTGTACACCTTGGCAAAAGGACTCAATATAAAGGAGCATACAAAACTCCGTGCCATTGCGCCGGGCGTTGCCGAAACGGAAGAGGGAAAGATCTTATATAAGAAGGCCATCATAGCCACCCATTTTCCCATTCTGAATAAACACGGGGCCTATTTTCTGAAAATGTATCAACACCGATCCTATGTGCTGGCGCTGGAAGACGCGCAGCCGTTGGACGGTATGTATGTGGATGAAAACGAAAAAGGACTGTCCTTCAGAAGCTATGACAAGTATCTTCTGTTGGGGGGAGGTGGACATCGCACCGGCAAAAAGGGGGGAGGCTGGGCGGAGTTGGAGGCCTTTGCCGCAAAGCACTATCCCCAAAGGCATATTGCCGACCGTTGGGCCACCCAGGACTGTATGACCCTGGATGGCATCCCCTATGTGGGACGGTATTCCAAGCACACGCCGGAGCTGTTTGTGGCAACGGGGTATAACAAATGGGGCTTTACCTCGGCAATGGTGGCGGCGGAGATCCTGTGCGACCTGGTGCAAGGGCGCCAAAACGCATTTTCGGAACTGTTCTCTCCTTGCCGCGGCGTGTTGCATCCCCAGCTTGCGGTGAACGGGGCGGAGGCCGTTTGGAATCTGATCACCCCCACCGCGCCCCGCTGTCCCCACTTGGGCTGCGCTTTGAAATATAACCGGCAGGAGCATTCCTGGGACTGCCCCTGTCACGGCTCACGATTTACGGAAACAGGCGAATTGCTGGACAACCCCGCTACAGATGACCATCCGGGAATCGGCAGATAACGGATTACCGCGCCTGCAAAAGCAGGCGCGGTATTTTCAGCGTTCTTCAATGACAATGCCGACGCCCTTGCCGAAATGGGTGCCGTCCTCGTCGTAATAGATATCGTAGCTTTTCTTGTGGAAGGTGAGGTTCTCCAGTTTGAACCAGGGCCAGATGCCCTGAATATGGGGCTCGACAACCAAGGTCTCGGTGTCCTCTTTCACGCCGATCAGACCCCGGATCACCAGGTCGATAAAGGTGGAGTGATTATAGTCCTTGCCCCGCTCGTAGCCGCCTTTTTGGGGCATCCAGCCAAGCAGCTTCAGCAGTTCCCGGGAGGTCCACACCAGCTCGTGGGGGCTCATTACCTCGTCGATATGGTTGATCTTTTTGCCGTCTTTCATCCGGTAGTGCATTTCGGCATACTTGTGAATGAAATCATAAACATCCCGGTAGGTGATATGGGGAGGATCGCCCCGCTCCAGGAGATTGATGGCGGCGGTAATGGTCTGGCTGGAGGCGAAGGGCCATACATAGCCGTTCCACAGGCAGGTGTGGCCGAACTCGTAGAGGAACTTGGGGTGAGAGATGTCCGCGGTGGTCAGGCCCATTTTGCCGGAGAAGACAGTCTCGTCCTTGAGATACTTGAGGCAGTCCATCTGTTCCGGTCCTGCAAGGCCGTAGATGAAAGGTATGTAGCCAATCAGCTCCCGGGCGTTGTAGCCCTCGGGAATGTCATCGGTGGTCACATCGCCGTTCAGCGCTTCAAAATCTATATGGATGGCCTTGTAGAAGTCTCCGTCGAAGCCGGCACGGTTATAGTGGGCTTTCAGCTCCTGGGCCTTGGCGGTGTAGGCGGCGGCTTTATCTTCGCAGATGCACATCCTTTCAATCTCTGCCATAGTCACATAGGCGCCGTACATATAGCCGTTCATAGTGGGACGGATGCCCTTGGGGGCGTAGAAGCCCGTATCGGTGACCACGGTGCCGCTGATAGATACCTCCATGGCGTCCTGGTTGTCGATGGAGCAGAACAGACCGTTCTTCAGCTGGAAGCTCTCAAAACCCCGGACATAGGCCTCGAACTTCTCCACGTTCTTCACTGCATAGTCCAGGTTGTCTGTCACCTTCAGGAACTTCAGCATCTCCCACAGGGCGGGGGTGGTGTAGGCAAAGGCGTTGGCCTTGCCGCAGAGGAACAGGGAGATGTAGTCCAGCAAACGATCCGAGTTCTTGAACCAGCGGCTCTCATTTAAGTGATGGAACAGGGGGGCGTTGATGGTGTTGTGCTTGGAAGACCAGGGAACCTTCGGCAGAAACTCCGTCAGGACCATACCGTCTTCCGTTTGCTTGAAATGCTTCCGCAGCGTCCAGGTGCGGAAGGCAAAGGTCTCTTCGATCACGGCATCGGGACAGGAGAGTCGGGGGGCGTTCTCCAACAGGAAGTCCAAGGCCTTCTCGTTGGGGATCAACTGCTTATAACATTCTTCGTCGTTGGCATTGAACTTTGCCACATAAGAACGAAAATCCATAGGAAACCTCCCAAGTTGCTTGGTATTGGAATTATGGAACAATGATACCACGGGCGCAAACAAAAAGCAACTCTTTCCCATAAGGGGAAAGAGTTGCCGCGAGTTAAGATCTGGCCATGCCGTCCACGCTGAGGACCACACCGGTGATGTAGGATGCCTCGTCGGACGCCAGGAAAGCAAAGGCGTTGGCGATGTCTTCCGGCTGCCCCAGCCGGCGCAGAGGGATCTGCTTGATCATAGGCTCAATCACATCTTTGGGCACGGCTTTCATCATATCCGTCTCCGTGATACCAGGGGCAACTGCGTTTACACGGATGCCCTTGGGGCCCAGTTCCCGGGCAAGGGAGAGAGTAAAGCCGTTCACCGCAAACTTGGAAGCGGGGTAGGCCACGCCGCTGCTTTGCCCGTAGATGCTCACCATAGAGGATGTGGAGAGGATGACGCCGCTGCCCTGGGCGGTCATATAGTCCACCGCGGCGTGGGTGGCGGTGAAAATGCCCTTCACATTCAGGTCGGTCACCTTGTCAAACAGCTCCTCGGTGTAGGCGGAGAAGGGTGTGCTTTCGGATATGCCGGCGTTGTTTACCAGAATATCGATGGAGCCAAACCGGTTATGGATCTCTTTGAAGGCTTTGTGGACCTCCTCCCAGTGGGCCAGGTCGGGGCTGATGCCCAGGATCACGCTGCCCGGGTGCAGCGATTGCAGCTTTTCCACGGCCTTTGCGGCGGTGGATTCGGAGCTGGCGGTGATGATCACCTTTGCCCCCTCCTGCAAAAACTTATCTGCAGTGGCAAAGCCGATGCCCCGGCTTCCGCCGGTAATAATGGCAACCTTATCTTTTAATCTCATATAAAATACCTCCTTGTGTTATACCATCAGTATGCCCGATTTTATGCAGGGTTTCCGTGATGTTGTCACAAAAAGAACCGGCCTGCGTTTTACCGCAGGCCGGTTTTGAGTGGGGGTTATACGGTTTCCTTGCGCTTCCTGGTCAGCAGCAGGGCGATGCCGGCAAGACTCAGGAGCATCAGACCGCCGGAGAGGAAGATGGGAGTGTGGTCACCGGTGTCGGGGGAAGCGGGCTTCTCATAGACATTGGTAAAGGATACCGCTGTAGAGGAGGCTTTCTGGCCGTTGATGACAGTGTACAGCGTGCCGTCTTCCTTGGCTTCAACTGTGATGGTGATCTCGTGGACGGTCTTGTCGTAGGTGACGCCGGAGAGGCTGCCCTTCTTTTCCGTCACCTTGTAGGTGTAGGTCTTGCCCACATCTGCAAGGCTGTAGGTGAGCTGGAAGAACGCCTTGCCCTCTGCATCTGTCTTGACGGAGGACAGTTCCTCTTCACCTTGGTGGAGGAGGATCTCAAAGCCGTCCGGAGTGATGCCGGGCTCGGTCTTGTTTTCCACGATCTTGGTCACATCGATGAGTGCGGTGATGGGATCGGGCTCGGTGTAGACATTAGCAAAGGTAATCACGCCATCGGCCGCGCCGTTAATGGTATGGGTGACGGTGATGCCGCCCTCTGCATTGTCCGTGACGGTGATGACGACCTGGTAGACCTTCTCGTCGTAGGTGATGTAGGGATCTTCTCCCGGGATCTCCTTAACGGTGTAGGTGTACTGCTTCTGGCCGTTCACCACAGTGTGACTCTCGTTGAACTTGAGCGTGGTGAAGCCGAAGTTGCCGGCTGCGTCGTTGGTGACGCTCTCAATGAGCTTGCCTTCTGCATCGTACAGACCGAAGGTGAACTCGCCTGCATTCACATTGGCGCGGTCGCCGGTGAGGGTCTTCTTACCGGTGAGGGTCACTTCGCCCTCGCCGTCCAGCA
>JAZNAK010000030.1:0-77692 GCA_045586485.1 Faecousia sp. | reverse complement strand
TCAAGGGATTATTCTGCGGCTGCGGGGAAGAAAGACTGGGGCAAAACCGAATAATGCCTTATGACGCCCCGCCCAAGGGCGGGGCATCATAAGGCAGTATCCGCATCAAAAGCAATCTTTTTATCCAATACCGCAAAAAAGCGCTATGGCAGGCGTCAGCCTTGCCGTAGCGCATTTTATTGTCTTGGACAAAAATCTTCGTTTTTGAAGTGCTCCGCAGTTTTGCCGTATGGATTTTTTCCTGCAGCAAAGAATCATCACGCAGAAATACTTTGTGTATTTCAAGGGATTATTCTGCGGCTGCGGGGAAGAAAGACTGGGGCAAAACCGAATAATGCCTTATGACGCCCCGCCCAAAGGGCATACCCTTTGGGCGGAGATCAGAAGAGCAGACGGGGTTTTTCCCGAAGGACCCGGCAGTCTTCCGGCTTGATATCCACCAGAACCGTGTCCGGACCGATGCGGCGGATGCAGTTCCAGGGAATGACCAGATCGTCCTTCGGCGGTCCGAAGCCACCCAGCTTGCATTTGCCGGGGATCACGATGGCGCTGACCTCACCCTGGGGAAGCTGGATGATCACATCCTGGATAAACCCCAATCGCCGTCCGTCGGTGATGCAGATGACCTCTTTGCAGTGCAGATCCGTAAACTTGGCCGACATAGCACCCACCCCCTGTTTTTATCAGCCTATGCCCAGCCGCCGGCGGATATTCCACCAGGCTCGTGTAAAAAAGGCTTTCGTTTCCGCAAGGTCGCGACACCGAGCGGCGCAGGGCAGTGACGATACGCACAGCACCTTGCACGCATTGTCCGTCGGCACTTGCCAAAAAATGTTCTCTATTTCCACCCGGAAACGATACCGAGCGGCGCAGGGCAGTGACGACACGCACTGCACCTTGCACGCATTGTCTGTCGGCACTTGCCGTTAAGAAGTTTCATATTTTAAATCCGGTGACGAATCGAGCGGGTTTGGGAAGTAGCGATTAGATAAGCACCTTGCACGCATTGTCTGTCGGCACTTGCCGACAAAGGAAAGGTCTATATTTCAACCCGGCTTCGATACCGAGCGGCGCAGGGCAGTGACGATACGCACTGCACCTTGCACGCATTGTCTGTCGGCACTTGCCGACTTACAGACAAAAGGCTTTTCGCATGGATTTGATGGCGCCTTTTTCCAGCCGGGAGACCTGGGCCTGGGAGATCCCCATGGCGTTGGCCACCTCCATTTGGGTTTTTCCGTCATAAAACCGCAAAGAAAGGATCTGTTTCTCCCGGTCACCGAGACTCCGGAAAGCGGACTGCAGACAGATCTGATCGATCCACGCGCCCTCGGTGTTCCGGGTGTCCTTTACCTGGTCCAGAATGGTCAACGGGTCGCCGCCTTCTGCGTACACCGGATCGTACAGGCTCACCGGTGCGCACACCGCGTCCAGCGCCTCCTCCACATCGCCTTCCGGCAGATTCAGCTCCCTTGCCACCTCGGCGTTGGTGGGATCTCTCCCCAGCCGCGGCACAAGCTCCTCCTTGCACTGCAGTACCCGGTAAGCCACATCCCGCAGGGACCGGGACACCCGGATGGCGGAGTTGTCCCGCAGGTACCGGCGCACCTCCCCGGCGATCATAGGCACGCCGTAGGTGGAAAACCGGACGCCCTTGGTGGGGTCAAAGTTGGCGATGGCCTTAATAAGGCCGATACAGCCTACCTGAAACAGGTCGTCGGGGCATTCTCCCCGTTTCTCAAAGCGCTGGATCACCGACAGCACCAGCCGCAGATTTCCCTCGATGAGGGCCTGCCGGGCTGCAGCGTCGCCTTTCTTTGCCTGCAAAAGCAGGCTGTCCATCTGGGTCTGGGACAGGACTTTCAGCTGGGCGGTGTTCACACCGCAGATCTCTACTTTTCCCTGCATACATCCTCCTGCAAAATGAAGATGTAGTCAGTATTTCCTGCCGGGGAAAAAATAACCCCATTGTTTGACAGAGGGCGCAGACGATCGATTTGTGAAAAACTGACAAATCTTTTTGGGATGTTTCTGCCGTAAAATCTCTCGCGGGTCGGATTTCGGAAAAAGAGAAAACTTTTTTGCTTTTTTTGTCAAAAATCGTCGTGGATTTTGTGCTTACATAATGCCGTAAAAGAGGACAGAAAACAGGGGTTATGCAAACCGGTATGCAATAAAAAGCCGGGGGCGTTTTTGGGGATGAAACAGGAAAAATCAGGCTGAAAACATTGAGTTTTCCACATTGTCCACAGGTTTTTCCACAAGGGGTCGAGGAATAAAAAAGACGAAAAAAATATACAATTCGGTTAACATAAGTGATTTTGGCGCAACCGTACTTTTTCGCCATATTTTCTTTGTGGACAATTTGACAAGACGGATTTTTCGGGGAGAAAAAATCCTCTTGACAAGACCGCCGAGCCATACTTGCCGCTGGGCATGTTTCCGGCCTGCAACTACATATTGTGGCCGCCGGGCGGCCGGAATACCAGTTATTTGAATTGGGGAGAATCTTTCGGAAAAAGCGGAAAATATTCGCAATTTTTTCAAAAAAGGTATTGATTTTATGGGAAACCTCCGCTATAATTGGACAGTGCATGAGCACAATACGAAGTGGGAGGTGTAAAAATGCCCAACATTAAGTCCTCTGCAAAGGATGTCATTCAGTCTAAGATTGCTTACGAGAAGAACAAGGCAAACAAGACTGCCCTGAAGACTGCTGTCAAGAAGTTTGAGGTTGCTCTGGAGTCCGGTGACCGCACCGCTGCTGAAGCTGCTTACAAGCTGGCCGTTAAGGCTGTTGACCAGGCGATCAACAAGGGTATCATGAACAAGAATGCTGCAGCTCGCAAGAAGAGCAGCATGACTTTGAAGCTGAACAAGCTGGCCTGATCTCTCTGAAAATATCTCCCTCCCGATTTTTTTCGGCAGGGAGTTTTTTCATGCCTCGGGACGCCCCGAGAGGCGATGCGTGCAAGGTGCAGTGCGTATCGTCACTGCCCTGCGCCGCTCGGTATCGTTTCCGGGTGGAAATAGGGAACATTTTTTGTAAGCACGGGCAGGCTATGCGTGCAAAGTGCGGAGCGAGTCGCGACTGCCCTGCGCCGCTCGGTATCGTTTCCGGGTGGAAATAGGGAACATTTTTTGTAAGCACGGGCAGGCTATGCGTGCAAAGTGCGGAGCGAGTCGCGACTGCCCTGCGCCGCTTGGTATCGGAGCCGGGTTAAAGAATAGACTTTCTATTTGACGGGACGCCCCGAGAGGCGAAGCGTGCCAGGTGCGTCGGTAGTGGTTCGTTCCCAAACCAGCTGGATTTGTTCCCGCAACAAAAACATCAAGCATACCGTACCTTGTAAAAAGCAGCAAAGTATGGTATGCTTTTTATATATACACAAACGAAGGAGGTGCGGTTATGGCCAGGTTATCAGATCCTGTCACGATCTTGAAGGGCGTGGGCCCCACAAAGGCAAAGCAGTTTGCCACCTTAAACATTTTCACCCTGGAGGATCTCATCTGCCATTTCCCCCGGGCCTATGAGGACCGCACCCGCCTGGTACCCATAGAAAAATTAGAGCCGGACAAGCCTGCCTGCTTCAAGGCGATGGTGATGAACACCCCCCGCACCAGCCATATCCGCAAGGGTCTGGACATTACCAAGGTGCAGGTGGCGGACCACACTGCCCGGCTGACGCTGACCTTCTTCAATCAGAAATATACCGCGGAGCAGCTCCAGTATGGCAAGGAATATATTTTCTATGGCGCCGTTTCCGGAGATTTCATCGGCTACAATATGACCTCCCCCGTATTTGAGGCGCTGGACGCGCCGCCCCTTACGACCCGCCGGGTGCTGCCCATCTATCCCCTCACCGCCGGCCTTTCCAACGCCTCGATTTTGAAGGCGGTGCGCCAGGCGCTGGCCATTTGCGACCCGCCCCGGGAGGTGATCCCGGCGCAGGTGCGGGAGGAATACGGCGTTCTCCCTGCCCACCGGGCCTACTATGCCATTCACGAGCCGGCCTCCATGGAGGAGGCGGAGCTGGCGAAAAAGCGGCTGATCTTTGAGGAGTTCTTTGTGTTCTCTGCGGGACTCTCCCTGCTGCGGGCATCCCGGTCTATGAAACGATGCCCTGCCTATACGGACTGCGACCTGGCAGACTTTATGAATGCGCTGCCCTTTGCCCTTACCGGCGCCCAAAGCCGGGCGATCAACGACATTGCTGCAGATTTCAGAAAAGGCACGCCCATGAGTCGGCTGGTCCAGGGTGATGTGGGCAGCGGCAAGACCATGGTAGCCGCCGCCGCGGCCTATATGGCAATCCGCAACGGCCATCAGGCGGCGCTGATGGTGCCTACAGAGATCCTTGCGGAGCAGCATTTTGCTTCTCTTTCCAAGACCCTTGCCCCTCTGGGCATACAGATCACGCTGCTCACCGGCTCGCTGACGCCCAAGCAAAAGCGGCTGGCCCGGGAGGATATTGCCTCCGGCCGCGCCCAATTGGTGGTGGGCACTCACGCGCTGGTGTCTGAGGCTACGGTCTTTGCCGACCTTGGCCTTGTGATCACCGACGAACAGCACCGCTTCGGCGTGGCTCAGCGGTCTGCGCTGGCGGATAAGGGGCACGACCCCCACCTGCTGGTGATGTCGGCCACACCCATCCCCCGGACTTTGGCGCTGCTGATGTACGGGGATCTGGAGGTCTCCATACTGGACGAGCTGCCCCCCGGCAGAGAGCCGGTGGACACCTTCCTTGTGGACGAATCCTACCGGGCCCGGCTCAATGGCTTTATCCGCAGGCAGGTGCAGGAAGGACATCAGTGCTTTGTGGTGTGTCCGGCGGTGGAAGAAAACGAGGCCCTGGACCTGAAAGCCGCCGAGACCTGGGCGCAGACCCTCCGGCAGACGGTGTTTCCCGACCTGCGGGTATCGCTGCTTCACGGGCAGATGAAGGGGTCGGAAAAAGAGTCGGTGATGAGCGCCTTTGCCGCGGGTGAGGCAGATGTGCTGGTGGCGACCACGGTGATCGAGGTGGGTGTGGATGTGCCAAACGCCACGCTGATGGTCATCGAGGACGCGGACCGCTTTGGCCTTTCCCAGCTCCATCAGCTGCGTGGCCGCGTAGGACGGGGCAAGGCGAAAAGCTACTGCATTCTCACCTCTCAGACCAAGCATCCCGAGACCCGCCAACGGCTCAAGGCCCTGTGCAGCACCACGGACGGCTTTAAGATTGCCGAAGAGGATCTGCGCATGCGGGGTCCCGGTGATTTCTTCGGCGCCCGCCAGTCGGGATTGCCCGTGTTCCGGGTGGCAAACTTAAGCTGCGACCTGCAGACCTTGAAAGCGGCTCAGCAAGCATCGGCACACTGGATCGACCGGGAGGGAACTGCCAACACGCCGGAGGCTGTCGCCCTCCGGGAGCGGATCGGCCAGCTTTTCCTCCGGGCGCAGAATACCATCAACTAAAAGAAAATCCCCCCTCAGACGAGGGGGGATTTTTGCAAGGTGACGAATCGAGCGGCCCACGGCAGTGACGATACACACCGATCACGCATCTCCTGTGGAGGCGTCCCGACTTTCGGCGTTCAGGGGGTCCACCACAATGTCCGGGTAGGGATTGACCACCACGGTGCGGTGGGAGTGATAGATCACCATACCCGGCTTCCGGTCCGGGGTCTTTTTCACCAGCTTCACCGGGACAACATCCACCGGCACATTCTGGCTGCTTCCGGTCTCGGCATAGTAGGCTGCCAGCTGGGCCGCCTGGGTAATGGTATCATCGGGGGGCGTGACACCGGCGCAGGCGATGATCACATGGCTGCCGTGGACCTTGCTGGCGTGGAGCCAAAGATCGTCCTTCCGGGCCAACTTAAAGGTCAACTCGTCGTTCTGCCGGTTGTTGCGGCCTACAAAAATGGGATAACCGTCGGTGGAAACAAAGCGCATCGGGGGCAGCTTGGCGGTTTTTGCCCGCCGCTTGCCGGAATCGGCCTTGAGATAGCCGCCGGACTGGAGCTCCTGGCGAATCTCCTCCAATTCTCCGTCTGTTTCGGCTCGATTCAGCTCCTCCAGCACGCTCTGCAGATAAATAAGCTCTTGCCTGCCCAATTCGATCTGCCGGGAAAGCTCCTTTTCTGCGGTCTTCATCCGGGCGTAGTCCTTGTAGTACTTTGCGGCGTTCTGTTGGGGAGAGAGAATGGGCGACAGGCAGACGGTGATTTCCGCCATATTTTCATCGTAAAAGTCTTGCACCACAACGCTTTTCTGACCTTTTTCGATCCGGTGCAGGTTGGCGGTGAGAATGTCGCCCAGCTGTCGCAGGCGTTCCCGATCCAGGCTCTCCAGCCGCTCTTTTTCCTGGATGGCCAGCTTTTTCGTCAGCCGCTGGCAGAGATTTTGCACGGATTTCCGCACCGCCTGACTTTTCTGTCGCATGGCGTCCCGGCGATCCCGGGTGGTGTAAAAACTGTCCAGCAGCGCCCCGAAGGACTCCGCCCGGGTGCATTCGCCGTACTGGCGGATGGGGCAGAAGGCAAACTGCTTGGGCGTGCCGTCGGCAGAAGTGTACAGGTACGGGGCGGGATGCTGCAGATGCTCCCGGAAAAAGAGATTCAGCTTCTCCCCAACGGCGGAGATGTCCACGGATTCAATCCTGGCGTCGGTCTCACCGGCGGCAAAGAGGGCCGCCTCCCGGCATACCAGCGGGGAGAGACCGCCAAAGGTATCCATCAGCCGGTCGCAGAGCAGATCCGCTCCCACACCGCTGAGAAACGGGATAAAATCAGCGCAATGGGCGGGATTTTCCTTTTCCATGGGCATAGGCGCCTGATAGTACATACCCGGCAGCGCAGGCCGGTGAGCGGTTTCGTCAAGGCCGATCCGCCGCAGACAGTCGATGATCCGGCCGTCAGCGCCCAGAAGGTACAAGTTGCAGGTCCTGCCCATCAGCTCGGCCACCAGCTTCTTCTGTACCGCATCGCCCATCTCGTCGATGCAGTCAAAGGTGAATTGGGCGCATCGCTCCATAGGGATTTGAGAAATATCTGCCAGCCGGGCGCCGCTGAGGTGCTTTCGCAGAAGCATGCAGAACATAGGCGGCTCCGGGGGATTCTCCGGACTGGCGGAGGTCAAATGCAGACGGGGGGCGGTGGGATTCATACCAAAGAGCAGCTTTTGCCGCCCGTCGCTGCATTTTAAGTGCAGGATCACCGTGTCCCGGCTGGGCTGATGGATCTTCTCCACCCGCGCCCCGGCGGTGGAGCAGCGGATCTCCTCCAGCACCGCAGTTAAATAATACGCGTCAAAGGCCATTTAGTCGTCTTCCTTCATCATAAGATCAAACAGCTCCTGCAGCCGCTGGGTGCGGCCCAGCAGAAACAGCGCTCCAAAAAGGGTCTCAAGGCCGGTGGCTTTGGCATATTCCGCCCGGGTGGCGGACTTGGGGGCGGCGTGGGTGTGGGCATTCTTGCCCCGGCGGAAGAAAGCCAGCTCTTCTTCGGTGAGCTGCGGCTTGATTTTATCCGCAAAAGCAGCCTGAGAAGGCGCTTTCACCAAAGAAACAGTGTCTTTATGGAGCTTCAGCACCGTCTGATCCCCTCCGGCGCACAGATGGGCGCGGCACAGCAGCTCAAAAACGGCATCCCCCATATGGGCAAGGCCCAGGTTAGAGATGGCATTGACCTGCTGGAGGGTAAAGTTCATCTGAAAATAGGTTTCCACAGCATACTCCTTTTGCGGCAAGCGCCGCCAAAACAAATCGATCTGGAGGTATTATACCAAACCTGCCCGTATTTCGCAACGGTATTATAAAAAGGGCGTGCCGCAGCGGCACGCCCTTTTGGCGCAATATTAATTTGCGGAGGAGGTGGAGCGGAGGGTCACGTCGTGATAGCCGCCCTCCACGATAGATACGGAGGACACCAGGGTCAGCCGTGCGTTCTTCTGCAGGTCGGAAATGGTCAGCTCGCCACAGTTGCACATGGTGGACTTGACCTTATAGAGGGAAGCTTCCACATTGTCGTGGAGAGAGCCGGCGTAGGTGACATAGGAGTCAACGCCTTCCTCGAAGGACAGCTTGGAGCTGCCGCCCAGGTCGTACCGCTGCCAGTTCCGGGCGCGGTTGCTGCCCTCGCCCCAGTACTCCTTCATATAAGAGCCCTTCACCAGTACCTTGGGTGTGGGAGATTCATCAAAACGGGCAAAGTAGCGGCCCAGCATCAGGAAGTCAGCGCCCATGGCCAGCGCCAGGGTCATATGGTAGTCGTGGACGATGCCGCCGTCGGAGCAGATGGGCACATAAATGCCGGTCTCCTTGAAGTATTCGTCACGGGCGGCTGCAACCTCGATCAGAGCGGTAGCCTGACCGCGGCCGATACCCTTGGTTTCCCGGGTGATGCAGATGGAGCCGCCGCCGATGCCGACCTTTACGAAGTCTGCGCCGGCGTTTGCCAGGAACAGGAAACCTTCCCGGCTGACCACATTGCCTGCGCCCACCTTGACGGAGTCGCCGTAGTGATCCCGGATCCACTTGATGGTGTTGGCCTGCCAGCAGGAATAGCCCTCGGAGGAGTCGATGCACAGACAGTCCGCGCCGGCTTCCAGCAGAGCGGGAACGCGCTCGGCATAGTCGCGGGTGTTGATACCGGCGCCTACCAGATAGCGCTTTTCCGTGTCCAGCAGCTCCTGGGGATTGGCCTTGTGGGAGGCGTAGTCCTTGCGGAAGACGAAATACATCAGGCAGCCGTTGTCATCCACAACAGGAAGGGAGTTCAGCTTGTGATCCCAAATGATGTCGTTTGCCTCCTTCAGGGAGGTGGAGGCGGGGGCGGTGATCAGCTTTTCCAGGGGGGTCATAAAGGTGGAGACCTTCTCGGAGATGTCCATACGGGAAACCCGGTAGTCCCGGCTGGTGACGATGCCCAGCAGCTTACCATTGGCAGAGCCGTCGTGGGTGATGGCCACGGTGGAGAAGCCGTTGCGCTCCTTCAGTTCCAGCACGTCTGCCAGAGTGGCGTCGGGGGTCAGATTGGAGGCGGAGACCACGAAACCGGCCTTATAACCCTTTACCCTTGCCACCATAGCGGCCTGGGATTCAATGGTCTGAGAGCCGTAAATAAAGCTCAGACCGCCCTCCTTTGCCAGGGCGATGGCCAGGGTGTCGTTGGACACGGATTGCATAATGGCGGAAGTCATGGGAATATTCAATGTGATGGCGGGCTCCTCCACGCCCTTACGGTACTTGGTCAGAGGGGTGCGAAGGGAGACGTTGCTGGGGATGCAGTCTTCCGAGGTGTAGCCGGGTACCAGCAGGTATTCACTGAAGGTGTGGCTGGGTTCAGAATAATAATGGGCCATGGGGATTACCTCCTATCTGTTATGAACGGCGGGAAAGTATATAATGTGTCTTTTATCATACCATAGCAGACCTGCCATTTCAAGGAGAAAAACCTTGAAATACCTGGGGAAAAATCGTAAAAATTGCCCAATGCGATTGCAATTTCCCGGATGTAGTGTTATAGTGTAAAATTAGGAAATCATGGACAAAAGACATATCATTTGAGAAAGAAGGCGCTTGCGCGATGGTAAGTAAGGAAAAAATCCGTAATATAGCAATTATTGCCCACGTCGACCACGGCAAAACCACGCTGGTGGATGAGCTTTTGAAGCAGGGCGGTATTTACCGGGAAAATCAGGCCACCCAGGACCGGGTGATGGACTCCGGCGACCTGGAGCGGGAGCGTGGCATTACTATTTTGGCAAAAAACACCGCGGTGCAGTACAAGGATTATAAGATCAACATTGTGGATACCCCCGGCCACGCCGATTTTGGCGGCGAGGTAGAACGGATTTTGAAGATGGTCAACGGCGTTATTTTGCTGGTGGACGCGGCGGAGGGCCCCATGCCTCAGACCCGTTTCGTTCTGCAGAAGGCGCTGGAGCTGGGTCACAAGGTCATTGTGGCGGTGAACAAGGTGGATAAGCCCGATGCCCGGATCCATGAGGTCATGGACGAGGTGCTGGAGCTGCTGCTGGATCTGGACGCCACCGACGAGCAGTTCAACTCTCCCACCATCTTCTGCTCCGGCCGGCAGGGAACTGCCTCCTACGGCCCGGACGAGATGGGAACGGATCTTGTGCCTTTGTTTGAGACCGTGATCAACTATGTACCTGCCCCTGAGGGGGACGAGACTGCGCCGTTGCAGCTGCTGGTGTCCTCCATCGATTATAACGAGTATGTGGGCCGGATCGCTGTGGGCCGCGTGGAGCGGGGCACCATCCGGGTGAATCAGGAAGTGACCATCTGCGACTATCACAATCCGGATGTGCGCCAGAAGGGCAAAGTGGTGGCGCTGTATACCTATGACGGCCTGGGTAAGCAGGCGGTGCAGGAGGCATCTGCAGGTGAGATCGTAGCCCTGTCCGGCATGGCGGACATCACCATTGGCAGAACCCTGTGCGCCCCCGATGCTATTGAGCCGCTGCCCTTTGTGAAGATCTCCGATCCCACCATTGAAATGACCTTTGCGGTCAACGATTCTCCCTTTGCCGGCCGGGAGGGTAAGTTCGTGACATCCCGGAATCTCCGTGACCGGCTGGAAAAGGAACTGCTGAAGGATGTATCTCTCCATGTGACCGAGCAGGGTACGGATGCCTTCAATGTGGCGGGCCGGGGCGAGATGCACCTGTCCATTCTGATGGAGACCATGCGCCGGGAAGGCTATGAGTTCTCCGTCTCCACCCCCAGAGTGCTGACCAAGACCATCGACGGCAAGCTCTGCGAGCCTATCGAGCGGATGGTGGCGGACGTGCCGGAGGAGAGCATGGGCTCGGTGATCGAGAAGATGGGCCGCCGGAAGGGCGACCTGCTGTCCATGACCCCCATGGGCAGCCGCTACCGCCTGGAGTTCTTAGTCCCCTCCCGTGGCCTGTTCGGCTACCGCAGCGAGTTTTTGACGGATACCCGGGGCGAGGGCATCATGTCCTCTGTCCTTGACAGTTATGCCCCCATGAAGGGCGAAATTGAACGGCGGCTCACCGGCTCTCTCATCTCCTTTGAGTCCGGCGAGGCGGTCACCTATGGCCTTCACGCCGCTCAGGAGCGGGGCGCTCTGTTCATCGGCCCCGGTACGCCGGTGTACGCCGGTATGGTGGTGGGCATCTGCAGCCGGAATGAGGATATGACCGTCAATGTCTGCAAGAAAAAGCAGCTGACCAATATGCGCGCCTCCGGCTCTGACGAGGCGCTGCGCCTGGTGACGCCCCGGACCTACTCTCTGGAGCAGTGCCTGGAGTTTTTGGCGGACGACGAGCTGTTGGAATGCACCCCCAAGAGCCTGCGGATCCGCAAGCGGGAGCTGGACCACGCCACCCGTATGCGCCAGCTGATGAAGAAGCGGGCCGGACAGGAGTAAGCAATGAAACGGATTTTAACGGTGCAGGATCTGTCCTGCGTGGGACGGTGCAGCCTGACGGTGGCCCAGCCGATCCTCTCGGCCATGGGGATCAACTGCTCCGTGCTGCCCACGGCAGTCCTCTCCACCCATACGGGATTCCCCAATCCCCATACCCGCAGCTTAACGGCGGAGATCGCCCCCATCTGCGAGCATTTACTCTCCGTTGGCGCGTCGTTTGATGCCATTTTGGTAGGATATCTGTCCGACCCGGAGCAGGCGGAGGCGGTGCTGGAGCTGATGCTGGCGTTTGACTGCCCGGTGATCCTGGATCCGGCCATGGGCGACGGCGGAAAACTCTATAGCGGCATTACCGAAGAGCATGTGGCAGCCATGGCAGACCTGGCCTCCATGGCGGAGGTGGTGCTTCCCAATGTGACGGAAGCGGCGCTTCTGACGGAAACACCCTACCAGGAGCAGACCGATGGCCAGTACCTGCGGATGCTGATGGAAAAGCTGTGCAGAATGAAGACGAAGACCGTCATCGTCACCGGCACGAACCCCGACTCGGAGCACACCGGTTTTGCCGGTCTGATGAAGGACGAGGGGTTGTTCTCCTACCGATCAGCCCGGCGGGAAAGAAATCTCCACGGCACGGGGGATATGTTCAGCGCGGTGTTTGCCGGCGCTTATGTCCTGGGAAAAGACCCCGTGGAGGCCGGAGAGCTGGCGGCGAAGTTTGTAGAGCGGGTATTGGACAGCACCCCGGAAAAGACCCCCTTTGGGGGCGAGTTCGAAAAAGAGCTGCCCTGGCTTTGGCAGCAATTATAAAAAATCCCCCCGGATGATGACCATCCGGGGGTTTTTTATGAGATTTACTTGCTCAGGTAGGCGTCGATGGAGGCGGCAGCCTTCTTGCCGGCGCCCATTGCCAGAATGACTGTTGCCGCGCCGGTGACTGCGTCACCGCCGGCGAACACGCCGTCGCGGGAGGTCATTTCGTCCTCGTTCACGATCAGACAGCCCTTGCGGTTGGTGTCAAGGCCGGGAGTAGTGGCGCGGATCAGGGGGTTGGGGCTGGTACCCAGGGACATAATGACGGTGTCCACATCCAGCACAAACTCGCTGCCGGGGATCTCGATGGGACGGCGGCGGCCGGAGGCGTCCGGCTCACCCAGCTCCATGCGGATGCAGTTCATACCGCAGACACGGCCGTTTTCGTCGCCGATGATGGAAGTGGGGTTGCACAGAGTCTTGAACTCAATGCCCTCTTCCTTGGCGTGATGCTGTTCTTCCAGACGGGCAGGCATCTCAGCCTCGCCGCGGCGGTAGACCACATAGACCTTCTCGGCGCCCAGACGCATAGCGCAGCGGGCGGCGTCCATTGCCACATTGCCGCCGCCGACTACGGCCACGGCCTTGGACTTGACAATGGGGGTATCGTAATCTTCGTCGTAAGCCTTCATCAGGTTGGTACGGGTCAGGTATTCGTTTGCGGACATAACGCCCTTCAGAGCCTCGCCGGGGATGTTCATAAACATGGGCAGGCCTGCGCCGCTGCCCACGAACACAGCCTTGAAGCCCATCTCGAACAGCTCGTCGATGGTGAGGACCCGGCCGATGACCATATTGGTCATCACCTTCACGCCCTGGGCTTCCAGCTTGGTGATCTCATTGGCCACGATGGCCTTGGGCAGACGGAACTCGGGGATGCCGTAGACCAGCACGCCGCCGGCGGTGTGGAGGGCCTCAAACATGGTCACCTCGTAGCCCCGCTTAGCCAGGTCAGAGGCGCAGGTCATACCGGCAGGGCCGGAGCCGACCACGGCGACCTTCTTGCCGTTGCTCTCTGCCTTTTCGGGCATAGCGTTGATGTTTTCCCGGTACCAGTCAGCAACAAAGCGCTCCAGACGGCCGATGGCAACGGGCTCACCCTTGATGCCACGGACGCACTTGGCTTCGCACTGGGTCTCCTGGGGACAAACTCTGCCGGACAGAGCGGGCAGGGCGTTGGTGGAGGTGATGATCTCGTAAGCGGCCTTGAAATCGCCCTCAGCCACCTTGCCGATGAACTCGGGGATGCGGACATTCACGGGACAGCCTTCCACGCATTTGGGATTCTTGCACTTTAAGCACCGGCCGGCCTCTTCAATGGCCATTTCGGCGGTGTAGCCAAGGGTGACTTCCTTAAAGTTCCGGGCACGAACCTTGGGGTCCTGCTCAGGCATGGGGGTTTTTACCAGAGTCATATTTGCCATTTTGCATTTCCTCCTTATTTGATCAGGTCCTTGCCCATTTTTTCAATGCGGCAGGTGTGTTTTTCGGACACTTCAGCCTCACGGCCCTTATACAGGCTGTTGCGGCTCATAAGCTCGGCAAAATCCACCTTGTGGCCGTCAAACTCGGGGCCATCCACGCAGGCGAACTTGGTCTCGCCGCCAACGGTGACACGGCAGCCGCCGCACATACCGGTGCCGTCCACCATAATGGGGTTCAGGGACACGGAAGTATGTACGCCGAAGGGCTCGGTGGTCTTGCAGACAAACTTCATCATGGGGATCGGTCCGATGGCCAGCACTTCGTCAAACTGCTCGCCCTTTTCCAGCAGCTCCTGGAGGGCAACGGTGACCAGACCGTGGCGGCCGTAGGAGCCGTCGTCGGTCATGAGGATAAAGTTGTCGGCAACAGCCTTAAACTCCTCTTCCAAAATGACGATATCCTTGCTGCGGAAGCCGACAATGACGGTCACTTCCGCGCCGGCGTCCTTAAAGCCCTTGGCAGAGGGCAGCGCGATGGCGCAGCCTACGCCGCCGCCGACCACACAGACCTTCTTCTTGCCTTCCACGGGGGTGGGCTTGCCCAGAGGGCCTACGAAATCCCGGATGTAATCGCCCTCGTTCAGCTGGCCGAGAGCATTGGTGGCAAAGCCGACCTTCTGGAAAATGATGGTGACAGTGCCCTTCTCCCGGTCATAGCCGGCGATGGTCAGGGGGACCCGTTCACCCTTCTCGTCGATGCGGAAGATGATGAACTGACCGGCCTGAGCCTTCTTTGCGATGAAGGGAGCTTCGATCTCCATCAGAATGACACTGGGGTTGAGTTCTTTCTTCTTTGCGATTCTAAACATGGCAACATCCATCCTTTTATTGGAGAAATATCCATAGTATTGTAATTTGGAAAGGGTAAAATGTCAATTCCTTTTGGGGGAATATGGCTGAATGCTCTGCAGGATAATGTCGATCTCACCGGAGTTTTCCGTGAGATTTTCGCTGGGACAATAAAGCTGGAAGATCCAGAAATTGCTTTCGGTCTCGAAAGTAGCGGTGGTGTAGGCATAGGTGGTGTCCCCCACCGGCGAGAGATAAGAGAAGCGGTAGCCGGCGCCGTAGGCCACGGGAGTGCAGTCAAGGCCGTTGCCGCTGATGACAAAGGCGGTGTATTCCTCTAAAGTCATCGTTTTCAGGTCGGATTTTGCCTCTGCAAGGGCCATCGCGATCAGTGTGCCCCGGCCGTAGAACAGATCCGCGTCCCGGGCATAGCTCTCCCCTGACAGATCCAGATAGTCTGCGGCAAAGGTGACACTTACATCCTTGCAGATGACCGTTTTACCCACCGGGTCGGCGCAGCCGGCCAGCAGACACAGGCAAAGGGCCACACACAGCAGCGACAAAGCACGCTTGCACATGCCTTATTTCTCCTTCAGCAGGTCGCGGATCTCAGTCAGCAGCACTTCCTCGGCAGAGGGTGCGGGAGGTGCGGGGGGCTCTGCGGCTGCGGCTTCCTCTTCCTTCTTCTTGCCGGCCTCTGCCAGCTTGTTCAGGCCCTTGACCAGCCAGAAGACTACCAGTGCCAGAATGAGGAAGTTGATAACGGCGGAGATGAAATTGCCGTAGGTCAGATAGTTGAACACTTCCTGCACCACTTCTTCGCCGTTGGCGTCGACAATGGTCTCAAACTTGGGCTCCACCCAAGGCATACGGGGCAGCTTGATCTTAGCGCCGCTGAAATCTGCGCCGCCCAGGAAAATATTCACGATGGGCATGATCAGGTCGTCAGTCAGGCTCTTGGTGATGGTGGAGAATGCGCCGCCGATGATAGTACCGACAGCCAGCGCCATGGCGTTGCCCTTGACGGCAAAAGCCTTGAACTCTTCGAACCACGAGGGCTTATTGATTTTCTTCATGATGATTCCTCCTGTTGGTTTACATAATATTTTTAATTTTTACTTTTTCTCGATAATTTCCAGGCCGCCCAGATACTTGCGGAGCACCTCCGGCACAACGATGGAGCCGTCAGCGCGCTGATTCTGCTCCACCAGCGCCGGGAAGATCCGGGAGGTGGCCAGGCCGGAGCCGTTCAGCGTGTGCAGGAACTCGGGCTTGCCGGTGGCTTCTCTGCGGAAGCGGATGTTGCCGCGGCGGGCCTGGTAATCTCTTGCGTTGGACACGGAGGAGACTTCCTTGTAGCCGTCCATGGAGGGGATCAGGATCTCGATGTCGTAGGTTCTTGCCATGGATGCGGAGCAGTCGCCGGCGGCCAGCTTGACGGTGCGGAAGTGGAAACCCAGTCCTTCCACCAGCTTTTCGGCCTTGGTGACCAGCTCGTCAAAGGCAGCGTCGGAATCTTCGGGCTTGCAGAACTGGAACATCTCTACCTTATTAAATTGGTGACCGCGGACCATGCCCCGCTCGTCTGCCCGGTGAGAACCGGCTTCCCGGCGGAAGCAGGGGGTGTAAGCAAAGAACTTCTTGGGCAGATCGGCCTCGGACAGGATCTCGTCCCGGTAAACGGAGCAAAGGGCGGCCTCTGCGGTGGGAAGCATATAGTGGGTGCGGTCGTCGGTGGGGTTTGCGATCTTGTAGACCTCGTCGGCAAACTTGGGGAACTGACCGGCGGTCTCACCGCACTGGTATTCCAGCATGTGGGGCGGCAGAATAAAGTCGTAGCCGTCAGCGGTGTGGGTGTCGATGAAGTAGTTCAGCAGCGCCCATTCCAGCCGTGCGCCCATGCCGGTGTACATCCAGTTGCCGGCACCGGCCAGCTTGACGCCCCGCTCATAGTCGATGAGGCCCAGGTCGGTGCAAAGATCCACATGGTGCTTGGGCTCAAAATCGAAGCTGGGTTTGTTGCCGATATAGCGCAGAGGCTCGTTGTTTTCCTTTCCTCCCGGGAGAAGATCGCCGTCGGGCAGGTTGGGCAGGCTAAGCATAGCCACCCGGAACTCGTCGGAGAGGACCTTTAGCTCAGCGGCTTCGTTCTCGATGGCCTTGTCCAGCGCTACACTCTTGGCAGAGTTCTCGGCGATCTGAGCGTCGATGGCGGAGGTGTCCTCGCCCTTTTTTTCCGCGGCCTTCTTCCGGCCGAACAGACCGCCGTTTTCCTTGCTCAGCTTGTTTTTCTGAGCGGTTTGGGTCTCGGTGGAGGTCTTCAGAGCCCGGATCTTCTCGTCCAGCTCCAGGATCTTGTCCACCACGGCATCGCAGTCCACTTCCTTGGCCTTCAGACCGGCCTTGACTGCATCGGGATTCTCCTTGATCTTACGAATGTCTAACATAACACTTTCCTCTTATCCTTCATTATAATTAGGGTTGGTCAATCAGGTCCGGCTCCCGGGGAATGATAAAAATACAGACGATATAGGCCAGCAGGCCGCAACCGCCAAACAGGGTCATCAGCGCCCAGATCAAGCGGACTACGGTGGGGTCGAGATTCATATACTTGGCCATTCCGGCGCAAACGCCGTCAAAAATCTTGCCTTTGTTTGCTTTATACAGCTTCTTTTCCATATTGCCTCCTTATTTTTGCAGCTTCAGCAGGGCGTCGTAGAGGACCTGCAGGTCATCCTGGTCATAAAACTCCAACTCAAAGCGGCCTTTGCGCTTGCCTGTGACGATTTTTACCTTCCTGCCGAGATGTTTCGAGAGTTTTTTCTCGCATTCAGCCACATAATCCACCGCCAAAGATACATTGACCTTAGGCTCGGGATCCCTTTGAAGGTTTTTGCACAGAAGTTCTGCCTGCCGGACGGAAAGTCCCAGGGCGGAGATCTTTTGGGCGGCCTCTTTTTGCAGTTTATCGGTCTTCAGCGCCACAACGGCCCTGGCGTGTCCGGCGGAGAGCTTGCCGGTGCGGACCATATCCAACACCTCGGGACAAAGGGCCAGCAGCCGGAGCATATTGGCAACCGCAGGGCGGGATTTGCCCACGCGGCTTGCGGTCTCCTCCTGGGTAAGACCGTATTCGTCCATGAGCGTCTGGTATCCAAGGGCTTCTTCCACAGGATTTAAGTCCTGGCGCTGGAGGTTTTCGATCAGGGCCAATTCCATGACCTTTTTGTTATCGGCTTCGATGATCACCGCGGGGATCTCCCGGAGTTCGGCGATCCGTGCCGCACGCCAGCGGCGCTCGCCGGCGATAATCTGATAGTATCCGTTCTCCATTTCCCGCACGGTCAACGGCTGCACCACCCCGTGAAGGGCGATGGATTCCGCCAATGACTGCAATTCCTCGGGATCAAAATCCCTGCGGGGCTGATGGGGATTGGGTTCTACTTTGTGCAGGGGCAGAAGCTGATAGGGACTTTTCTGCGGGGATTCCTCGTGGAAATCCCCCATAAGCGCCCCAAGACCTTTGCCTAAGCCTTTTGCCATTGCGTTCACCTCTTTCAGAGTTTCTCGTGCATTTCTTTTGCGATCTCGCGATAGGCCACTGCGCCCCGGCTGAGCCGGTCATATACCGTCACAGGCAAGCCGTGGCTGGGCGCTTCCGCGAGGCGGACATTTCGGGGGATCACGGTGGCAAACACCTTGCCGGGGAAATGCCGCCGTACTTCCTGGGCCACCTGATTAGAGAAATTGGTACGGCCGTCAAACATCGTCAGTACCACACCAAAGATCTCCAAAGCGGGGTTAATGCGCTTTTTTACCATTCTGAGGGTATTCATCAGATCGGTAAGCCCTTCCAATGCGTAGTATTCGCATTGTACCGGCACTAAGATACTGTCTGCTGCCGCCAGGGAGTTCAGCGTGAGCATTTCCAGCGAAGGGGGACAGTCGATAAAAATCACATCATATTCGTCTTTGATTTGGGATAGTGCCTCTTTCAGCCGCTGGCTGGGGTTTTCCATGGTGATCAGCTCCACGCCGGCTCCAGCAAGGTCAGCAGTAGCAGGCAGGACATCACCAAACTTGGTGTGTACGACGGCCTGCGCGGTGGGAATATCGTTTACAACCACATCATACACACTATTGTGCACCTTCCGCTTGTCCACGCCCAGACCGGATGTGGCGTTGGCCTGGGGATCAAAGTCGCAAAGGAGCACCTGCTTGCCCATATCGGTGAGGGCGGCGGTGAGGTTGACGGCAGTTGTGGTTTTGCCTACGCCACCTTTTTGATTGACCACAGCGATGATCTTAGCCATAGCACCATTCCTTTCTGTTAAATGTTTCACGTGAAACAAAATGTCTGAAGCCCTTTGTCGATTGTTTCACGTGAAACAATCAGTCCAAAGTGCGGCTGTAGGTGTAGTTCTTGCCTACAGTGTCCTCTGCCTGCCGCAGGCTGTCGTGGACCAGTATGGCGCAGGCAAAACTGAGCAGCAGCGCCAGAACGAGGGACAACGCCGTCAGACGGTGTACATTCTTCTTCAATAAGACAACCTGCTCGTCTACCGTCATGCCCCGCTTTCTGCGAGAACCCTTCTTCGGTGCGGCGGGGGAGTGCCGGTTGGGCAGCTGAATGTGGACATTGGGCTTTACGGGATAAGCTTCCATGGAGTCAATACAATCCTGGCAGAACACCTGCTCGTTTTTGGTTTCCTTGCCGCATTTTAAGCAATTCATAACCTGACCTCCTGTTCTGTGCAAATCCCATACCGCGCCAGTATAGTTTCTTACATTGTACACCACTTTTTTGCCGCCGTAAAGAGGTAAACATAAAAAATAACCCCTTTTTGAAAAAATCACAAAATCCCTATTGACAATCAGCTAACCATATGATATTATCACAGTACCACAAATCTATAGAGGAGTGATACAAAATGAACTGGACCATACCCGGAACTGTACTCACCGCCCCTCGCGAGGACGCAAAGCACATTGAAGAGCAGTTCCGCGCCATGTTTATCCCCGGGGGCATGGTGCTCAGTCAGGTCGCCGCTATCACCGGCCTGGAGAGCTATACCATCCAAAACTGGGTCAAGCGCGGTTTCCTCACCCCACCGGTGAACAAACGCTATACCATGCGGCAGCTCTGCCGGATCATCCATATCAACATGCTCAAAAGCGTGTTGCCTTTGGAACGGATTTGCAGCCTGCTGGGCTATGTGAATGGCCAGCTGAATGACGAAAGTGACGATACCATCGACGATTCTCAGCTGTACTTCATATTTGTCCGTCTTGCGGCCCGGTTAAGAGACCTCTACACTCCGGAAGCCCAGCTTGCGGCACTGGAGGCAGAGATGGAGGGGTACACAGAGCCGGTCCCCGGCGCCAAGGAGCGGGTAAAAAAGGCGTTGCGGATCATGCTCACCGCATGGATTGCCGCCCGTATGACCCAGAAAACGGAAAAAATGCTTCTTGATTTACAATAAAAGAAAGGAATGATTCGAAAAATGGAGCAAAATTACAGATGGGTCCCCAACGGCAGACCCGACAAACCCGTGAACGGAAAGAAAATCCGCAATATTGCCATTGCTGCGCTGGCAGTACTGGTCTTGATTATTACGGTATCCACCTGTTTTTATACCGTTGACGACAAGCAGCAGGCAGTGGTGACCACCTTTGGCAAAGTGACGGATGTCACTGACGCAGGCGTCCACTTCAAACTGCCCTTTGGCATCCAAAAGGCCAAAAAGGTGGATGTGAATGTCTATCAGAAGATCGAACTGGGCTACCGGAGCAACGGCAAGGACAGCTACCTGGTCAATACGGAAGAAAGCATGATGATCACCGGCGACTATAACATTGTCAACATCGATTTCTTCGTGGAATACAAGATCTCCGATCCTGTGGCGTACCTGTTTGCCTCCACCACGCCGGAGGAGATCCTGCGAAACCTGATTCAGAGCCAGATCCGCAATGTGGTGGGCTCTTCCAGCGTGGATGCGGTGCTTACCGACGGTAAGGAGAGCATTCAGATGCAGGTGAAGGAACTGGTGACCCAGATCCTGAACGAATACAACATCGGTCTGACCCTTGTGGATGTGAAGATCCAGGACTCCGAGCCGCCCACCCAGGCAGTTATTGAGGCTTTCAAGGCGGTTGAGACCGCAAAGCAGCAGGCAGAGACTGTGGTCAACGATGCCAAGGCCTACCAGAATGCTCAGCTGCCCCAGGCGCAGGCCGAGGCGGACAAATTGATCCAAAACGCCCAGTATCTGAAGCAAAACCGGATCAATGAGGCCCACCAGCAGGTGGCCATGTTCCAGGCTATGTATTCCGAATATATCCAAAATCCGGAGATCACCCGCTCCCGGATGTACTATGAGGCCATTTCCGAGATCCTGCCCGGTGTGAAGCTGTATATCAACACCGCCGGCAGCTCTGATGTGCAGATGCTGCTGCCCCTGGATTCTCTGATGGCAACAGGAGGTTGATCTGTTATGAAGAAGTATGTAATTATCGTCGCCGTCGTGTTGCTGCTGGTGATCGTTGCAGCCAACAGTTTCTATACCGTGCGTGAGAATCAGTATGCCTGCGTGGTGGAGTTTTCCAAGATCGTTGCCACCAATGACCAGCCGGGCCTGCATTTCAAAGTGCCCTTTCTCCACTCTGTGAAGTACTTTTCCGGCGCAGCCCAGCTGTATGATATTCCTCCTTCTGAGGTCATCACCCTGGATAAGCAGAATATGACTGTGGACTGCTATGTTCTTTGGGAGATCTCTGATCCTCTGAAGTTCTATCAGACCCTGGGCAATACCACTGTCGCGGAGCAGCGCTTGAGCGATCAGACCTATACGGCCCTGAAGAACGCCATGGGTACTCTGGCACAGGCCGACATTATCAATATGGAAGACGGCGGCCTGCGGAATGAGATCTATGACGGCATCGCCACCACCGTCAATGAAAAGGCGCAGACCTACGGCATCAATGTGCTGGATGTGAAGATCAAGCGCTTTGACCTGCCCGAGTCCAACCTGAACGCCGTCTACTCCCGTATGATCTCCGAGCGGAATCAGATGGGCGCCAAGTACACCGCCGATGGCAATTACGAGGCCTCCATCATCCGAAACGATGTGGATAAGCAGGTCAACATCCTGGTTTCCAATGCACAGGCCGAGGCTGCAAAGCTGGAGGCCGAGGGCGAGGCAGAGTATATGCGTCTGCTGGCAGAAGCCTATGACACCCAGGACAAGAAGGACTTTTATGAGTTCATTCTGGCGCTGGACGCTCTGCAGCAGAGCCTCAGCGAGGGTGAAAAGACCATTATTCTGGACGCCAACTCCCAGCTGGCCCAGATCCTTATGGGCAATTAAAAATCCCGGGAGGGGAATCCCCTCCCCTACGAAAAATGTACGATAGAATATGTAGGGTAGGCGTTTCGCCTCCCGCAGGCGAACACAGTTCGCCCCTACCTTGTAATTCCATTCGGGATGACGTAATAAAGAAAAATTCACAAAAATAATACAAACAAGAAAGGAATATCGCTATGGAACTGTTTTTTGGGATTGTCGTCCCTATCGGTGTCATTATCGCCATGATCCTCATTGGCTATGTAAAAGCACCCCCCGATACCGCCTATATGATCTCCGGTTTCCGCAAGCCCCGGATCCTCATCGGCAAGGCCGGTGTCCGTATCCCCTTCCTGGAGCGACTGGATAAGCTTTCCTTGAAAATGTTCTCCGTAGACGTAAAAACAACGGATTTTGTCCCCAACGCTGAGTATATCAACGTAAAAGTGGATGCTACGGTGAAGATCCGTATTGGTCAGAGCGCAGAAATGATGGCGCTGGCATCCAAGTTCTTCCTGAACGAGAGCGAAGAAATGATCATCCGCCGGGTGCAGGACACCTTGGAAGGCAATATGCGTGAGATCGTAGGCCAGATGCGTCTGGAAGGGATGGTCACCGACCGCAAGGCCTTCGGCGAACGGGTACAGGAAAACGCCATCCCCGACCTGCAGAAGATGGGTCTGGAAATGATCTCCTTCAACGTCCAGTCCTTCTCCGACCAGAATAACGTCATCGAGGACTTGGGTATCGACAACATCTCCCAGATCAAGAAGGGCGCTGCCGTGGCAAAGGCCCAGGCAGAACGGGACATCGCCATCGCCCAGGCACAGGCCGCCAAGGAAGCCAACGATGCCAAGGTCCAGTCTGAAATGGAGATTGCGGAAAAGCAGAACGCCCTTGCCATCCGTCAGGCCGAGCTGAAGCAGCAGTCCGATGTGAAGAAGGCAGAGGCCGACGCCGCCTACTCCATTCAGGAGCAGCAGCAGAGAAAGTCCATCGAAGTCACCTCCGCTAACGCAGATATCGCCCGTGCAGAGCGCACCGCCGAACTGCGTGCCAAGGAAGTCGAGGTCACCAAGCAGACCCTGGATGCAGAGATCCGCGCCAAGGCAGATGCAGAGAGATACGCCGCTCAGCAGCAGGCGGAAGCCGAGCTGTTCCGCCGCACTAAGGAAGCAGAGGCCCAGATGATCGAGCGCCAGCGGGAGGCGGAGGGTATCCGCGCCGTGGGTGAAGCTGAGGCAGAGGCAATCCGTCTGAAAGCCTTGGCAGAGGCCGAAGGTATCGACCGGAAGGCTGAGGCTATGAAGAAATACGGCGAAGCCGCTGTGATCGAAATGGTCATGGCTGCCCTGCCCGAGATCGCCAAGAATGTGGCAGAGCCCCTGAGCAAGGTGGATAAGATCACCATGTACGGCGAGGGCAACAGCGCCAAGTTGATCTCCGACATTGTCAACGGCACCACCCAGGTCACCGAGGGTATCAGCGCCGGTATGGGTATCGACATCAAGAGCCTGATCATGGGCGTTTTGGGCGGCAAGCTGGCAAATGACAATGCCCCCGTTGTGGTCGTGCAGAACGAAAAGCTGCCGGAAATCCCCCAAATGCCCGAATGCACTGACCAAACGGAAGCATAATTCCCCCATAACTTGCACAATCATACCTCATCGGGGCGGTCGTAAGACCGCCCCGATAAATTGCAATTTGTATCGGCAAAAAAAGAAGGCTCTGACGAGCCTTCTTTTTGTTTAGTTGTTCTTCATCACGATGGTCTCGATGCTGTCGCCAACATGTTCACAGGCGTCAGCGCACTTTTCCAGCTTATCGAAGATCTCACGCCAGAACAGAACGGTGAGAACATCGCTGGAGTAATCGGCGGCCTTCAAAGTGGCTTCCAGATACAGCCGGTCGCACTCCTCTTCCTTGTGGCTCAGGTTGATGATCATCTCGTGGAGCTTCTTGGGCTTCTTGAAGTTTACCAGCTCGCCCAGCATCTGCTTCATCAGCTCGCAGCTTTCCACGATCATGCCGGCAAAAGTAATGGCCTCGGGCATGATCACCTGAATACGGTCTACATAAATGCGCTGCAGCACTTCCTCAATGCAGTCGGCGACCTCGTCGATGTTGGCGCTGATCTGGGCCATATCCTCTCTCTCCAGGGGGGTGACGAATGCCTTGGCAAGAGCGGAGTTCATCTCGTGCTTAACGCCGTCAGCGGCGTGCTCAAAGCCGTGCATTTTCTCCAGCATTTCCTGGATATTTCCGTAGTCATAGTTGGTCAGGCACTCCTGCAGGTAGACAGCGGCCTGGCTGCAGTATTCGGCAGCAGCGGTGAAGTTTTCAAAATAGAAGCGGTCGGATTTAGCCATAATATATCGTCCTTTCTTTCATTAGAAAATTGCCAGGAAAAGTTTTGTCATAACAAAGCCAATCAAGCCGCAGCCGGGGAAGGTCAGCACCCAGGTCAGGCACATTTCCTTCACCACACTGAAATTGATAGCCTTTACATTCTTCACAGCGCCCACGCCCATAATCGCGGTGGTCTTTGCGTGGGTGGTGGAAACGGGCAGACCCAGAATGGAGCAAAGCAGCAGCGCCGTGGAGGCGGACAGGTCTGCGGAGAAACCTTGGTACTTTTCCAGCTTCACCATATCCATACCAACGGATTTAATGATCTTCTTGCCGCCGATGGCGGTGCCCAGACACATAATGACCGCGCACAGGATCATGATCCAGGTCTCCGGGGTGGTGCCTTCGGGGATCTTCATATTGCCCTGGGACATAATGAAGCAGAAGATGATGATGCCCATAAACTTCTGTCCGTCCTGAGCGCCGTGCATAAAGGCGGAGTAAGCTGCGCCGGCGATCTGGGCGTATCTGAAGACCGGCTCGGTCTTCCTCCGTTCCACCTTCTTAAAGGCGACAGTCACCAGCTTGCACACCAGCCAGCCAAGGCCGAAGCCCAGGGAGACGGAAATGACGATGCCGTAAAGCACCTTCACCCACTCGCCGCCGTTGACACCGGCAAAGCTGCCGTTGAGGGCGATGGCAGAGCCGGACAGACCGGCGATCAGAGCGTGGCTCTCACTGGTGGGAATGCCAAAGACGAAAGCGGCGGTCGCCCAGGTGACGATGGCGAACATAGCCGCGCTCAGAGCGATGATGGCCCGCTCCGGATCGTCACCGAAGTCCACCATTTTGGTAATGGTCTCTGCCACCTTGGGGCTGAGCATGGTCATAATGTACACGCCCAGGAAATTGAAGATGGCTGCCATAATGATTGCGGATCTGGCGGACATACACCGGGTGACCACGCAGGTGGCGATGGCGTTGGGCGCGTCCGTCCAGCCGTTGACCAAAATGACGCCCAGCGTCAGGGCAACGGCAAGAAACAGCAGGGGGTTTTGGGTCATCTGCCCCCAAAAGTGTCCGATTGTATCCATAATTTTCCTCCGAAAAAGAAACAAAATACTGTTAGAAAATCAAGTTCTTCCAAATACAATTTTACTATACCGGCAGTCAACAGTCAAGAAAAATCTACCTGCAAACAGAGATTTGACGAAGCAGACGCTTTCTGTTATACTAATATCTGAAATTATGGAAATCGCGAGGTTTTTCCTATGAGAATGCGAAAAATGAAGAACTTGGAAAGCCGTATGGCCGCAACGGCAGCCTACCGCATCACCACCCCGGAGGAGTTCAAGGGCAAATGGCGCTCTTTGAAGGCCGATTGCGCTGCCCTTTGGGTGGAAGTGGGCTGCGGAAAGGGCAAGTTCACCGCCGAGACTGCCGAAGCCAATCCCCAAGTGTTGCTGATCGCGGTGGAGCGCTGCCGAGAGGCTATGGTGGTGGCTATGGAAAAGGCGCAAAGTATGGGCCTTACCAATGTGTTCTTTATCGATATGGATGTTGCCAACATTGAGGAGATCTTTGCTCCCGGTGAAATGGACCGGCTGTTTATCAATTTCCCCGATCCCTGGCCCAGAAAGAAGAACGCCAAGCGCCGTCTGACCCACAGAAGCTTCCTGGATAAGTACTGCCGCACCGTGAAAGAGGGCGGCGAGATCCATTTTAAGACCGACAATGCGCCTTTGTTTGCTTTTTCTGTGGAGGAGTTTGCCGCCTGCGGCCTGCAGGTGAATAACCTGACCAACAATCTCCACGAAAACGGCATCGTTGGCATTATGACCGGCTATGAAGAGAAGTTCCACGCTCTTGGCACCCCCATCAACCGGTGCGAAGTTGTGTGCAAGCGCTTTGTTTTACCCCCCGAGGAAAAGAAGGAGAGTGCGGAATGTACCACGCAGGAAACGCAGATGTAGTCGTCATCGGCGCGGGCCACGCAGGCATTGAAGCGGCGCTCTCTTCCGCCCGGCTGGGACTGCAGACGATCCTCTTTACCATTAATCTGGATGCAGTGGGCAATATGCCCTGCAACCCGGCCATCGGCGGTACCGGCAAGGGCCATTTGGTGCGGGAGCTTGACGCGTTAGGGGGACAGATGGGCCTGGCGGCAGACGCCGCCTGCATCCAGTACCGGATGCTGAACAAGGGCAAAGGCCCTGCCGTTCACTCCCTCCGGGCCCAAGGAGACCGCCGCCGCTACCAGGAGTATATGAAACACACCCTGGAACTGCAGGAAAATCTGCAGTTAAAACAGGCGCAGATAGTGGAAGTGCTGATGGAAAACGGCGCGGTCACCGGTGTCCGCACCCAGTTGGGCGCGACCTATGGCGCCAAGGCGGTGATCATTGCCACCGGCACATACCTGGACAGCACGGTGATCACCGGCGAGTGCGTCCAGTCCGCCGGCCCGGACGGTATGCACGCGTCTGTGGGTCTGGCAGACAATCTGCGGGAACTGGGACTGCCTTTGCGCCGATTCAAAACCGGCACACCGCCCCGGGTCAACCGCCGGAGCATCGATTTCTCCAAAATGGAGCTGCAGCCCGGCGACGAAGATCCCGAGCCCTTCTCGTTCCGCACCACCCACCGGCTGAACAACCAGGCCGTCTGCTATCTGACCTACACCAACGAGGAGACCCACCGGGTGATCCGGGAGAATCTCCACCGCAGCCCTATGTACAACGGTACCATCTCTGGTGTCGGCCCCCGCTACTGCCCCAGTATTGAGACAAAGATCGTCCGGTTTGCAGATAAAAACCGCCATCAGCTCTTCATTGAGCCCTGCGGTCTGGACACGGAGGAGATGTATATTCAAGGTTTCTCCTCCAGCCTGCCGGAGGATGTGCAGCTGGAAATGCTCCGTACGGTGGAGGGCCTTGAGAACGCGGAGATGATGCGCCCGGCCTACGCCATCGAGTACGAGTGCATCGACCCCACCAGTTTGCTTCCTACATTAGAATATAAGCATATTTCCGGCCTTTACGGCGCTGGCCAGTTCAACGGCTCCTCCGGCTACGAGGAGGCGGCGGTGCAGGGTCTTGTGGCCGGCATCAACGCGGCGCTGAAGATCCAAGAGAAAGATCCCCTGATCCTCACCCGGGATACCAGCTATATCGGCACCCTCATCGACGATTTGGTGACCAAGGGCACGGAAGAACCCTACCGAATTATGACCAGCCGGTCGGAATACCGCCTGCTTCATCGGCAGGACAATGCCGACCAGCGGCTGACCCATATCGGCGCTGCCGTGGGACTTGTTCCTCCGGAGCGACTGCGGCAGGTGGAAGAAAAGTACGCCGCCGTGGCCCGGGAGATCCAGCGGCTGGAAGGCAGCGGCGTACCGGCAAGCAAGGAGCTGAATGAAATGCTGGCTCTCCGGGAGTCGACTCCCGTGGAAAACTCCGCCCGCCTTGCCGATCTTCTCCGCCGCCCACAGGTGACTTACGAGGATATCGCGCCTTTTGACGCCAATCGTCTGGAGCTGCCGCCTGCGGTGACGGAGGAAGTGGAGATCCAGGTGAAATACGCCGGCTACCTTGCCCGGCAGGAAAAGCAGGTGGCGGATTTTAAAAAAGAGGAGGCGCGGCTGCTGCCCCCGGATCTGGATTACGAGACGATCGCCGGCCTGCGTCTGGAGGCCCGGCAAAAATTGCAGCAGATCCGTCCGGTGTCCTTAGGTCAGGCCAGCCGGATTTCCGGCGTGAGCCCTGCGGACATCGCGGTGCTGTTGATCTATCTGGAACAGAACAAATAAAGAAACGCTCCGATTCAAAAGAATCGGAGCGTGTTTGTTTTGGAATTACTGCTCGCCCATTTCCTTCAGAGCGTCCTTGCGGCTGAAGTTTGCGCGGCCCTTCTCGTCGAAGCCCATGAACTTCACCCAGGTCATATCGCCCAGGTTCAGAACATCTTCCACCTTTTCCACACGGCGGTTCTCCAGCTTGGAGATGTGAACCATGCCGTCGTGGCCGGGAGCGATCTCTACGAAAGCGCCGATGGGCAGGATGCGGACGACCTTGCCGTAGTACAGCTTGCCGACCTCGGGAACGAAGCAGATATCGTCCACCATCTTCTTGGCGGCGTAAGCAGCGGCGGCATCCACAGCGGAGATGAAGACGGAGCCGTCGTCATCGATGTCCACCTTCGCGCCGGTGTCAGCGCAGATCTTCTGAATGGTCTTGCCGCCGGAGCCGATGACCTCGCGGATCTTGTCCACGGGAATCTTCAGGCTCAGCATCTTGGGAGCGTACTCAGAGACCTCAGCGCGAGGCTCGGGGATGCAGGGAAGCATGATCTCTTCCAGGATCTCCAGACGGGCCTTGCGGCAGCGCTCCAGAGCGTCGGCAATGATCTCCATGGTCAGACCCTTGTTCTTCAGGTCCATCTGGATGGCGGTGACACCTTCGGTGGTACCGGCAACCTTGAAGTCCATTTCGCCGTGGAAGTCTTCCACGCCCTGAATGTCGGTGAAGGTTCTCCACTCGCCGGTCTCCTGATCGGAGATCAGACCGCAGGAGATACCTGCAACGGGGCGCTTGATGGGCACGCCGGCGTCCATCAGAGCCAGGGTAGAGCCGCAGATAGAGCCCTGAGAGGTAGAGCCGTTGGAGGACAGGACCTCGGAAACCACGCGGATGGCGTAGGGGAACTCTTCCACGGAGGGGATCACAGGCAGCAGAGCCTTCTCAGCCAAAGCGCCGTGACCGATCTCACGACGGGAGGTGGAGCGGGCAGCTCTTGCCTCGCCGGTGGAGTAGGCGGGGAAGTTGTAGTGGTGGATATACCGGCGAGTCTCCTCGGGGTAAATGGTGTCCAGCTTCTGCGCTGCGGACAGGGTGTTTAGGGTGCAGATGGACAGAACCTGGGTCTGGCCACGGGAGAACAGACCGCTGCCGTGCACTCTGGGCAGGATGCCGACCTCAGCGCCCAGGGGGCGGATGTCGTCCATGCCACGGCCGTCAACGCGCTTGCCGGCCAGCAGCCACTTCTTAACGACCTTTTTCTGCATCTTGTACAGGCAGACCTCGATGTGCTGCTCAAAGTCCTCGTACTTCTCAGCAAACTTGGCTGCAAAGTCCAGACGGGCGGCAGTCAGGCGCTCCTCGCGGACGTTCTTGTCGTCGGTGTCCAGAGCGTGCTCGATCTGATCCATGCCATATTCGCACAGATCGTCCAGCAGGTCGTGGTTGACAGCGGCCTTCTCGAAGGTGAACTTGGGCTTGCCGATCTCAGCGACGATGGAGTTGATGAACTTCACGATCTCCATGTTGGTCTCGTGAGCGATGCGGATGGACTCCAGCACGATGGCCTCGGGAGCCTCGTTGGCTTCGGTCTCGATCATGACCACCTTCTCGAAGGTGGAGGCGATGCACACGAAGCAGTCGCAGGCGTCCCGCTCCTCAGCGGAGGGGTTGATGATATAGCGGTCACCCAGGTGAGCCACGTTGGTGGTGGCGACAGGTCCGTTCCAGGGCACATCACTCGACGCGGTGGCAATGGAAGCGCCCAGGGATGCCACGATCTCTACGGGATTTTCGTAGTCATTGGCAAACACGGTGCAGGTGACCACGGTGTCGTTGCGCAGCTCTTCATCGAACAGAGGACGCATGGGACGGTCGATGATACGGCTGTTCAGGATGCCCCGGTCAGAGGGCTTGCCCTCCCGGCGGTTAAAGGAGCCGGGGATGCGGCCGACAGAGTACATTCTCTCCTCGAACTCGATGGTCAGGGGGAAGTAGTCGATGCCGGACTTGGGGATGGGATTGCAGGTGCAGGTGGTCAGCACCACGGTGTCACCGTAGCGGCAGATGCACTCAGCGTTGGCCAGCTCAGCCACCTTACCGGTCTCAACGGTAAAGGGACGGCCGCCGATCTCCATCTCGAAAACCTTGTGGTTAGGGAACTGTTTGCGAGTAATCATTGGTGTACCTCCTGTAAAAATAGTTGTGTTCGGGAGGTTTTAGCACTTGAAAGGGATGTCGATGCTTCGACCGCTCTTTCAATTGCTAAAGGTTCTCCCGACAGTTGTGTTGTGAAGCAAGAAATAGAGGGGCGACAGATGTCGCCCCTGCAAATATCTTACTTACGGATACCCAGCTTGGCGATCAGAGCACGGTAGCGGTTGATGTCCTTCTTTGCCAGATAGTCCAGCATCTTGCGGCGCTTACCAACCATCATCAGCAGGCCACGACGGGAGTGGTTATCGTGCTTGTGGGTACGCAGATGGTCAGTCAGCTCGTTGATACGGGCGGTCAGAATGGCAACCTGGACCTCGGGGGAACCGGTATCGCCTTCGTGGGTTGCGTTTTCCAGGATTACCTGGGTCTTTTTTTCCTTCAGGATCATTGTGTTTTCCACCTTTCAAAATAATTCCCGGAAGCCAAGTAGAGGGCCAGTGGAATCCCTTTTGGGGTTTCTCCCACCACTGAGCAACGGGATCAATATTGCGCCGGGCATAGCCAGCCCGACTATGATATCATAGGTTTTCCCAAAAGTAAAGTACTTTTATTCACTTTTTCCAAAGAAAATACGGGTCTGGAGGGTATTTTTCGCAATTTCTGCTTGCAATTCCTCCAGGGAGGAGAACTTTTTCTCCGGCCGCAGGAACTTGTAAAAGGCGATGGTGACGGTTTTGCCGTACAGATCGCTGTCAAAATCCAGCAAGAAGGCTTCCGCCTTGATTGCTTCCCCGCCAACGGTGGGGCAAATCCCCACATTCACCACAGCGGAGTACTCCCGGCCCTCTGCAATTACCTTGCAGGCGTACACGCCGGCCTTGGGAACGAGAAGCTCCGGGGGCAAAAGGACATTGGCCGTGGGGAAACCCATGGTGCGGCCCAGCTGCTTGCCTTTGACCACTCTCCCCGAGAGGATATGGGGGTGACCCAGCAGGCGGTTGGCCTGCTCCGGTTGTCCGTTTTCCAAAAGACAGCGGATTCGGGTGGAGGAGATCCGCCGGCCGTCCATTTTCTGCTCAGCAACGACTACACAAGGCAGATTTTTCTCCCGGCAAAAGGCTTGTAAGACCTCTGCATTTCCCTCTCCGCCCTTGCCGAAGCGGAAATCCTCTCCGCAGACGAAGCCCACACCGCCCTTTGCCAGCAGCTCCTCCAAAAAGACACGCCAGGGCATGCCGAGAGTCTGCCGGTCGGCTTGATACAAAGCCACAGACGCCATACCGTACTGCGCCAGCAGGTGCAGACGGTCAGCGGCGGTGTTGATCATATTGGGTTTTTGGCCGCTGAAAACAGACGCCGGCGTCACATCAAAGGTGACTGCGGCCGCCTGGCAGCCTTTTTCCTCCGCCAGGCGTCGGCACTGAGCCAATAGCGCCTGGTGGCCCAGATGCACCCCGTCGAAAAATCCCAGGGCAAATACTTTCTCTGTGTTCATAGTGTCCTCTTTATAGGGCAAAAAAGCTCTTAATGGTTGACATAACACCGGATTCTACTCTGGCCAACATCAAAAAATCGCCGTTTTGGTCGTAGGCCCGGTATGTACCCTCCGGCAGATCGATGGAAAACTGGTTGCCGTTGCGGCAGCGCAGCGCCTGCTTTTCCGTGAGGGTAATTGCAGGGTGGTTGGCAAACAGGGTGTCCACCCCCAGCAGATACTTGCCGGGGTCGCTGCTTTCGATCAGTTCACTGAGAGGCACGGCCTGCTCTGCCGTAAAATTACCGGCAGCGGTTCTCCGGAGGGCGGCCATGCAGCCTCCGCAGCCAAGAGCCTCGCCAATGTCCTTGCAAAGGGTGCGGATATAGGTGCCTTTGGAGCAGTGTACCCGCAGATGGATGCCATCGGCATCCATTCCCAGCAATTTCAGCTCGTGAATGGTAATTTGCCGGGGCTGGCGTTCCACCTCCTTGCCTTTCCGGGCAAGATCGTAGAGCTTTTGGCCATTGATTTTAATGGCGGAGTACATGGGCGGCACCTGCAGAATCTCTCCCCGGAAGCGGCACAGTACCTCTTCCACCATTTCTCCGGTGACGAAGGCGTCCTGCTCGGTTAGCACCGTGCCGGTGATGTCTTCGGTGTCGGTGGTGATGCCAAGGCGCAGGACGGTCTCGTAAACCTTGTCTGCGTGTTCAAAGAACTCCACGCCCCGGGTTGCCCGGCCCACAAACACCGGCAGAACGCCGGTGGCCATGGGATCCAGCGTGCCGCCGTGACCGATCCGCCGGGTCCCAAAAACGCCCCGAAGCTTGGCGGTCACATCCTGGCTGGTCCAGCCCTGGGGTTTATCTACAATTACAATTCCGTCCATACTGTCCTCAAATCACGGTTTCCATCGCGTTTTCTACCAATTTCACAGCCTCCTCCATGGAGCAGGCAAAGGTGGCGCCGGCGGCGCCTTTGTGACCGCCTCCGCCGAAAGAAGCGCAGATGGCGGCGGCGTCATACCCGGGCACGGCCCGGACAGAGAGCTTGATGCGGCCGTCCTTTTCCTCCCGGAGGGTGGCGGCTACTTTCACGCCCTGAATAGAACGGGGGAAGCCGGAGATATTTTCCAGATCGTCCTCCGTAAGCTTCAATTCTTCTTCTACAGAGCTGGGAAGCGCGCAGATCGCTACCGCCCCGCCTTTCAAAAAGCGCATATGCTCCACCAGCCAGCCCTCCAGCCGTAGTCGGCCCAGGGAACGGGTCTCAAACAGCTCTCTGTTCAGCTCCGGCAGGTTTTTGCTCACCCGGGCGCATTCTGATGCTGCCAAAAAGGTGTTTGCCGTGGTGTTTGCATAACGGAAACAGCCGGTGTCCGTGGAAATGGCGGTGTACAGGGCGTCTGCCATAGGCGTATCCAGGGAAACACCCATCAGCTTCAGCACGCCGAAAATGACCTCACCGCAGGCGGCAGTGTCCGGCTCTACCAGTTCAAAGGGGGTAAAGGACTCTGCCGAACCGTGGTGATCGATCCGCAGAGCGATCCGGTCTTTGTAAGGAGAAAATGCCTCCGGCAGCATACTTTGGGAGGCCACATCCACGCAGATAACGGTGTCCTTTTCTCCGCAAGCGGCTTTGGTAAGCCCTTTGTGGAGGGGCAGATACCGCTGGGTGATCTCCGGATTTTCGATGATGTGGGCAGTTTTTTTTAGTTGCCGCAGACCTCTGCACAGCAGCGCAGCGCTGCCCAGGGTGTCCCCGTCGGGACGGCGGTGGGTCAAAATGGAAAAATGATCCCTTTCCTTAAGAAAGGCTGCGGCATCAAGCCTGGTCATCATCGTTTTTTACCTCTAAAGAGTTAATCAGCTCCAGCATTTTTGCGCCGTAGGTGATGGAATCGTCCAGCGCCCAGTTCAGCTCCGGGGTGTAGCGCAGATTCAGCGCCCGGCCCAGCTCCCGACGGAGATAACCGCCGGCGGATTTCAGACCCTTCAAAGCATCCTTGGCCCGATCCTCCTGCAAAAAGCTCACATAGACCTTGGCGTAGCGCAGATCCGGCGTGGTCTCCACATGGGTGATGGAGATCATGGTGTCCTGCACGCGGGGGTCCTTCAGATTCCGCAGAAGAGAAGCCAGCTCCTTCTGGATCTCCTCATTGATTCTTCCAATACGATTGGATGCCATACTACATCCTCCTATTCTTCCGTAGCAAACCGGCGGATAGCGAACGATCCGCTATCCGCCAGAAAGCTTTATTTTGTTGATTAGCGCTTGATCTCCTGCATAGAAAAGCACTCGAAGATGTCGCCTTCCTTGATGTCGTTGAACTTGGCAACGCTCATACCGCACTCATAGCCGGCGGTCACTTCCTTGACGGAATCCTTGAACCGCTGCAGAGAGCCCAGTTCGCCTTCGTGGATGACCACATTGTCACGCAGCACGCGGACCTGGGAATCCCGGGTGACCTTGCCGTCCTTGACCATACAGCCGGCGACGGTGCCGACGGCGGAGACCTTGTAGGTCAGACGCACCTCGGCGTGGCCGATGACCACTTCCTCGAACTTGGGAGCCAGCATACCCTTCATAGCGGCCTCGATCTCGTCAATGGCATCATAAATGACCCGGTAGAACCGCATATCCACGGCGGTGCGCTGAGCGGATGCCTGTGCGCCGGCGTCGGGACGGAGATTGAAGCCAACGATGATGGCGCCTGCGGTGGAAGCCAGCAGGATATCGGACTCGTTGATAGCGCCAACGCCGGTGTGGATCACGCGAACCCGGACTTCTTCGTTGGAGAGCTTCTCCAAAGAGGCCTTCACGGCTTCGGCAGAGCCCTGCACATCGGCCTTGACGATCAGGGACAGCTCCTTCATAGCGCCCTCCTGCATCTTGGCGAACAGGTTATCCAGAGTGACCTTCTGCATAGCGTTTGCAGCGGCGTCCTTGGCGGCCTGCTTCCGCTGCTCTACCAGCTCTCTTGCCATACGCTCGTCGGTGACGGCATTGAACTCGTCACCGGGGGAGGGAACTTCCGCAAGACCGGTGATCTCCACGGGAATGGAGGGGCCGGCGGACTTGACGGTGCGGCCCTTGTCGTTGGTCATCACGCGGACACGGCCCACAGCAGTGCCGGCGATGATGATGTCGCCCTGATTCAGCGTGCCGTTCTGCACCAGCAGTGTGGCGATGGGGCCGCGGGTCTTATCCAGACGGGCCTCGATGACCGTGCCCTTGGCCCGGCGGTCGGGATTTGCCTTCAGCTCCTGCACCTCAGCGGTGAGCAGGACCATCTCCAACAGGTTATCAAGACCCATACCGGTCTTGGCGGAGATGGGGCAGATGATGGTGTCGCCGCCCCACTCTTCGGGGATCAGCTCGTACTCGGTCAGCTGCTGCTTGATCTTGTCGGGGTTGGCCTCAGGCTTATCCATCTTGTTGATGGCAACGATAATGGGAACATTGGCGGCCTTGGCGTGGTTGATGGACTCCACGGTCTGGGGCATGATGCCGTCGTCGGCGGCGACCACCAGGATGGCGATGTCCGTACACATAGCGCCGCGGGCGCGCATGGAGGTAAAGGCGGCGTGGCCGGGGGTGTCCAGGAAGGTGATGGGCTGGCCGTTGCACTCGACGGTGTATGCACCGATGTGCTGGGTAATGCCGCCGGCCTCACCTGCGGTGACGGAGGTGTTCCGGATGGCGTCCAGCGTGGAGGTCTTGCCGTGGTCAACATGACCCATGACCACAACCACAGGGGCGCGGCCCTGGAGTTCCTCAGCGGTGTCGGTGTGGTCGTCGATGATTCGTTCTTCGATGGGGATGGTGATCTCACGCTCTACCTTGCAGCCCATTTCGGTGGCCACAAACTCCGCGGTGTCAAAGTCAATGGTCTGATTGATGCCGGCCATAACACCGTTCTTCATCAGCAGCTTGATAACCTCGCTGGAGGTCTTTTTCATCCGGGAAGCCAGCTCGCCCACGGTGATCTCATCGGGGATCTTTACGGTGACAGGAGCCTTGCGGGCCACTTCCATCTGGAGGCGGCGCATCTTCTCCTGCTCCTCGTTCTTGGACTTGTTGCCCTTGCTGAACTTGTTGTCCTTCTTGTGCTGCTGCTGTTGACCCTTCTTACCAAAGCGCTGCTTGCCGCCCTGGTAGTTCTGTACCCGCTCGGAGACCAGATCGTCCACCCGGTCGTCGAAACGGGCAGAGTTCACCTGCACCGCAGAGGTGTCCACCACCCGGCGCTCACGCTTGCGCTCCGGCTCGGCAGGTTTCTGGGGCTTGTCGGCCTTGGCCTGCTGGGGAGCAGCGGTCTTGCTCTGCTGGGGAGCGGCATCTGCTTTTGCCTCCTGCTTGGGAGCGGCTTCCTCGGGCTTCTTTTCCTGGGGCTTGGGCTGTACGGCAAACACCACCTCCAGAGAGTCGATCTGGTGGGTCATGGTGATGTAGTCGAAGATCACATTCAGCTCATCTTCTGTCAAAACCTGGGTGTTGGACTTGGGCCGTTCAAAAAACTTGCCCATCACCTCAGCAATATCCTTAGGGGTCATGCCAAAATCGGTGGCGACCTCTTTCAAACGATACTTCACTAAACTCATATACGAAACGCACCTCCAAAATCAATGTTCCTTCTTGGCCTTGCCCTTATAGCCCGCAGCCTTGTTGCGCTGATGGGCCTTGGCCTCCTGCTGGCGCTGGCGGATGCGCTTGGAGCGCTTGTCCAGTTCTGCCAGTTCGGCCTTGTAGCGGTCCGGCTGATCCAGGGCTTTCACGAAACCCAGGGCCAGCGCAGGGTCGGTAAATGCGGCCAGAGCCAGTGCGGTGCGGCCAACGGCCTGCCCCAACTGGTCCTTGGAGAAGGGAACTTTCAAACAAATCTGTTCTGTTTCTGCCACAAAGCTCAGCGCTCTGCGCCAGGTATGGTCCGTGGCGTCGCTAGCCACGATGATCAGCCGGGCCTTCTGACCCCGGGCGGCGGCGCCCACAGGCTCTTCGCCCAGTTCGACGCGGCTGGCCTTTCTTGCCAGCGCCAGGTAATTCAATGCTTTACTTTCCACCCAGACCTGCCTCCATTTCCTTTTCCAGGCGGTCATAGACATCCTGGGGGATGGGGACATCCAGGCTGCGCTCCAGGGATTTTGCTTTCCGGGCTTTGGCGAGGCAATCTGCCTTGGGGCAGATGTAAGCGCCCCGGCCGTTGAGCTTGCCGCTGAAGTCCAGACTGACGGTGCCGTCAGTGCCCCGGACGACCCGGATCAAATCCCGCTTGGCCATCCGTTCCCGGCAGCCCATACATTGTCTTTGAGGAATCTTTTTCTGCATTGTGATTCCCTCCTAACAAAGGTTTATTCCTGCACAGCGCTGGCAGGCTTGATGTCGATCTTCAATCCGGTAAGACGGGCAGCCAGACGGGCGTTCTGACCCTCCTTGCCGATGGCAAGGCACAGCTGATCGTCGGGCACGATCACGCGGCAGGCCTTGGGGTTGGAAGGATCCATCTCTACGCTCACCACATCGGCGGGGCTCAGGGCGGCCTTCACATACTCGCAGGGGTCTTCGCTCCAGACCACGATGTCGATCTTCTCACCGTTCAGCTCGTCCACAACTGCGCCCACACGGCCGCCTCTGGGGCCGACGCAAGCGCCTACGGGATCTACATTTTCCATAGCGGCCCGGACAGCGATCTTGCTGCGGGAGCCGGCCTCGCGGGCGATGTTGCGGATCTCCACCTGACCGTCTGCGATCTCGGGCGTCTCCAGCTCAAAGAGGCGGCGCACCACATTGGGGTGGGTGCGGGAGACGTGGACCAGCGGGCCGCGGGTGGCCTTGTGGACTTCCAGTACGTACACACGGATCAGATCGCCGGGCTCGTAGACTTCACCGGGGATCTGCTCGCTGGTGCGCAGCACAGCGTCGCTCTGCTCGCTGCCCTGACCGATCTGCACGAAGATATTGCCAGTGGGATCCACCCGCAGGACAGTGCCGGTGAGCAGCTCCTGGGACTTGGAGGAGTAGCTCTCGTAAATGGCGCCTCGCTCAGCCTCGCGGATGCCCTGAATGACCACCTGCTTGGCAGTCTGGGCGGCGATGCGGCCGAACTTCTGAATGTCAACGGGAATGATGACAGACTCGCCTACCTGCACATCGGGATTCAGGTGGCGGGCGGCGTCGATGTGGATCTCCACAGCGGAGTCCTCCACTTCTTCCACAGCGGTCTTTACCAGGTGCATGGAAAGGCCGTTTTCGCTGAGATCAACCACCACATTTTCGGCGGGGATATCTCTGTGATCCTCCCGGTCCTTCCGGTAGGCGTTGGTGAGGGCCTGCTTCAGCCGGTCCACCATATAGGTGACGGGAATGCCCTTCAGCTTTTCCAAATCCCGCAGGCTCGCGAAGATCTCTGCGCCGATATCCACCTGGGGAGCTTCTGTCTTTTTGGCTCTGGTATTTCTTGCCATTTTTTGTTCCTCCTATTATAGTTCCACACGCAGCCGCACCAGTGCGACTTCAGATTTTTCAAAAGTGATGGTTTCCTTGCCGGCCTCCACAGTGACTTTTCCGTCTTCGTAGCCACGGAGAACGCCGCCGATCTCCTTCAGACCGTTTCTGGGGCGATAGAGCTTCACCAGCACGGGAGAGTTCATGAACTGCAGGAAATCGCCGGGTCTTTTTAGCGCCCGTTCGATGCCGGCGGAGCAGACTTCAAAGTGATAGCTCTCGGCAATGGGGTCTTTTTCATCCAAAATGGGATCGATGAGGCGATGGATCTTCTCGCAATCGGAGATGTCCACACCGCCGTCTTTGTCGATGTAGATCCGCAGGAAGCGCTCAGCGCCCTCCCGGACATATTCCACATCCCAAAGTTTGCAGCCGGCCTCTTCCACGATGGGCTGAGAGAATTGGGTGACTTGATCTGTAATTTTCAAGACCTTACCGTCCTTTCAAAAAGTACTCAAAAAAGAGAGGGGCAAACCCCTCTCTTTCCAAACGTCAATCTTACTTTCGTAGGTATTATACCACCGTTTTGACCGTTATGCAAGAGGGTTTCATAAGAAAAACGCAGTTTTTTTCAACATTTTTCCCGATTTTCACCCAATTACACACCTAAACAAGGCCTTCCGGCGGGATTCCCTGGACATATTTGTGATCCCAGCTGTCATCAAAAATACCGATGGCCGGGGTGGCGCAGAGCATATCCTCCGCCAAAAGTTCCAGGGCGGCTACACATTCCAAAGATTCCAGGTAGAACTCCGGCAAGGCGTATTCCCCCAGCTTTGCCCCCAAAATTGCGCCGGTGATGGCGCCCACCGCGGCGCTGAGGCCGGAGTGATTCACGGCGGTGATGATGGCGGTGTCAAAATCCTCGGGACTGACCAGGCAGGCAAACATTGCCCCCGCCAGGCACTGGGCGGCATCCATACACACCAGTTGCTCCATGCCCTCCTGGGGAGAGACGGTTTCACTCTGAGCAAGGTCAATAGCCAGGCGCAGTTTTTGGGCCAGTTCGCCGGCCTGAGGAAAACGGTGGCGGAATTGACCGTCCATCACCGCGATGGCCTGCAAAAATTGATCCGCAAGTTCTTGCTCCGGCTCGTGGAGAATGCCGGCGATGGCATAAGAGAGCACCACACCGGAGAGGAAGGTTTCCGGATTTCCGTGGGTCAGAGCCATTAAGTTTCCTGCCAGCGTACCCACCTGCTCCGGCGCGATCCGCTTGGGCTGGTAGAACAGACCTGCGGCCACGGCGGCGGTTATGCTGCCGGGGGTGTTAAAGTCATTTTGGGGCGCGTCCATAGTGCCGAAGCTTTCCAGCCGCAGAGTGTCCAGCATCCGGGCATCCCGGCAGTGGCGGCGGCGGAACTGGGGCAGCTTGGCGATCCAGCAGTAGCTCTCCTCCGGATCCCGATAGAATTGCTGGCTGCGGGTCCATTCCTTCAGCGCCAGCTTGCCGTAGCGTAAATGCTCTCCCTTGCTGCGGGAGATGCTCAAAAGCAGGCCGTTGCACAGATAGGCGGCAATTTGGGTGTGGGAGGTCACCTGGGCATATTCTTCTGCTTGCAGGTCGTAGCCCAGCAGTCCGCTGGGGCCGTAATCGGCGCAGATCTCTGCCCAGGACTTGCCGTCAATGCTATGACCCATAGCATCGCCGACAGCCATTCCCAACAGACATCCCCGATACGCGCAGTGCATATGATCCACAGTAGAAAACTCCTTTTCGCAATATACATTAATTATATACATACTCTGTTTCAAAAGCAATAAAATAATTTTTTAAAAATAAGAATAATTCCTATTGACAAATAGAAAATGGTATGCTATACTGCAGATGTAAATAAGAAACGTTCTTGTTTAGGAAGGAGGACGGATATGGAAATATCCACCAAGCAATTCCGCAAACGGAATGCGATCTTGGCTTACTTGCGGGAAACAGACACACACCCCTCCGCAGAAATGGTTTACAACCACCTGAAACTGGAGATCCCGGATCTGTCCCTTGGTACTGTGTACCGGAACTTGTCCATGTTCAAGGAGCGGGGCGAGGCCACCAGCCTGGGAACGGTCAACGGAGTGGAGCGGTTTGACGGAAATACCGAGCCCCATGTTCATTTCATCTGTACGGACTGTGCCAGTGTGGCGGATCTGCCAAAGATCGCTGTGCCTGAGGAATTAAACCAAGAGGTGACCAAGCAAACCGGCGGTCACATCAATATGTGCCAGCTGACCTTTGTAGGTCAGTGCCAGCAATGTTCCGTAAAAAATAATCAAAATTAAGGAGTGTCTTTTATGAAGAAGTTTATCTGTGAAGTTTGCGATTTCATTTACGAGGGTGACGAGCTGCCCGAAGATTACGAGTGCCCCCTGTGCGGCGTCGGCCCCGACCAGTTCAAGGAAATTGAAGAATAAGTAAATCCGGGTGGGATCACCCATAAAACAAAAAAATAAATTACTATAAAAAATAATTGGAGGAAAAATCATGAAGAAGTTTGTATGCCCCGTTTGCGGTTATGTTCACGAAGCAGAGGCTATGCCCGCTGGTTTTGTATGCCCCGTATGTAAGGTCTCCGGCGAGAAGTTCAAGGTCCTGGAAGAGGGCAAGCTGGCCGCTGAGCACGAGTACGGCGTTTACGGCAAGACCGTGAAGAACAACCCCGACATCTCCGAGGAAGACAAGAAGTTCATCTTCGAGCAGCTGATGGCCAACTTCAACGGCGAGTGCGCTGAGGTGGGTATGTACCTGTGCATGGCCCGTATCGCTCATCGCGAAGGCTACCCCGAGATCGGCCTGTACTGGGAGAAGGCAGCCTATGAAGAGGCTGAGCACGCTTCCAAGTTCGCAGAGCTGCTGGGCGAGGACCTGGAGCCCAATATGAAGGCCACCACCAAGCAGAATCTGGCATGGCGCGTTGACTGCGAGTACGGCGCTACCTCCGGCAAGTTCGACCTGGCGAAGGTCGCCAAGGCCAACGGTCTGGACGCCATCCACGACACCGTCCACGAGATGGCTCGGGACGAGGCCCGTCACGGCAAGGCTCTGGAAGGCCTGCTGAAGCGTTATTTTAAGTAATCCTTAAGCCATGGTCAAAAGGATCTATCGGTGGTTCCGCCGATCTGACGATGTAAATTATTGCTGGCGGCTGCGGAAGAAGTTAACTTCTTCCCAGCCCAAAGCTTTGGGGAAGATCTCCCGCCTGTGGGCAACGCATCTGTACACGAAAGCCCTGCAGCGCGCCGGTGCCGACATTCCCCTGGAGGCACAGATCGGGCAGAATATTAGATTCCCTCACGGATTCTTCGGGATTTTCATTTCCTGCGGCGCAAAGATCGGTGCCAACTGTACCATATTTCAGCAAGTGACCATCGGCTCCAACACCCTCTCCGACACCAAGCATCCTGGCGCGCCGGTGATCGGAGACAATGTGTATATCGGCGCAGGCGCCAAGATCATCGGTGGTATTCGCATCGGCAACAATGTCCGCATCGGCGCAAATTGCGTGGTCACAAGTGACATTCCCGACAACGCCACGGTGGTGCTGCCCACCCCCAGGGTGATCCTGCGGGAAGGCCCAAGGAACAACGTTTTCCAGGGTTGGGATGAACTCCACCCGTAAAGAGCAAACCGGAAGCGTTGCTTCAAGTAAGAAATCCAAATGTAGGGCGGGGGCTTGCTCCCGCCTTATTTGCGTATGATACGATCTGTGCTTGTTCAGAAGGAGGCTTGAATATGAAACGACGCAAACTCGTTGTTCTGCTCATTTTTCTGGCGGTTTTTGTGCTCTTTCAAAGCATCGCCCTGATCAAATGTGAGATTCTGACAAACAAATATTACGCTGATTTTGAAGTTGCTTACCGGGACAATTCCATGCTGGGTGAAATGGAAAGCTTCAAAGTTTTGAATTGTGACGGCCGAAGGGCAGAGGTTTACTATATTGAAACCGGGAAAACAATGGCTCATGTTCTGTCTTTCGAGAAAGTGAACGATCGCTGGGAGGAAACCACCTGGCGCTGCATCTGGTCCACCACAGGAAGCGCCTCGGAAGTGATCTGGCCCTACTGGTGGCACTTTATATACAGTGGATTATGATGCTCCCCACGACCGCGGTTGGAAGTGTAAGCTGAAGCGCTGCTTCTGAGGAAAATGAAACAAAGGGAACGGTTTCGACCGTTCCCTTTGTTGTTTTTCGCAAAACTTGAAAAATGGTAGATTTCGTCGTATAATGGAACGCAAGCAGAGCAACTGCTAAATTAAAAGGAGGATTTGTCTATGGATTTCTCTGCAAACTACCTGCAAGGCGTGACCGCTGTCATCAAGGAAGCGCAGAAGCTGAAGAAGTATAAGGCGATGCCTCTGGCCTTTGCCATCGTCACCGGCGTCTTTATGCTGCCCTTTGCTCTGATTGCGCTGATGCTTGCCGTAGCCCTGTATATCTTCGGCTACCTGTTCTCCGTGGTATCCGCCCCCACGCTGAAGCTCCACGAGCTGCTGCGCAATGAGGGTAAGGAACTGAAGCACGCCACCCAATTCATCGTCTATTTCCTGTCCTGGAGCTTTGTGTTCAGCGCATACGCAATGCTGGCCTTCTTCACGGTGTTCCTGAATGTTCTGTACACCGTGTTTGCCATCTTTGCTTACATCTGCACTCTGGGCGGCTTCAAGTTCCATGTCTTCGCCAAGGGTGAGGACATTTCCGCCGATGTCGCCGGCAAGTACAACAATGTGGTGCTGATCGTGTTCGTGGCCATTATGGGCGTTCTGCTGATCCTGCTGCCTCTGATCAAGACCATCGGTGTGGTCGTGGACTTCCCCAAGGGCATGCTCACCTTCAAGATGTTCTTCACCATCTTCGGCGCGCAGATCATGAGCCTCTCCACCTGGAGAATGCTGATCTCCGCTGTGTACTCCGTTTTCGTATTTGCGCCTCTGCCCAAGAAGACCGAGGAATAATTTTCATCAACACAAAAAAGGAACGGCTATTTGAGCCGTTCCTTTTATTTTTGCATTTATTAAATGAACAGTCCCCATACGAAGGACAGCAGCAGGGATACCACCACCGGGATGATGCAGGAGGTGACACAGATGTCCATGTAGGACTCTTTGTGTTTGCAGTTGGACACCGCCAGCAGGGTCAGCACCGCGCCGTTGTGGGGCAGGGTGTCCAGACCGCCGGAGGCGATGGACGCGATCCGGTGAAGAAGCTCGGGATTCATTCCAATCTGAGCGGCCTTTTCCAGGTACTGGGGGCCAAGGGCCTCCAGAGCGATGGACATACCGCCGGAAGCGGAGCCGGTGGCGCCGGCCAGGACATTCACGGCTACTGCCTCGGAGAAGAGGATGGAGCCGGGCATATTCAGCATGGCGTTCTTCAGCAGGGCAAAGCCGGGAACCAGCTTGACCACAGAGCCGAAGCCCACGGCGCAGGCGGTGTTCATAATGGCGGTCAGAGAGCCGTTGGCGCCCTCGTTGACGGCGGGCAGGATCTTTTTCAGCTGATGGACATTCATCAGGCAGGCCACCACGATGCCGCCCAGCAGCGCTACCACGATTGCCTGGCTGGAGCTCCAGTCGGCAAGATTGTGCTTTTTCAGAATGCCGGGCAGGACATTCAGCATCAGCACTACCACCAGCAGAGGCACAAGGCCGCTGAGCCAGTGCCACTTGGGCTGGGCGATCTCTTCGGTGCTGCCTTTATACTTGGGATCTTCCACAAAGTGCAGCCCCTTCTTCCGGGCATTTCTGGCACGGGTTTCCAGATATATGTAGCCGGGGACGGCGATCAGCAGCGCGCCGATGATGCCCATCAGGGGAGCTGCGGCAGCGGTGGTGCCGTAATACTCGGTGGGGATGATATTCTGGATCTGGGGCGTGCCGGGGATACAGGTCATGGTGATACCGAAGGCGCCGAAGGCGATGGCGCCGGGCAGAAGGGTCCGGGGCAGATCTGCCTCCCGATAGATGGCGTAGCCCATGGGATACACCACGAAGACAACGACGAACAGGGAGATGCCGCCGTAGGTCATCAGCAGACAGGGCAGGACCACAGCCAGCACAGCGTACTTAGAGCCGATAAAGGAGATCAGCTTGTTGGCCAAGGACCGGGCAGAGCCGGTCAGATCCATGATCTTGCCATACACAGCGCCCAGGAAAAAGGCCGGGAACCAGGACACCACATAGGCTGCAGTGCCGCCAATGTAGTCTTCAAGGTAGGCCTTCAGCAGGTCAAAGCCGCTGAGAAGGGCAACGAGGATCGCGCAGAAGGGTGCGACCCATACAATGGAGTGACCCTTGTATGCCAAAACGATCAGCACTACCAAGCCCAGGATAATACCAATTAAAGAAATAACCGGTGACATAAGAAAAACCTCCTGATTGATAGGACAATTTTACCTCTGTTAGCAGAAAAAAGCAACATTTTATTTTGTTTCAAACCGGTCTGCGGGGGGCGCAGATTCATTAAAGTATAACTAAGACGCCCTCTTTCAGCGCAGCGGCAGCAACAAAAACCGACTGTTTTCAAGAAATATGAAATCGTTTCCAATTATGATGCCTAAAAATATGCACAAAAAAAGGGCCGTGCAACTGTAAAAAATGGAGATTCTATCAAAAATAAGCATTTAGTTGTTGCTTTTTTTTCGCAAATGCTATATAGTTGTGTAGGTGAATATGAAATCGTTTTCATTAAACCCGGTTATTCCCCCGGATAACCGCTGATTCCGGCTTTTTCGGCATATGCCGTGAGCATATATTATTTTATCCATATTATTTTTTTAGGAGGACACACAATGAAAAAGCTGATTGCATTGCTGTTGGCTCTGGTTCTGGTCCTGGGTCTGGCCGCTTGCGGCACCACCAACACCCCCGATGAGACCAAGGGCAACGACGCAACAAATGGCAACGACGCCACTGAGGGCAAGCCCGAGGCTAAGGGTTCCGTCTACTGGCTGAACTTCAAGCCCGAGTCCGATGAGGCTCTGCAGCAGGTTGCTGCTCTGTACACCCAGAAGACCGGCGTTCCTGTCAAGGTCGTCACCGCTGCTTCCGGCACCTACAACGAGACTCTGACCGCTCAGATGGACAAGTCCGACGCTCCCACCATGTTCGTGGTTGGCAACGCTGCCGCCGTTGAGAACTGGGGCGACTACTGCCTGGACCTGACCGGCACTGAGATCGTCGACGAGCTGAACACCGACGCTTACATGCTGTACGATGCTGATGGCAAGCTGTGCTCCATCGGCTACTGCTACGAGTGCTACGGCATCATCGTCAACAAGGAACTGCTGGTTAAGGCTGGCTACGCTGAAGACTACATCACCAATTTCGCTACCCTGAAGGAAGTTGCTGAGGACGTTCACGCTCGCGCTGCTGAGCTGGGCTTCGACGCATTCACCTCTGCTGGCATGGACGGCTCTTCCAGCTGGCGTTTCACCGGCCACCTGATCAACCTGGCTTACTACTACGAGTCCGTTGATGATCCCGCAGCATGGGCTTCCTGCCCCGCCTCCATCAAGGGCACCTACATGGACAACTACAGAAACCTGTACGATCTGATGGTTGTTAACTCCGCTACCAACCGCGCTGACCTGGCAAACGGCGGCTTCGATGCAGCTGCTGAGTTCGCTAACGGCGAAGCTCTGTTCTACTTCAACGGCAACTGGGAGTGGTCCGGCCTGTCCGACAAGGGCATGAAGGCTGAGAACCTGTCCATGATCCCCTACTACTGCGGCGTGGAAGGCGAAGAGAAGGCCGGCCTGAACTGCGGTACTGAGAACTACTGGGCAGTTAACTCCGAGGCTTCCGAGGAAGACATCGCTGCTACTCTGGCATTCATGAAGTGGCTGGTCACCGATCCCGAGGCATCCGCAATCGCTGTGGGTACCTTCGGCGTTATGCCCTACAAGAACGCTGTTGAGTCCACCAACCCCTTCCTGGCCGATGCTAACGCATACGCAAACGCTGGTCACTACACCATGCCTTGGGTCACCAACTATCAGCCCAATGTTGATGCATACCGCGCTACTGCAGTTTCCGCTCTGAACGCATACAACGCTGATCCCACCGACGAGAACTGGGCAGCTGTTGTCACCGCATTCGTAGCTGGCTGGGCTACCCAGTATCAGGCTGCTAACGGCTAATTTGATCTGAGATCACCCTCTATACGCAGCGGGGCGAGCATACGCTCGCCCCGTTTTTCAATATCACGGAGTGCTCCGCATGAGGTGTTTTCCGTGGAAACCATATGTATATGGGAGAGGCGATAATAATGAAGTATAAAAGAAGTAATGCTGCATTCAGCAGCGCCATTATCCGCAGACCGATTCAGCGGCGCGCCCCGGTCTTTCTGCTGCCGGTGGTAGCGGCCTTTGGCATCGGCTTCGTCTGGCCGTTCCTGCAAGGTCTGTTCCTGTCCTTTACCAAGTTTAAGACCACCAGCAAGTGGACTTGGGTGGGCATTGATAACTACCTCAAGGCCTTTGCCGATGAGAGCTTCCGCTACTCCTTCGGCTATACCGCTATGTATGCCATTGTTTCTCTGGTGCTGATCAATGTGATCGCCTTTGCGGTGGCCTATGCCCTGACCCAGAAGATCAAGGGCGCAAACCTGTTCCGCACGGTGTTCTTTATGCCCAACCTCATTGGCGGCATCGTGCTGGGCTATATTTGGAGCATGATCTTTGACGGTCTGCTTGCCGCCTATCGAACCTCCATTCTGACAAACTCCACCTGGGGTTTCTGGGGATTGATCATTCTGATGTGCTGGCAGCAGGTGGGCTATATGATGATCATATACATTGCCGGCTTGCAGGCGGTGCCGGAGGATATGCTGGAGGCTGCAAAGATCGACGGCGCCAGCAACTGGCAGACTCTGTTCAGAGTCACCATCCCCAATGTGATGCCGTCCATCACCATTTGCACCTTCCTGTCTCTGACCAACGGCTTCAAGCTCTTTGACCAGAACCTGGCGTTGACCGGCGGTCAGCCGTATATCATCAATCCCGACGGCAGCTCTGTCCACACGACGGAAATGCTGGCGCTGAACATTTACAACACCTTCTACGGCCAGAATACCAATGCCCGCGGCACTGCCCAGGCAAAGGCGGTCCTGTTCTTCGTTCTGGTGGCAGGACTTGGTCTGCTGCAGCTGTGGGGCACCCGGAGTAAGGAGGAGGCAGCATAATGAAACTGACTGATTTTCAGAAAAGAAATTACGGCAAAGTGCTGCTGACTGTGCTGTTTACAGTGATCAGCCTGGTCTATGTGTTCCCGGTTCTGATGGTTGTGATCAACTCCTTTAAGGGCAACACCTTTGTCAAGACGGAGACCTTTGCGTTTCCCACTGCCGAGTCCTTTGTCCGCTGGGATAACTTCATCAAGGGCATGACCTTTGGCGGCTATCCCTTCTGGAAGTCCGTGGTTTACAGCGTGATGATCACGGTGCTCTCCACCGGCTTGATCCTGGTATTTACCGCCATGGCGGCATGGTATATCGCCCGGGTGGATTCCCCTGTGTGCCGGACGATCTACTACCTATGCGTGTTCTCCATGGTGGTTCCTTTCCAGATGGTGATGTTCACCCTGGCCAAAACTGCGGACACCCTGAAGCTGAATACGCCCTGGACCATTCCTGTGATCTACCTGGGCTTCGGCGCAGGCCTGGCTGTGTTCATGTTTGTGGGATTTGTTAAGAGCATTCCCATGGATATTGAGGAAGCAGCATCCATCGATGGCTGCGGTCCTATGCGCACCTACTTCAGAGTGGTGCTGCCTATGATGAAGCCCACCCTGGTATCTGTGGGCATTCTGGAGCTGATGTGGGTGTGGAATGACTATCTGCTGCCCTACCTGGTCCTGGACATCACAGAGTTCCGAACCCTGCCCATTCACATTCAGTACCTGAAGGGCAGCTATGGCACGGTGGATCTGGGCGCTACCATGGCGCTGATCCTGCTGAGCATTATTCCCGTGATCGCCTTCTACCTGACCTGCCAGAAATACATCATCAAGGGTGTGGCAGCCGGCGCAGTGAAGGGATAAGAGCAAAAGTACAGAAACAAAAAGGAGGTGTACCCTATGACCATCAAGGACCTGGCGGAAAAGACCGGCTATAGTTTGGCCACCATTTCCCGCGTGCTGAACAACCGGCCCAATGTCAGCCCCAAGGCCCGGGAGGAGATCCGGCAGGCCGTGGAAGAGAGCGGCTTTCAGATCAATTCCAATGCCAAGCAGCTGAAGCAGCACGCCACCTCCATTCTGGTGATCGTCAAGGGTACATCCAACGAAATGTTTGGCCAGATGGTGGAAACCATTCAAAACCTGGTGGCCCAGACGGAGTATCCTCTCTATGTGGACTATATGGACGAGGATAGCAACGAGGTCCTGCGGGCTGTGCAGTTGTGCAGGGAGAAGAAGCCTTTGGGCGTGCTGTTTTTAGGCGGCAACAGCCGGCACTTCCTGGCGGATTTTGACAAGATCAAGATCCCCTGCGTGCTGGTATCCAACGATGCCTCCGACCTGCCCTTTGCCAACCTCTCCAGCGTCTACACCGACGACCGGCAGGCGGCCCGCTGCGCCGTGGATTCCCTGATCGCTTTGGGACACCGGCAGTTCGCCATCGTAGGCGGTGACAGAGAGACCTCTGACACCAGCCGCCTGCGCTATGAAGGCTGTATGCAGGCGCTGCGGAATCGCGGTATCGATTTCGACGAAGCGCGGGATTATCAGGGCGTCCGATTCTCCTATCAGGACGGCTATAATGCCACCCAAAAGCTCATCGCAGAAGGTCGGCACTTCACCGCCCTGTTTGCCATCGCGGATGTGATGGCCATCGGCGCGATCCGCGCCCTTCACAATAACGGTCTGCGTGTTCCCCAGGATGTGTCTGTAATGGGTTTTGACGGGCTTAACCTGGGTTCGTTCCTGGTACCCCAGCTGTCTACGGTGGCCCAGGCTACGGAGGTGATGGCCCGCCGGAGCGTGGAGATTCTGATCGACCATATTAAAAACGGCGGAAAAGCCTGCCACGAGGCCATCGGCTATTCCCTCCAGCAGCGGGAGAGTACCCGGCGTGTGGAGGAATGAGGAGTAAACTATGCGAAAAAGCGGTATTTTAATGCACGTCACCTCCCTGCCCAATCCCTACGGGATCGGCAGCGTGGGTAAGTGCGCCTATGATTTTGTGGACTTCCTCCACAAGGCAGGCCAGTCCTACTGGCAGATCCTGCCCCTGAGCCCCACCGGCTACGGCAACTCTCCCTATCAGGCTTTTTCCACCTTTGCCGGCAACCATTATCTGATCGATTTGGATGCGCTGGTGGCAGAGGGCCTGCTGAAGCAGGAGGAGATCGACGCCATCTGCTGGACGGAGGACGAAGGCCGGGTGGATTTCGGCCGCATGTACGACCACCGGAGCAAATTGCTGCATAAGGCCTACGAGCGCTTCACTCCCGAAGAGGATTTTGACGCCTTTGTGGCGGAAAACGCCCACTGGCTGGAGGATTACGCCCTCTTTATGAGCCTGAAGGAAAAGTTCCACGGCGAGCCGTGGCAGAACTGGACGCTTTCTTTGATGCTCCGGATTCCCGAGAGCATCCGCGGCTGCCGACAGGAGCTGGCGGATTCCATCCGTTTCCACTTCTTCCTGCAGTACAAGTTCTTCCAGCAGTGGAAGGCCCTGCGGAGCTACGCCCACGAAAAAGGCATCAAGATCATCGGTGATGTTCCCATCTATGTGCCCCTGGATTCTGCCGATGTGTGGAGCAACCCCCACCTGTTCTGGCTGGACGCCAGCGGCCGCCCGGAGATGGTGGCAGGCTGCCCTCCGGACTCCTTCAACGGCGACGGTCAGCTTTGGGGGAATCCCCTGTATGACTGGAAGAAGATGAAGGACAACGGCTATGCCTGGTGGATCCGCCGCCTGTCCGCTGCCGCACAGATGTACGATGTGGTCCGGCTGGACCATTTCCGCGGCTTTGAGAGCTATTGGGCCGTTCCCGCCCGGGATCTGACCGCCGCCGGCGGCACCTGGGAAAAGGGCCCCGGAATGGACTTTATCCGGGCCATTCAGGCAGGTGTGCCGGATCTGGCTTTTATTGCGGAAGATCTGGGATTTGTCACGGATGAGGTGCATAAGCTGCAGGTGGATTCCGGCTATCCCGGCATGAAGGTGATGCAGTTTGCCTTTGACTCCCGGGAGGAGGGAAACTACCTGCCCTATACCTACCCCGTCAATTCCGTCTGCTATACCGGCACTCACGACAACCTCACCGCAAAGCAGTGGTTTGAGGAGGCCGCCCCGGAGGATGTGGCTATGGCAAAGGCTTACCTTGGCCTGAATGCGGAAGAGGGTCTGGTTTGGGGTATGATCCGGGGTTGTATGGCCTCTGTGAGCAAGCTGTGCATCATTCAGATGCAGGATTACCTGGAGCTGGGCGGTTTTGCCCGGATGAACTTCCCCGGAACACTGTCCTCCAATAACTGGACCTGGCGGGCCGAGAAGGGCTTTATTACAGACGATTTGACAAAGAAGATCTGTGAGATTACCCACCGCTACGGCAGAGCATAAATAGTAAATTGCCCCCGGCGGATGTTTCCGCCGGGGGTTGTTGTGTTGTTGGGGATGTTCATTTTCTTTCGTGGATGAAAGAAGGAATCAGATATCAGCCCACCTTGGAGAACTTGTGGTCGTTATTTACCAGGTTGCCGCCTTTGTACTTGTAGGTGGTGGAAACGCCCGTGTTGCCGTCCTTGTGGAGAATGACCTTGTTGCCCTTGATCTCGTAAGTGCCGTTTTCGGTGCTACTCAGAGCGCCGTTCTTCATCGTCACTTTCACATAAGTTCCTTCGTCAGTCAGAACAAAGGAAGATGTGAACTGATTGCCTTCGTAGGTATAGGAGCCGACCCAGGTGCCGACAGCCTCTTCCTCGCTGATACCGCAGGCGCAAAGGCCCAGGCAGATAGCGCAGAGCACAACAATTGCAACGATAGATTGGAACTTTTTCATAAAGCAAACCTCTTTTCTTTTTGTGGATAAACCCAGTATATCTTCCGCTGTGAAATAAGTTAAGGAAGCGGGTCTATGGAGTCTCTTTTCTTCCTGCACAGCGCCGCAATCAATGCGGCAATGCCAGCGCCCAACACAAAGCCGATGCCGCCGGGCAGAAGAAACGCCGGAAGCTCCCGTTGGACCGGGGGTTGCGCAGGGGTGTCCGGCTGGGTTTCCGTGGGCCGCGGCGCGGTGGTCTCGGGAGGATCGGTTTCAACAGGCTCCGTAGGCTCTGTTTCGGCAGGACTGCCGGACAGGAAGTCCTCCACCCGGTCGTGAGAGGGCGCCCGGAACACGGTGATGGTGTAAACCTTCAGCGTGCCGTCCTCTGCCATAACGGTGACGGGGATATCCGTTCTCTCACCGGCAGGGAGCTGCTCCCACTGACCCACTGTGTAGGAGGCTTTGCTGTCCTCTGTGGCGGCAGAGAGAGCAATCTGCTCTGCCTCATAGGGAAGCCAAATGTAGTACTGGGTCACATCCTTTTGGAAGGCAGGCGACAGTGAAAAACCGTCCACAAAGAGACTTTCCAGATCGGCGTTGCTGCTGGGTACATAATTGGGGTCCTGTTCCCGGAAGATGCCGATTGTGTAGGTTTTTTTCGCGCCGTTTTCCGCGGTGACGGTAATTTCCACTGTGGTGGTGGCGTTGGCAGTCAGCTGGGGGTTGTAGACAGACACCGTTGCCCCGCTATGGGCTGCTACCGCCTCCACGCTGACGGCGGATACGGCGTAAGGCACAGCCGCGGAGTAATAGGTGACGGAGGGGGAAAAGGCGGGGTAAACGCTCACGCCCCCAAGGGTGAGGGAAGAAAGATCGCAGTTGCCCGAGAGGGGCTCAGCGATGGTAGCGTTGTAGGAAACCGTGCCGATGCCAATATCCTGGTCTCCGTCGGAGAGGGTCACGCCGGTGGCGCTGACGGTGATGGAAACGCCTACAGGCGCAGAGGCGTTGACGGTAAAGGTAGCCTTAAAAATAGCGCTGCTGCCGTTGATGGGACTGGAAAGGGAGTTGTCGTAAAACAGAAAATTGTTTCCGCCCCATTCCAGTACCCAGTCACCGCCGATGAGCTGGGTGTACCCTTCCAGGGTCAGAATATTGGGATCGTAGGATACCGAGCCGGAGCCGCCGTAAATGCCGCCGCCGGCATAAAAGGTCAAGGTGATGGTATCCCCCGCCCGTACCACAGACGGTCCGCCCCAGCTGGCGCCTCCGGCGGCAGATACCATAGCCGCGGCGGAAAAGAGCACCGCGATCACCAAAAAAACACTGAAAACTTTTCTCATTTTTGTTCCACTTCCTGCTATGTTTCGGTTGTATTTTTTCTTTGCTGATACTATAATATCTAGTATAATACAATTTTTTTCGACAGTTTTCAAGTCAAAGGAGCCTGCAAGTGAGGAAACATTTCAGATTATCGGCTTTTGTTGTGCTGATCGCTCTGATTCTGACCCAGATTTGCCTGCCGGCAAAGGCGGAGGGCGCAGAGGTCTACGATGCCGCCCGGGAAGGGATCTTAACTGAATATTTTTCCGTGGAGCAGGGGTACATTACCGGCATCGCGCCGGGCACGCCGGTGGAGAAGCTGCTGAATGTCTGCGTTCCCAGCGACGCTACCGCCCAAGGGGAGACCGTTGCCACCGGAACAACGGTCAGCTGCTTTGCCGGGGAACAGGAACTGTCGTTGACCGCTGTGGTCAAGGGCGACCTGAACGGCGACGGGGCGGTCACCATCTCTGACCTGCTGATTCAGAAAGCTGCCCTTCTGGGTCAGGAGATCACGCCCCTGGAAGCTGCTGCCGGCGACTTAAACCGGGACGGCAGCTTGACGATCACGGATTTTCTCACGGTCAAGGCTCACCTGTTGGGCCTGGAGACCATCCAAACGGTCTATACCGGCGGGGATCTTCTGATTTTGGAGCCGGAGGGAACGGTGCTTTGGCAAACAGAGGGCGCATCCGGCTATATAAGTGACAATGCTTCGCTACTTACCATTGACGATAGCGGCCTGATCACCGCTGCCCAGCAGGAGGGCTCGGCCTTTGTGTACGCCCTTGGAGAAGACGGAAGTATTCTCCGGCGGCAGATGGTGACAGTCTTAAGTGAGCCGCTGACCCTTTCTCTGGGTATGGACGGCTGTAAGCTGATCAAGGGCCAAAGTTTGACCCTTGCACCAACTTTGAATCACCCGGCCTCCAACACAGTGCTTTGGTCTTCTTCCGATGGGTCTGTGGTGACGGTGGAAAACGGCACGGTCACCGCCGTGGGATTCGGCGAAGCCACCGTGACAGCGGCGCTGAGCAACGGTTTCCAGGCGGAACTGTCTGTGACGGTGATGCCTCCGGTCACCCATGTGGAGATGGACAGAGCGCTTTATAAAGTCAAACCGGGCTGCAGCCGGCCGCTTCAGCTCTGGGCAGATCCCGCCGATTGCGGAGAGGAGTTTGTCTGGACCACAGAAAATCCCGATATTGCCACCGTTTCCAATGACGGCACGGTCACCGGTGTCTCCTACGGCACGGTCACCATTACCGCCACCGGCAAATACAGCGGTCTGTCCGCCAGCTGCCAGGTGAAGGTCTGCGATGTGATCCAGGTGGCGATCACCTTCGACGACGGCCCCAGCTCCCAGACGGTGAAGCTTTTGGATTTCCTAAAGGAGAACGATATCCCCGTCACCTTCTTTATACTGGGCGACCGGATCGACCCGCTGAGCCACATTGTGAAACGGCAGGCGGCGGAGGGCCATGAGATCGGCTACCACTCCTATGATCACACCATACAAACGGGACTGACCTCCCAGCAGATCAAAGAGTATTTTGCCATGTCCGACCAGGCGCTGTATGAATTGACAGGAAAGCACTTTACCCTGTGGCGCACCCCCGGCGGCGGCTACAACCAGCGGGTACTGTCCTGCGTGGACCTGCCCCACATTCTGTGGAGCGTGGATACACTGGACTGGAAGACGCAGAATGCATATTCCACATACCGGTATGTTGTGAACGCCAGAGACGGCGCGATCGTTCTGATGCACGATCTCTACCGCCCCACGGTGGAGGGCGCGATCATGGCGATGGAGGAGATGCTTGCAGGCGATTACGAGTTCCTCACAGTGACGGAGCTTCTCAGCCGCAAGGGCACACCGCCCCAGCCGGGCAAGACCTACTATTCCGCAAACCATAAGCCGGAATAAAAAAACAGCGGAGTGACTGTTCACTCCGCTGTTTTAAGTTGTTAAGCCCGATCGGCGATGCAGCGGGTAATACATTGCCGCATCCGCCAGCTCAGATGGTGCATAAAGGTCTCGCCGTCCTGCAGAAAATGAAACCCGTCCACACCTTTCTCGATGGCGTCGATGCAGGCATATACGGTGCGCAGGGTGCGTATATTTTGGGGAGCGCGGCCAATGGTGGCTGCCGCCATAAAAAGATAGCCGCGGACAAGGGCTTCCCGGGCAGCGCTGTCGCCGGCAGCCATGCGTTGGGCGAGATTTTTTTCTTCCTCCCGGCTCAGGCGGGGTATGGCGCTTACCTGGGTCAAAAAATCCTCCACGCTGATAAAAAGCATAGCATTCTCCTTGTGCTGAAACAGATATCCTATATATACCACATTTTAAGGCAAAAGTAAATGCTGGGGTATCATCTCCTGCCTTTTACAGATACTAACAGCGTCATTTGTAAAATTATTGTAGGGCGAAAGCCTCCCTTGCGCAAGGGGGGCCTTTTTTGGGCGGCACACCCCCTCAGCTCTGCAAGACTTATTATTCCGCCAGACGGGCAGGAGAATAATGAAGTAAAAGCGGAGCAGGATTACCTGCTCCGCTTTTGTCATTCAGGCATTGTGTTTGCCTTAGCATATTACAAATTCTTTTTCTGCTGCTCGTTCAGAGCCTTCAGCTTGTTATAACTAGCCAGATTTTTCAGAAGCAGTCTCATGGCGCGGTCCAGTTCACTGCCTTCATTGTAATCCGCTTCGAACATCAAGTCCACCCGGTCGTGCTTCAAAAGAGACAGTGCCTGATCGTGCTGTCCGGGTTTGTAAATTGCAATGGAATGACCGCCGGATTGCTTCACCAGCTTCATGCAAGGCACATCTGTCAGACCGTCACCAATATAAATCATATTGCTAAAGAATACCCGTTTCTCGGAATCAGGGCGGGAGTTATTCAGATCCGCATTGTTATTGATGTCCAGAACACCCTTGTTGATCCGGTAAACAAACTGGGTCTTATTAGTGTAATTTACAGCCATTTTAGGCCAGTAGGCCTGGCCGTCCTTATAAAGAAACTCACAGGCATAGATACGCTTGAAGTACTTAGCGATAGAAGTGCCATCAATGATTTCTTTAAGGCCGGAGGACAGCACATAATGTTCCACCTGAACGCCTGCTTCCTCGGCATAGCGGTTAATCCGCTCAAACCAGCCTTCCACGCCGGGATGATACTCGATATCCTTCCCGCATTCCACCAGGGATTCCCTGGTCAGGGGGATTCCGGACTCTCGAGCAGCTTCTACCATGCAGTACATATACGTTAGGATGGAGTCCATCACCTCTTCCGCAGCTACTACTGCAGTGCGGTTCCAGAACTCATCAGCCTGCATACCAACACTGGGAATAAAGGTATATTCCTGCATATCGCGAGTACAAAGGGTTCTATCAAAGTCATACATGATAGCAATAATGGGTTTGTTCATATAGATTTCCTTTCTGTAAAGAGGATTTGGTGGTTATTTCTTTGCTTGATTCTTCCGGAACAGCTATTCGGCGCCGCAAAGCCTGCCTTGCACCTTGAGCATATTGGGTTTATATTGTGTATTTTTCTCTCAACAATATGATTTCCTTAATCATAGCATAGTAAAGATGAAAAGTAAATCTTGCGGTATAATCTTTGAGCGTTTACAGATACTAACAGCGTAATTTGTAAAATTATTGTAGGCGCAAAAGCCTCCCTTGTGTAAAGGGAGGTGTCACGAAGTGACGGAGGGATTGTAAGGTATCGACACAGGACAATCCCCCAGTCAGAAATCAAAGATTTCTGCCAGCCCCCTTTACACAAGGGGGCCTTGTACGCCGCAGAAAAGGAGAAAGAAATATGAAGGCAACAGGAATTGTTCGTCGTGTTGACGACCTCGGGCGTATTGTGATTCCCAAGGAAATCAGAAGGACCCTCCGCATCCGTGAGGGCGATCCTCTGCTGACAACATTGACACCAATCGACAGATTCTGTTGGGCGATACATAGTGTGGCGGAAAGAATACCAGCGGAGTGAATATCACTCCGCTGGTATATCACATATCAAGTTTCCATCAAAATCTATTTCATAATAATTGTCTAAAAAATCGTATAGGTTTATATGGTTTTCGCATAACTCAAATGCGTTCTTGTTATGTATTGAAACAAAGATGTCTCTTGCAGAAAATCGCCATTCCACATTAAGGTCAAAGGATAGCTTCAGGATTTCAATTTCTCCGTAAATGATATACCCTGTTTCAATAGAATGAATGGAAAAATTGCACCCGAAGGTTTCTATTTCAACAAAGCGGAGCAACTGGCCTGTTGCCATATCAATAACCGAAAGGGTGTCGTTTTGCAAAACAAGCAGTTGATTCCCTGCTATTATTGCACATCCCTCAACAGAAGAATGTAAATCTCCCACCAAGGCAATCCGGGTTTTATTATCCCTACATTTTATGATTATGGAAAAGGTCTTGATATAATCAGCATTGGTATAATCATTAGGGTTGTATATGTAATCGTATTTCTTGTGAATTGAAGAGTTGGCATCAAATTCTTCATCCTCATTTATGCAAATTTGAAAAGGATGCTTTTTTATTTCCACAATCCCACCACCTTTTTGTTTATTATAGCATTGTAATTTCAAAAAGTAAATCCTGCGGTATAATCTCCGTTTGTTTACAGATACTAACAGCGTAATTTGTAAAATTATTGTAGGGCGGGGGCTTGCTCCCGCCGCATACAAAAACGCACCAAACGGCGGGAGCAAGCCCCCGCCCTACGATGTTATTTGTAAAAAGGAGAAAGAAATATGAAGGCAACAGGAATTGTTCGTCGCGTTGACGATCTTGGGCGTATTGTGATTCCCAAAGAAATCAGAAGAACCCTCCGCATCCGCGAGGGCGACCCTCTTGAGATCTACACGGAGAAGGATGGGGGCGTGGTTTTCCGCAAGTACTCCCCTATGAGCGATCTGCAGGACTTTGCGGTGCAGATCTGCGAGTCCATCGGCGCCAACACCGGCAGGATCGCCGCTGTGGCGGACAGAGATACCATCATCGCCCTGTCCGGCGCGCCCAAGCGGGAGCTGATGGACAAGCCCAACTCTCCGGAGCTGGAGCGTCTGATGGAGCAGCGCACCCACTATCGCTACAACCCCGGCGATCCTCTTGTCCACCCCACTGACAACACGGATAAATACCATTTGGGCGTAGCCTCTCCCATACTCAGCCAGGGAGATTTGATGGGCTGCGTAATGCTCCTGATGGGCGACGACAGCGCTCCCGCCACCGAGGCCGATCAGAAGCTGACCCAAACCATCGCCGGCTTTTTGGGCAAACAGATGGAAAGTTAAGGGATCTTCCGCTTTTCTTAGGAAAAGCGGAAGATTTTTCTGTTGCTTTTTCTCTATAATCCGCTATAATAACGGGTGAATTGCGAATATGTGAGGTTTTTATATGGCAAATGCGACCGCTCCCAGCCTAAGGGAGAATAAAATGGGCACAATGCCGGTGGGAAAGCTGCTGCTCACCATGGCTGCGCCCCTGGCGATCTCTATGCTTGTTCAGGCGTTCTACAATGTGGTGGACAGCTACTATGTCTCCAAAATATCGGAAAATGCCGTCACTGCCCTGGGCATGGCCTTCCCCATTCAGAATCTGCAGATCGGCTTTGCCACCGGTGTAGGCGTGGGCGTGAATGCCCTGCTGAGCAAATCTTTGGGCGAAGGGAATCAGAAGCGGGCCAACCAGGCCGCCGGCAACGGCTTCTTCCTGTCTGTCGTTTTCTCCCTGTGCTTTTTGATCTTTGGTTTTTTCGGCGCCCGTCCCTACTACAATATGCAGTCTCAGGTGCAGGCCACGGTGGATGCCGGCACGGCATACATCTCCATCTGCTCCATCTTCTGCCTGGGCATTTTCGTTGAGATTTTGGGGGAGCGACTGCTCCAGGCCTCCGGCCGAACGGTGTATACCCTGTTCACCCAGGGCCTTGGTGCTGTGCTGAACATCATTTTGGACCCGGTTTTCATCTTCGGCTTTGAGCCTTTGGGTATTGCGCCCATGGGCATCGCCGGCGCAGCGGTTGCCACGGTCATCGGACAGTGGGTGGCGGCTATTATGGCCCTTGTGTTCAATCTGACCGTCAACAAAGATGTGAAACTGAAGCTGAAGTATCTGCTTCCCCGGCGGGAGATCGTGGGCAAGATCATGGCAGTGGGCGTGCCGTCCATTGTGATGATGGCCATCGGCTCCGTGATGAACTTCGGTATGAATCAGATTTTCCTGGGCTTCAAGGACTACGGCGAGACCGCCGCCGGCGTCTTCGGCATTTATTTCAAGCTCCAGAGCTTCGTGCTGATGCCCCTGTTCGGCATCAACAACGCGGCTATCTCCATCATCGCCTTTAATTACGGCGCCCGGAATCCCAAACGGATCACGAAAATCTTAAAGCTCTCTGTCTGTACGGCCATGACGATCATGCTGCTGGGCCTTACCATCTTCCAGGTCTTCCCGGACGAGCTGCTGGGGATCTTTGATCCGTCGCCCACCTTCCTGGATCTGGGGCACAGCGCTTTGCAGATCGTCAGCATTCATTTCCCTATCGCCGCCATTGGCATCGCGCTGGGCGCAAGTTTCCCGGCCCTGGGTGACGGTGTCTATTCCACCATCACCTCCCTGTGCCGCCAGCTGATCGCTCTGCTGCCGGCAGCCTATTTGCTGAGCCTGACCGGCGAGGTGAATATGGTTTGGTGGGCCTTCCCCATCGCAGAGGTAGTGAGTCTGGTAGTCACCTTGATTCTCTTTGCCCGTATCTACAAACGGAAGGTCAAACCCCTCAGCGAAGAAACCAAATAATGGCAGCGGACGCATTCTTTTGCAGAATGCGTCCGTTTCTTGTGGGGTGGGAAACAGACCTCCACAATATCTTGTAATGCGCCAAAAAATGCCCTGTTTTTTCTCAAAAAACTTTCTTTTGCAGTCGTTGTGTCCGCAGAAAACCCGTGTTATAATGACTATAATTGACATTTTGAAAGGAGCAGCCTATGAACGCTACCGAACTGCAACTGAATAAGGCCAATGTCCATAAGCTGCTCTGCGCAAAGAATCCCGACGCGGCGCTGCTGTACCTGTACATCACCGCCGGCAACGACTTTGCCCAGGCCGGGCAGGAGCTGCAGCTGTCCCAGAGCAGACTCTCCTGCGCATCGGCCACACTGCGCCAGCTGGGCCTTTGGCCGCAGGAGCGGAAAGCGCCTGTTTTCTCCGGCGAGCGGCCCCAGTATTCCGAGCGGGATGTGCTGGGCGCTATGGACTCTGATCGCAGCTTCCAGGCTCTGTATTCCGAGGTGCAGAGGGTGCTCGGCAGGACTCTGAACACCGAGGAGCTGAAGATCCTGTTGGGTTTCACCCGCTATTTGGGTCTTCCCGGAGATGTGATCAGCCTCCTGGTGTGCTACTGCAAGGAGCGCGCCAGAGCCAAGGGCAATCTCCGCAATCCCAGCCTGCGCACCATCGAAAAAGAGGCCTATTACTGGGCGGAGCAGGGTATCGATTCTATGGAGGAGGCCGTGGCCTTTATCCAGAATCAGAATATGCGCCGCAGCCAGCTGTCGAAGCTTCTGGATCTGCTGCAGATCCGGGGCAGGACCCTGACCCCCGGCGAGGAAAAGTATGCCAGAAGCTGGTTGGAAATGGGGTTTGACGAGGCGGTGCTGGCCTTGGCCTATGAGCGCACCTGCCTGAATACAGGGGGCCTGAGCTGGGCCTATATGAACAAGATTTTGACCCGTTGGCAGGAGGCCGGACTCTTTACCTTGGAGCAAGTGAAGTCCAGGGACAGAAAACCCATGCCTGAGGGCGCGTCCGGCGAACTGGGTCAGGCGGAACTGTCCGCGTTCCAAAGAGTTTTACAGGAGGATTGACCGATGGCATATAGTAGCGATGTCATACGCCGGGCCCGGCAGCAGCTGGAGAGCCGGAAGGCTGACCACGAATCCCGGAAGCAGGCCCGCCTGCAGGAAGTATATACGGCGCTCCCCCGGGTGAAAGAGATTGACCGGGAGCTGCGCAGCTCCATGGTCCTGGCTGCCCAGGCGGCTTTTTTGAAGGGAGCGGACGCAGCAGAGGCCTTGCAGCAGGTGAAGCAGGCCAACCTTGCCCTGCAATCCGAGCGGAAGGCTTTGATCGCCGCCGCATTCCCGGCAGAGTATTTGGACGAAGGCCCCGTGTGCCCCAAGTGCGGCGGCACCGGCTACATAGGAAGCGCCATGTGTTCCTGCCTGTTTGAGCTGTGCCGGCAGGAGCAGATGAAAGAACTGTCCCTCCTGTCCGCAGGCAAGAATAGTTTCAGCGACTTTAAGCTGGAATACTACCCCGAGCAGCTCGATCCCAAATATGGCGCAAGTCCCCGGGCCATTATGACCCGGATTCTGGATATCTGCAAGAAGTACGCATCTTCCTTTGCCCCCAATGCCGGCAATCTGTTGTTCAACGGCGGCACAGGCTTGGGCAAGACATTCCTGTCTGCCTGTATTGCCCGGGAGGTGGCGGAAAAGGGTTATTCTGTGGCCTATGAGAGCGCCCAGCAGCTGTTCAATAAGCTGGAAAAGAACCATTTCCACCCGGATGATGAGAGCGCCGCAGCGGTTGCCAAGCTGAATGACTGCGACTTGCTGATTGTGGACGATTTGGGTACGGAAATGACCGGCAGCTTCACGGTTTCCGCTCTGTACTCTTTGGTCAATGACCGGCTGCTCAGAGGTAAGCCGATGATCGTCTCCACCAATCTGAATATTGATGAGATCAGAAAGCGCTACTCCCCCCAGATTGCCTCCCGCCTTGAGGGCAGCTTCCAGCTGCTCCCCTTCGTGGGCGAGGACATCCGCGTGAGAAAGAACAGGTGAAGGCCATGAAGACCGGAATCCTCTTTGATTTGGACGGCACGCTGCTGAACACCCTGGACGATCTGACTGACGCGGTGAACTATACCCTCCGCTTCTACGGCTTGCCGGAGAGAACTATGGAGGAGGTACGAGCCTTTGTGGGCAACGGGGCGCGGCAGCTGGTGCGTCTTTCCCTGCCCGGCGGAGAAAATGATCCATCCGTGGATGAAGCGCTGGCAACCTACCTTGCCTATTATGCCGACCACGCCCAGATTAAGACATGCCCCTATGAAGGCATCCTGCCGGCCCTGGCTGAGATCTGCCGGGAGTATCCGGTGGCGGTGGTCTCCAACAAGCCGGACAAGGACACCAAACCCCTGTGCAAGACCTATTTTGGCGACGGGATCTACGCCCTTGGTCAGCGGGACGACTGCCCGAAAAAGCCCGCTCCCGATATGCTCCTGCGGGCCATGGCCGCCATCGGCGTGGACCGGTGCGTGTATGTGGGTGACAGCGATGTGGATGTGATCACCGCCCGAAACACCGGCGTTCCCTGCTTGAGCGTTTTGTGGGGATTCCGGGATAAAGCCTGCCTACAGGAAAGCGGCGCTGACCATTTTTGCGAAAAGCCGGAAGACCTGCTGCGCTGCCTGAAAGAAATCATATAAAAAACCCCGCCGTCAGGCGGGGTTTTTGTTATACGGGAACGCGGGCTTTGTTCAGTTTGTCTGCCCAGCAGAACAACACAAAGCCGACCACAAACAGCGCGGCAATAGAGCCCACTGCCACGCCGGTGTTGGCCACTGGCAGACCGAAAACGGTAAAGTGCATGCCTTCGGTCAGCTGACTGACCACTGCGATGAGAGTCGTGCCTACAAAGGAAGCGCCCTTACCACAGATGTCCATCAGACCGTAGTACTCGCCGCTGCGCTCCGGGGGAATGATCTTGCCCAGATAGGAACGGCTGAGAGCCTGAATGCCGCCCTGGAACATGCCAACCAGCACGGCCAGCATCCAAAATTGCCACTGGACAGCCAGGAAGACAGCAAACAATGCGATGCCGGTGTAGCAAAGGATGCAGATCTTCAGCAGCACGCCGGTGTCGTACTTGGCGGAAAACCGGCCGAAAAGGATGGAACAGGGGAAGGCCACGATCTGCGTCACCAGCAATGCCAGCAGCAGGCCCGTGGTGTCCAGCCCCAAGGCCTTGCCGTAGGCGGTGGCCATGTCGATAATGGTGTACACACCGTCAATGAAGAAGAAAAAGGCCAGCAGATACACGAAAATGTGCTTGTGCTTCTTTGCCTCCTTAAAGGAGCTGCCCAACTGGCGGAAGGTAGCGGCAATGGGATTGCCCGCAGGCTCCTGATAGGCGCTCTGACGGTACCGCTTCAGCAGGGGCAGGCTGCACACCAGCCACCAAACAGCGGTGATCAGAAAGGACAAAATCAGCGCGGTGATTTGATCAATGCCGAAGGCTTCGTATCCCAGCACCACCACAAGGCAGATGGCGAAGGGAATCACAGAGCCGATGTAGCCCAGCGCGTATCCCAGGGTGGACACCCGGTCCATTTCCTTGTGAGTGGTGATTTCCGGGAGCATGGAATCATAAAACACCAGGCTGGAGGAGTAGCCGACCTTCGCCACCACGAAGATGACGAGGAAGCTCAGCCAGCCCCAGGCAAAGCCAAGGGCCGCACAGCCGGCCACGCCCAGCGCCATACTCAGTATAAACAGAGGCTTTTTGAAGCCCCGCTGGTCGGCCAGCGTGCCGCAGATGGGGCCGATCACCGCCACCAGGATGGTGGCTACCGAGCCGGCATACCCCCAGTAGGCCAGGTAGTCGGACTGGCTTAAGTTGGCCGATGCGGCCAAATAGTCAAAATAAATGGGAAGCAGGGTGGAGACCAGCAGGATGAACGCCGAATTGGCGATGTCGTACATGATCCAGCTTTTCTCCAGCTTTGTCAGACGCAACTTCATAGGGGACATCCTCTCTTTCTTGTTCCTCGCCTGTTGGCAAAAAGAATTATTTACCATGCGGGTGGGTTGCTGTCCCTGGGGAGTTTGGGGTTATTGTACCAAACCCACCGACGAAAAGCAACAAAAAATAAAATACCGCTGCCCGGAAAGCTCCATTGAGACAGGTGCGATTCCTGCGCCATTAAGAAGAGGGATGCCCCAGTAGGGGTATCCCTCTTCTTGGTGCCGCTGTCCTGTTGCGGTGCCCGAAAAAATCATCGGGCTTACGCTTTTCCTCGATTTTTTCGACCGCGGCCACTCGCTCCCCTCGCTGCATCCGCCTCTGGCGGCGCTCGGGTCGCTCCCCGGAATCTCACCCCCCGGTGCGATTCCTGCGCCATTAAGAAGAGGGATACCCCAGTAGGGGTATCCCTCTTCTTGGTGCCGCTGACCGGAATCGAACCGGTACGGGTTTTACCCCGAGGGATTTTAAGTCCCTTGTGTCTACCTATTCCACCACAACGGCGTGTTATTTAATTGATCATTTTACGGTCTGTTGCCGGCGTCTGCCAATCCCGTTTGGGGTGCCCGATATTCTCCTCAGCGGGAACGCCTTCGTCGCCTATCGACCCCGGCACACGCTGCGCCTGCGCTGCATCTGCCCCCGGCAGCGCGCAGGCTCGCGGCCACCACAACGGCATGTTATTAAATTAACGATACACTGCTACCGGCAGCGCGCTATCTCGCGGCCACCACAACGGGCGTGCCGTTATAGTAGCATATTTTTAATACCCCGTCAAGAATATCCCAGCGGGGATTTCTTTGAATAATCAATAATTTTGCCCCCCTTAAGGGGGTATTTTTCGTAGAAAGCGGTAATTTTTCAAAAACGGGTTGTAAGTTTGACAAAAATGATGTAAAATAGTACGAACGATACAATGCGTAATTATGCACATATAGATTCTGGAGGATTCTTTTTATGGATAAACCCATCGTTTTAGTCATTATGGATGGCGTAGGCAAGGGCGACGGCGGCAGCGGTGATGCTGTTGCGGTTGCCAACACCCCCACTCTCGACTCCCTGCTGGCCACCTGCCCCCATACTTACCTGAAGGCCCACGGCACTGCTGTCGGCCTGCCCTCTGACGAGGATATGGGCAATTCCGAGGTTGGCCACAATGCTCTCGGCTGCGGCCAGGTCTATTCCCAGGGCGCAAAACTGGTGGGCGAGTCCATCGAAAACGGCAAACTCTTCGCTTCCAACACCTGGATCGACCTGGTGGAGAACGCCAAGGCCGGCCACGCGATGCACTTTATGGGCCTGCTGTCCGACGGCAATGTCCACTCCAATATCCATCACCTGATCTCCCTGCTGAAGGCTGCCCACGCCGCCGGTGTTAAGAAGGCCTACTGCCACATTCTGCTGGACGGCCGTGATGTGCCTGCCACCTCTGCGCTGGAGTATGTGCAGATGCTGGAGGATGTGCTGCGGGAGCTGAATACCGACGGCTGTGACTATGCCATCGCTTCCGGCGGCGGCCGTATGCAGGTGACCATGGACCGGTACGAGGCCAACTGGGCAATGGTGGAAAACGGCTGGCGCACCCATGTGCAGGGCATTGGCCGTCAGTTTGCCAGCGCCGCCGAGGCCATTGAGACCTACCGGGCCGAGACCGGTGTGATCGACCAGGATCTGCCCGCCTTCGTGGTGGCAAGAAACGGCGAACCCGTTGCCAGAATCGCAAACGGCGACTCTGTGATCCTCTTTAACTTCCGTGGCGACCGCGCCCAGGAGATCTCCCTGGCCTTCGACCGGAAGGACTTTGACAAGTTTGACCGTCCCGGCTACACCGGCGTGAAGTTTGCCGGTATGCTCCAGTACGACGGCGATCTGAACATTCCCGAAAACTATCTGGTGCAGCCTCCCGTCATCCAGAACACGCTGACGGAGGTCCTCTGCCAGGCCGGCATTCACGAGTATGCGGTCTCCGAGACCCAGAAGTACGGCCATGTCACCTATTTCTGGAACGGCAACCGCTCCGGCAAGGTTTGCGAAGACCTGGAGGTCTATGAGGAGATCCCCTCCGTTGTGATCCCCTTCGAGCAGGCCCCTGCCATGAAGAGCAAGGAGATCACCGAGAAGATGGTGGAGGCGATGGCCTCCGGCGCTTTCCAGTTCCTGCGCTGCAATTTCCCCAATGGCGATATGGTTGGTCACACCGGCGTGATGGAAGCTGTGGTCTACGCAATGGAGTGTGTGGACAATGGTCTGAAGGCCATTCTGGAGGCGGCCGACCGCTATGGCTACACCGTACTGATCACTGCCGACCACGGCAACGCCGATCAGATGACCGAGACCAAGAAGGGCAAGACTTCCGTGAGAACTGCCCACTCGTTGAACCCCGTTCCCTTCATTATTTACGATAAGGACACTGTTTGGCACATCAAAGACGGCGCTTACGGCCTTGCCAACGTGGCGCCCACCCTGGTGAAGATGATGGGCCTGACTGCTCCCGATTGCTGGGAGGAGAGCATGGTCTGAACAGACCGATCGGGGGTTTGCTCCCGGGAAGATCCACCTTTTGTTTTGAATTAGGAGGTAATTTATGATTCGACACGACAATGAAAGCGGTTCTGTGGTGGTCAGCACCGGCGTATACACAGATATAGCCGGAACTGCCGCGATCAACTGCATGAGCGTCAAGGGTATGGTTGCCCGTTCCGTATCCGACGGTGTGTACCACCTTCTGCGGAAAGAATCCATGGGCAAGGGCGTCAAGATAGAGTTCCACGAGGACGACACGATTTCCATCGATCTGCATGTTATGGTTGGCGACGGTGTGAATCTGACCGCCGTTGGCAACGCCATTATTGAAGAAGTGCGCTATATGGTCACCAAGTGCACCGGCACTGAAGTCCGCGCGGTGAATGTCTATATCGATTCCATTACCATTGGATAAACTACGGAGGTAAGTACCATTGAGGCAGACAATTACAGGCGCCGACTTTCGCAGACTGATGATCAGTGCGGCCGCCTCTATAGAGATCAATAAACAGAAGCTCAATGAGCTGAATGTGTTCCCCGTGCCGGACGGCGATACTGGCACCAATATGTCTATGACCATCAACGCCGCCGCAGCTGACCTGCGGAAGGCGGAAGATCCCTCCCTGGAGAAGGCTGCGGATATTGCCGCGAAGGCAATGCTCCGGGGCGCCCGGGGCAACTCCGGTGTTATTTTGTCCCTGCTGCTGCGGGGCATCTCCCGGAAACTGAAGGGCGCAGAGGTCTGCGACGGTGTTCTGTGGGCCAATGCTCTCCAGGAGGGCGTGGACGCCGCCTACAAGGCAGTGATGAAGCCCGCTGAGGGCACGATCCTGACTGTGGCCCGCCTGGCCGCCGGCAAGGCGTTGGAAGCTGCCGCGGAAAACAACTACTTCGAGTTTGTCCATCAGGCCGCTATCGAGGAAGCCAAGATCGCTCTGGCCAACACCGTCAACCAGAACCCCGTGCTGAAGAAGGCCGGCGTGGTGGACGCAGGCGGCAAGGGCTGGCTGGTTGCCCTGGAGGCAATGCTGGCCGCGCTGCGGGGCGAGGATATTATTGCCCCCGAGGGCGGCGTACAGGAGACCGCCGAACAGGCAGACTTCTCTGATTTCGATACCGAGGATATCACCTTCACCTACTGCACCGAGTTCATCATCTCCCGGGAAAATCACAACGATCCGGAGAAGCTTCGTGAGTTTCTGAGCAGTTTGGGCGACAGCCTGGTTCTGGTAGAGGACGAGGAGATCATTAAGGTCCATGTCCACACCAACGACCCCGGCAAGGCTCTGCACGAAGCCATTGACTATGGCTCTTTCGTCACGGTGAAGATCGAAAATATGCGCCTGCAGCACACGGAAAAGGTGATGAGCGAGGCGGAGAAATCTCCCAAGATCGCTGAGCCGGAAAAGGCGCTGGGCGTTGTGTCCGTGTGTGCCGGCGAGGGCCTTGCAACGGTGTTCAAGGACCTGGGTGTGGATGGCATTATCTCCGGCGGACAGACCATGAATCCCAGCACCCAGGATATTCTGGAGGCAGTAAACAAAGTGCCGGCTGAGACCGTATTCGTTCTGCCCAACAACAAGAATATCATCATGGCTGCCCAGCAGGTAGAGGCGCTGACCCCCAAGAAGGTCGTGGTCATTGCCAGCAAGACTGTGCCCCAGGGCGTCACTGCCATGCTGAGCTTCAACCCCGACGGCAGCGTGGAGGAGAATACGGAGGCCATGACCGAAGCTCTGGCAACGGTGGACACCATGCAGATCACCTACGCCGCCCGCAACTCCGATTTTGACGGCCACGATATCAAGGAAGGCGACTACCTGGCCATGTTCGGCAGCTCCCTGTTCGGTACCAGCCGGGATATCAAGGTCCTGCTGAAGGCGCTGGCTGAGAAGGTCCGTGACAGCGGCAAGGAGTATGTGACCATTTACTACGGCGCAGACATTCAGGAAAAGCACGCTCAAAAGGCGGCAAAGCTCTTCGCTGACATCTGCCCCGACGCAGACATTAATCTGCTTTGCGGCGGCCAGCCGGTATATTATTATCTCATTTCCGCAGAATAAAGACACAAAGGCTCACTATGGTCGTAGTGGGCCTTTGTATATATCTCATGGCAGAAAGGAGGCCGCCGGGTGGATAAGAACACGAATCGATCCTTTACAGAAGGAGCAATTGCCCTTTGGCGGTACTTTGCCCGGCAGAAGATCGGTATCCACGCCGCCGGCGCGGGATATTTTATCGTGCTGTCGGTGTTTCCCCTGCTGGTGCTGGTGCTGGCGCTGCTCCGGTACACAGGGCTGCAGGTAGAAACCTTAACGGATCTGGTTGGCGGATTTCTGCCGGAGGCGCTGCTTCCGGCCGCCAAGCGATTGATCGCCAGCACCTACCGGAACACTTCCGGCGCGGTGGTATCCCTGTCGGCGCTGACCGGTCTTTGGTCAGCCAGTCGGGGCGTTTACGGCCTGCTGACGGGACTGAACGCCATTTATCAGGTGCCGGAGGACCGGGGCTATTTTTATACCCGGGGGATCAGCGTGTTTTACACCTTCCTGTTCCTGCTGATGCTCCTTGCCACACTGGTGCTGAATGTGTTTGGTACCACGCTGCTGCAAATGCTGCCTATGACCAACCTCACCCTGCTGCAATTCCTTTGGGATGTTGTGGATTTCCGCTTCCTGCTGATGCTGCTTTTGCAGACGGGTCTGTTTGCGGCGATGTTTATGGCGCTGCCAAACCGGCGCAATACCTTCCGGGAGAGTTTGCCCGGGGCGCTGCTGGCATCGGTGGGCTGGCTGGTGTTTTCCGACCTCTACTCCATTTATGTGGTCAACTTCTCCGGCTATGCCAATGTGTACGGCTCGGTGTATGCGGTGGCGCTGTCTATGCTGTGGCTGTATTTTTGCCTGTCCATCGTCTTTTACGGAGGCGCGCTGAATCACTATCTGGCGCAGAAAAAAGGCAAAAATTAGGAAATATTTACACCCTGTTCACAAGCGGGTGTTAAACTGAGAAAAAGGAGGGGTGCTTCGTGTTCGGTTTTGTGGCTGCAAATGTGGAGGAACTGCGTCCGGAGGAGAAAAAGCGGTACAACGCTGTCTACTGCGGAATCTGCAGAGCTATTCGGGAGCAGACATCTTCTGCCGCCCGGCTGGGTCTGCGGTATGATATGGCCTTTTTGGCGTTGCTCCTGCTGAGCCTTTATGAGCCGGAGGAGTTATCCGGCAAGCGCGCCTGCGGTCTGCACCCCATCAAACCCCGCCCCTGGGTGGATGCGGATGTGATCCGCTACTGCGCAGATATGAATGTGGCGCTGGCCTACTATAGCGCCTTGGATGACTACGAGGATGAAGGGCATCTTGCCGCCAAAGTGATGTCCGGTGTTTTCTCCCGGGAGATGGATGCGATCCGGCGCAGATATCCCCGCCAGTGCCGAGTGATGGAAGAATGCCTTGCCCAACTGCGGCAGCTGGAAAAAGAAAACTGCGCCAACCCCGACCTGCCGGCAGGCTGCTTTGGACAGCTGCTGGGGGAACTGTTTGTATACCGGCAGGATCTGTGGGAGCAGACCCTGCGGCAAATGGGCGATGCTCTGGGGCGGTACATCTACCTGGCAGATGCAGCCATGGATTTCCGCCGGGACCAAAAGAAAAAGCAATACAACCCCTTTTTGGCGATGGGCATAGAGGACTCCGCCCGGTGGGAACAGTACCTGGTGCTGGAAATGAGCCGCTGCACCGAGCATTATGAGCGCCTGCCGTTGGTGCAGGACAAGGGGATTTTGGATAACATACTGTACAGCGGCGTTTGGGTAGGCTACCGAAAGCGTTTGAGGAGCAACTGATATGATGGAAGATCCTTATAAGATATTGGGTGTCAGCCGGGACGCCACCGATGACGAGATCAAACGGGCATACCGGCGATTGGCCAAAAAGTACCATCCGGATTTGAACCCCGGTGATCCGGTGGCGGCGAAGAAGATGCAGCAGGTGAATGCCGCCTACGAGCAGATCAAAAATCCCGAAAAGGCCCAAGCCGGTCACGATCCCTTTGGCGGCTACCGGCAAACCGACTGGGAGCAGAACGCGTCCGGCAGCCAGTACCGGCAGGCGGCCTACCAGTACATCCGCTTCCGGCGATACCGGGAGGCGCTGAACGCCCTGGAAGAAGACCGGGATCGCAATGCCCAGTGGTACTATTTGTCCGCCCTTGCCCACAACGGATTGGGCAATCAGGTGACGGCTATGGAGCATATCCGCCGGGCAGTGTCCATGGAGCCGGACAACCGGGTGTATCTGGACACTCTGGCTGCTATGGAGGGAGGCGCCGCTTCCTACCGCCAGCAGGCCGGCAACTATCGGGGCTATGTCTACGGCGGCTCCTCGGTGGCGTCCCTGTGCCTGTGCTATTTTTTGCAGCTGTTCTGCTGCAGAGGTGCTTGCTGCTAATAAAAGAGTGCGTCTTACAGTAAGACGCACTCTTTGCTTTTATGTGTGAAAACGATTGAAGTACTCGTACAGAGGAATGAGTTTTTCCAAAAAATCCCCGGCTCGCTTTCCCAGCTCCGGCCCGAACATTGCCTCTGACACCGGCTCATCCACTGTGCAGGCGATGTATTTTCGCCAGGCGAAGTAGGGAGCAAGCTCCGGCACGGGCGCTTCCTTGGGCCGTTTATAAACCTCTGCGGTCACCGGTACGCCGGTGGCCTTTTCTGTTTTCCGGATCAGATCCAAAAAGGCCTTGGGATTGGCAGCCATATCCCGACGGATATCCTCCAATGTGCTGACCCGGGGCTGCAGGAAAATAAAGCCGTAGCTGACACCCTCCGGCCGGATCTCAAAATACAGGCATGGGTTTTCCGCCCACCACTCCACATCCTGGCGAATGCAGATCCAAAGGCTCTCTTTGTAGGGCAAGGGGTGGTGCATGCGAGCGTCACGGTAAATGCGGCTGACCTTCAGTAGATTTCCCGGCCTGTCTGCGAAGGGGTGGAACAAGTCCTTGCCCAGAGCCTTCATAGGCTCGTATAGGTGGTTTACATAATCTTTTTTATGGTCCAGAAACCAGTCCCGGTTATTGTTCATCCGGATGCCCCACAGAAAATCAACGGTTTCCGGAGAAAAGCCTTCGAACATGGGTCTGCGCCCCCTTTCTCTCTCTAGCATACCCGCTTTTTGCCATTACAGACGGGTCAGTTTCAGCAGTTCCGTGTGGCAGGCGGACTCACCGGGCAGGATCTCCTTGCGAATGCCCAGCACTTCCAGCTCCATAAACTTTTCTCCCATGTACAGCTCAAAATTGCAGCCGCCGTCCGGCAGCGCATCCATGGGCGGTGCGGCATAGGTGAGGGTTAACTGCTGGCCTTTGTTTTGGAAGACGGCCTCTCCCTCCCGGCTGTAGACGCCCATTTTGAAATAGTCCGGCAGCGGGGCGTGATGGGCCACAATGGCGTCCGTGGTGAAGTGAATGCGGCTGTCGTGGAGGTTTGTCGCGCCCCATAGGGAAATGGCGCGGGAGGGATTGAAGCCACCCATGCCGGAAAAGCCGATGGTCACCGTGCCGCCGCAGTCCATGGTGTTGATGCCCCAGGACGCGCCGGTGATGGGCGCATCAGAGGCGTTGCGGAAGCTGTGATCCAGCCGCACAGCGCCGTCCTCCGTGAAGGTGATTTTCAAAGATTTGACGATGTTCTGCACAGGATCGACCTTCTGCTCCACGATCACTCCGTCGGGCAGTGTCTTGTAGGAAACCGGCTCGTCATCGGGGTAATAGGAGTATTCTCCTTCCGGCGCCAGCCACATCCGGTGACCGCCCCGGAGCTTCCAGGTGTCTTTTGTGCCGAAACCGTCAGAAAGGTCTGCCGGCTGGGCGTAGTAGAGATTTTCCATACCGGCCACCGACAGGTGGACGACACGGATGCCAAAGTCCAGCGCCACGCCCACCTCGGTCTTGCCGTCAGTCATAAAATAAACGCGGCCGCGCTGGGGATCGTTTTTGATGCAATATTCCATAGCCTACACCTCTTATGGAAAAAGGGACGGCGAAAGCCGTCCCTTTGGATTTGTTATGCAGCTAAGATGCGGTGAATTACACCACGCCCATCAGCAGCTCCATGACGTACATTTCCAGCTTCTCGAAGTTCTGCTCCTTGACGCAGGCAGCCTGGAACTCGTAGTCGAAGCGCTTGACCTTCTCCAGCAGCAGCTCGAAGATGCGCTTGGAGTTGATGATGTGACGGTAGCAGTCCTCATCGGGCTGAGTACGCAGAGCCTTAACGTCCAGACCGACACACTCGAAGTTGCCGCGGTCGCCGAAGTTGTTCTCGTACAGAACCTTGACCTGGTTGAAAGCATTACGCAGGTTCTCAACACCGAAGGTCTTGTCCTGGTCGTAGCGGATGCCGTTCTGGTCGTTCAGGTGAACGCCCCACAGCTTGTTCAGTGCCAGAGCGAAGCCCATGTCGTTGGCGGGATCCAGGCCTGCCAGGACGGAGTGAGCAGTCTCGATGCACAGACCGACACGGCTGGGATCGACGGTCTGAGCGCCGATGGCCAGAGCGTGGCCGGCGGTACCGGCGATGGAACGGTCGACGGGCTCATTGGGCTTGGGCTCAACCAGGATCAGAGCATCTTCACGATACTGCAGGATCTTGTTGAAAGCGTCGATCAGGTTGTTGGTCATATCAACGGGGCTCTTGGACTCAGCGCACAGGGTGCCTTCACGAGCCAGCCACAGCTGGATCTTGTTGGTGCCCAGGGCCTTAGCGATGTCGCAGGAGCGCTCTGCACGCCACTTAGCGAAGTCACGGTCTTCCTTCAGGGAAGCGGTGAAGCCGCCGTCGTTGGTGCGCTTGTCGAACCACAGACGGGGAGCGACGAACTCTGCGAACAGGCCGTACTTGTCCAGCTCAGCCTTGACGTCCTTAGCATAATCAACGATCTGCTTCTCGGTCATGTTGTTCATATCGGGCACTGCATCGTCGTCGTGGAACTGGATGCCGTTGATGCCGATTTCTGCGAACTTCTTGATCTTCTCCTCAAAGGGAACGCTCTTACGGTTGCCGGGACCAAAGGTCTCGTTGCCTTCATGGACGTTCCAAGGGCCAACTGTAAAACGGAAAGTTGCCATAATCATTTCTTCCTTTCAATATGTATAGATGTTTCAGGGATAGTTTCCTGACTACCGCCATAATGCCATAATGTGAAGCGGCAATCAAGTTTATTTTGCGATTTACAGCCGACAATTTTGCTCAGAAACAATATTTATACAATTAATACAAATTGAATTACTGTTTTGTAGGCAATATTGCCAACCGAAAATCGTGTGCGACGGGATTATGCGGATCTTAAACGATGGGCTTCAGGGTTGCGGCCTTGGCGGCGTCGGCTGCCCGGCGCAGGTCGGCAACAGTAGCGCCGGCGAGGATCTTCTCGTACATGGAAAGGATCAAGCTGGCCAGCTCGCCGTCGGTGTCCAGACCGGACACCTCTGCCAGGACCTTCTTGGCATCGGCAATGCCCTGCTCCATGCCTTCGGCTTCCTTGATGTAGCGGTGCAAGCCGGCGGCGGCGCCCACTGCGATGTAAGCGGGGGTGATGTCCTGGGCCAGTGCCAGCGCGGAGGAGCCGATGAGACGGTCATCGGGGCTGAGCTTTCTGCCCGGGTCGCCGCCCACGCGGGCGCAGGTATCCTTCAGGGCTGCATTGGTAAACCGGTGGAGCAGATCCGTGATGTGCATCACGATGCCGCCCAGTTCCACGCCGTACTTGGCGGACAATGCTGTGGCGCTTTCCAGCATGGCGTTCTGCACCAGGATCCGCACATCTGCCACATCGATGGACTGGTAAATGTACTCGAGACCCAGCAGGTCGCCCAGATAAGCGCAGGTGGCGTGACCCATATTGTGGATGTAGAGCTTCCGCTTCAGGTAGAAATCAAAGGGCTCGAAGGGGACCATGTTCTTGATCTCCGGTACGCCGCCCTTGAAAGCAGCCTTATCGGTGGGCAGGAAGCCGTACCGCTCCACACACACACGCATAGGCTCACCGTCCTTCATCTCCTCGGTCTGGACAGGGACCATACGGCCGATGGAGGCTTCCACCAGACCCACGGTGGCATTGAACTTGGCCTTCTCCTCGTCGGTGAGCTGCTCCTTGATCATACCTTCCACAACCAGGTTGGCGTCCATCAGGTTCTCGCAGACGATGATGTTCAGAGGCTTGTCGCCCATAGCCCAGCGCTTCCGCAGGCCGGCTACGATGTTGGGCACGATGAACTTCAAAATACGGGCGCCCACGGCGGTGGCCATAATGTCACAGTTTGCGATCACATCAGAGGCTGCTTCCATATCGTTGCCATTGACGGCGGTGACATTTTCCACCAGCACATCTTCATAGCCGGTGCTTTCTACATAGCGGATGGGATAGCAGCCCTTTTCCTGCAAGTGCTTCACCACAGGCTCAGCCACATCGATGAAGGTGACCCGGTAGCCGGACTGGCTCAGCAGAGCGCCGATAAAGCCGCGGCCGATATTGCCGCCGCCATACATTACTGCATTCATAGTTGTACCTTCTTTCTTATCGCAAGTCGTTGTAGACCTTCATAGCTTCCTCGGCGGTGCGCATACCCTCGGTAGCGCCTGCTTCAGACAGGGAGCAGGCGGCAGAAGCAGTGCCCAGTTCAATGGCGGACTTCAGATCCATGCCCTTCCATGCACCGTACAGGACGCCGGAGCAGAAGGCATCGCCTGCGCCCACGGTGCCGGCGATCCAGCCCTCGGGCAGCTTCAGACTGGGAACTTCCACCAGGTTGTCGTTTTCATCCAGGCCGTAGCCAACCTCGGGACAGTGGATCACGGCCCAGGTGGAAACGCCCAGTTCTTTCATCTTCTTCAGAGCGGCGGGGAAGTTCTCCCGCAGGAGCTTGCCGTCTTCGGTGCGCAGCTCCACGCCGGTGGTGGCGCTGGCCTCTACCTCATTGATGATGCAGTAGTCGGTGTAGCGCATAGCGGGGCATACCAGACGGCGGAAACGGTCGCCGGCCTCACTCACCACATCGATGGAAGTCTTGATGCCCCGGGCCTGGGCGTTGTGGAGGAGTCGGGCCATCTTGGTGCCGTACTCGCTGTCCTCCTCGTCCAGGGTGTCCAGCAGGAGGATGTAGCCAATATGGAGCATATCCACATCCAGCTTGTCCCAGGGGATGTCCTCCTCGCAGAAGCCTGCGTTGCCGCCCCGGCAGTGATAGAAGGTGCGCTGTTTGGTGATCTCATCGGCCATAACCAGGGTGAAGGAGGTAGTGCCGGTGATCTTCACGTGCTGCATATCGATGTTGGCGTGGGCCTTCAGCTTTTCCATGATGAAGGCGCCGGATGGGTCATCGCCGGTGCGGCCCAAGGCCACAAGGGGAAGAGAGGGGTCCAGCTTTGCCAGGTCAACGATGTCGTTGCACAGGCAGCCGCCAATAGATCTGGATGCATCTTCGGTGATGGTGGTCAGCTCACCGGGCTTGGGAATGCCGGCGATGGGATAGAGCAGATCCACGATCATGTTGCCTGCTACGGCGATGCCTTTTTTGTTCATAACAGCATATTCCTTTCTTCTTTTGAGTTGAGTGGAAAACCGCTTACGCGGTGTATGCGCGCCAGAAATCGCTCAGCCAGCTGCGGCCGAGCTCCTCGGAAGCAAAGGTCTGCACCTGCTCCGCCTGAGGAATAGGAGTCTCCCGACGGAGCTGACGGCAGGAGTCCTGCGCCGACATGCCGAAATGGGCTTCCAGCATCCGGGAGAGATATTTCACATCTGAAAAACCGCTGACCACGCTCACATCCGTCATACACATGGAGGTGTCCCGCAGGAGCTTCAGCGCCCGTTCAAAGCGCACGGAGCTGACATATTCCTGGAAGGTCATGTGGAGATTGTCGTGGATGAAGTGGGACAGGTATGTGGTGGTCACACTTTCCTGCTTGGCCAGCTGCTCCAGGGTGATTTTTTCACTGTAATTGTTGTCGATATATTCAGTAATCCGGCTGAGCCGGGCCATTTTCTTATTTCGGGCCAGGTATGCGGCTTCGGTCATCTGGCGGTAGGGCACCAGGCTGAGCAGCCGGCTGTACAGCTGGCAGATGCTGCACACGCAGTGCAGGGCGTACAGATCGGAATCCTCCGCCATATAATCGGTCAGGGCCTGGACCATCAGGCCAATCAGCTCCCGCAGATGCTCAGCAGACAAGACACCGGTAAGGTCATTTTCCAGCAGCTCCAGATTGCGGAAGCAGGACAGGTATTCGCTGCAGAAGGAACTGGCTACCTGCAAATAGGCAACCTTGATGCCGGCCTGGGAAGAGGCCAGGATCTGATGGGGTTCGTTGGCGTTGAAGAAAAACAGAGAGCCCTTCTGAACGCGGAAGGTGCGCTCATCTACCCGCACGAGGGCATCTCCCTCCAGCACCAGGCCCAATTCCAGCGCCCGGTGGACATGGGTGTTGCGGTTGATGATGTGGACGATGCTGGCTCTGACATGATTCAGCTTGGGGTAGGCCAAAACCTCGTATTCTTCCCGAGGCGCTTTTTGTTGGATGCTCACGGTGTTCTCCTTAAGAATGGAAATGAGGGCCGGCCATAGACCGGCCCTCAGACCTGATTGTTTTTTGTTTATGCCAGAGCGCTTTCTTCCTTGCGGGTCCAGCCGCCGTCGCCCATATAACCAGCGGGCAGACCAGCGGGGGTCTCGAAGGTGGACTCCAGGGTGACCATCTTGCCGGTCTCGGCAGAGGTCATAATGCCGTGCATCAGCTCGAAGACATGGTAAGCCATCTCCTTGCAGGCGCGGTTCTTGCGGCCCTTTACGATGGACCAGGCCATCTCAGCGGCGCCGACGCCACGGGAGTTTTCGGCATAACCGTGGGTCAGGGGGAACTCCACCTTGCCGGAGAGGGTCTTCTGGATGTAGACGGGGTTGCCGAACTCATTGGGGTTGCCCATGTACAGGATACCCTCAGTACCGTAGATCACCAGAGAGTAAGTCTCGTCCAGGATACAGTCGGAGTTCATATGCAGAGTGCCCAGCACGCCGTTTTCATACTGCAGTGTGGCAGTGATGACATTGGCGTCTTCCAGATCGTACTCCTTGCCGTAGTTGGGAGCGCCGATGCGGGTGTTGACCCGGTGTGGATCGTTAATAGAGGTGAATGCGGAAACATTCTTCACAGGGCCCAGAATGGCAGCCAGAGCGGTCAGGTAGTAGCCGCCCATATCGAAGCCGATACCACCGCCCCGCTTGCACAGGTGGGTCAGGAACTCGCCGTAGATGCCGTAGTTGCGGCTGATAGCGGCGTGGGCGGAGACGGGCTTACCGATGAGGCCCTGCTCCACGATGTACTTGGCGGTCTGGACAGAGGCGCCCAGGAAGGTATCGGGGGCGACGCCCAGATACAGGCCCTTGGCGTTGGCCAGCTCCACCAGCTCCTTGCCCTGCCACAGCTCCACAGCGATCATCTTCTCGGAGAAGACGTGCTTGCCGGCTTCCAGGCACTGCTTAATAACCGGATAGTGAGCGGCGGGGATGGTCAGGTTGATGACCATATCGATGGAGGGATCTGCGCAGATCTCCTCGGTGGTCATAGCCTTGCAGCCGTACTTCTCAGCCTTGGCCTGCGCGGCAGCGGGATACAGGTCAGAGCAGCCAACCAGCTCCAGGATCTGGAACTTACCGGAGGTGATGTTGCTCATATAGATATCGCTGATAGAGCCGCAGCCGATGACGGCAACTCTGATTTTCTCCATGGTCATGTCCTCCAATTACAGGGACAGGATGATCTCACGGATGTTGGCAGCAACCTGGTTGATCTCTTCGGTGGTGGAGTTGATGTTGTTGCCGGTGCCTGCGCCCTGACCCTTATCCACAACGCCGACGGAGG
>JAZNAK010000029.1:0-6857 GCA_045586485.1 Faecousia sp. | reverse complement strand
CCCTTACCCAGGTCCTCCAGAGATGCGCCAACTGCCAGACCGTCTTCGCTGAAAGCGGACTGGCTGCGGCCGTAAACGATCTGCAGGAAGAACTCACGCATAGCGGTGTTGATGGCGTCGCAGACCAGGTCGGTGTTCAGAGCCTCCAGGAGGGTCTTACCGATGAGGATCTCGGAAGCCATAGCGGCGGAGTGGGTCATGCCGGAGCAGCCCAGAGTCTCAACCAGAGCCTCTTCAATGATGCCCTCCTTGACGTTCAGGGTCAGCTTGCAGCAGCCCTGCTGAGGAGCGCACCAGCCGATGCCGTGGGTAAAACCGCTGACATCCTTAATTTCCTTGACCTGAACCCACTTGCCCTCTTCGGGAATGGGAGCGGGGCCATGGTAAGCGCCCTTACCGACGGAGCACATATGCTGTACTTCTGCACTATAAATCATGGCGAATTTTCCTTTCTTTGAAAAACGGTTATCCGTCTTCGTATTTTCCGCAAATATTATACTGTTTTATGGCGAAAAAGTCAATTATAAACACACAGTATATCCGAGAAAAATACAGCCATACTAGTCACATCACGAAAAAGGAGGCGACAATATGAATTCCAATGCTAACAAGTGTATCGAATGCACCGTTCATCAGTGCGCAAATCACAGCGCAGACAGCAACTACTGCGCTTTGGAGCGTATTCTGGTTGGTACTCACGAGGGCAATCCCACCATGGATCAGTGTACCGACTGCAAGTCCTTCCGCAGAAAGTAAGCTTTCGGGGTGCGTGGAAACGCACCCCATTTTTTATCCCAAATATGGACTTTTGACAGAGCGTATGTTAAAATACTCTCAAACTGAAAAGGAGTATTTATTATGGATGCTGTAAAACTCGCCGGTCTGGAACCTCAGGCCGTATTTACCTATTTTGAAAAGCTCTGTTCCTTCCCCCACGGGTCCGGAAACACCAAGCTCATCAGCGACTATATCGCTTCCTTTGCAAAGGAGCAAGGTCTGCGGTATGTGCAGGACGAACTGAATAACGTGCTGATCTTTGCCGACGGCACCTGCGGTTATGAAAACCACGCGCCTGTGATCATTCAGGGACATATGGATATGGTGTGTGAAAAGGATGCGAACTGCCCCATCGATATGGGCAAGGAAGGCCTTGACATCACCCACGACGGTGGCTGCGTATTTGCCAAGGGTACAACTTTAGGCGGTGATGATGGTATCGCCGTTGCCTACGCTATGGCTCTTCTGGCAGATAAATCCATCCCCCACCCTCCCCTGGAAGTGATTATCACCGTTGACGAGGAGACCGGTATGGACGGCGCTGCAGGCATTGATCTGCGTGCCTTAAAGGGCCGTACTATGCTGAACATCGACTCCGAAGAGGAAGGTATTTTCACCGTGTCCTGCGCGGGCGGTGCCAGAGCCAATGTGCTGCTTCCCGTGTCCCGCCGGGCCGTATATGGCCCCTGCGTGCGTCTGACCGTTGACGGTTTGCAGGGCGGCCACTCCGGTGTGGAGATCCACAAGAACCGTGCAAATGCGAACAAGGTCATGGGCGAGCTCCTCAGCCGTGTGCAGGCCCTTATGCCTGTGTGCATCACCAAGCTGGAGGGCGGCGCGAAGGACAATGCGATCCCCCGTTCCTGCTCTGTCACGCTGGTGGCGCTGGGCATGTACCCCGAGAAGATCAATGAGGTGGTCCAGCAGCTGGAGAAGGAGATTCGGCAGCGGTATGACGAGCCGGATGCGATCGTGTTCGGTGAAAATGTGGACGCTCTTGGGGGGAATGCCTTGACCACCGAATCCTCTGCCAAAGTCATCGCCCTTTTGAACGCCGCTCCCAACGGTGTCCAGTCCTGGAGCGAGGATATTAAAGGGCTTGTGCAGACCAGCTTGAATCTGGGTGTTGTCACATTGGACGATTCCCTCAGCCTGACTTGGGCAGTACGGAGCTCTGTAAACAGAGAGAAAACCGAACTACTGGATAGGCTGGCCGAGATTGCTGCGTTCCACGGCGCCAGCTGCAGTGTACGGGGCGAATATCCTGCCTGGGAATACAAGAAGGATTCTGTCCTGCGGGATACCCTGGTGCGTGTTTATACGGAAATGTTTGGAAAAGCTCCCGAGGTGGTAGCCATCCACGCAGGCCTGGAATGCGGTCTGCTCAGCGAAAAATTGCCCGGGCTGGACTGCGTCTCCATCGGACCTAACATGCACGACATCCATACCAGCCGCGAGCGCCTGGAAATTGAATCTACCAGGCGCACCTGGGAGTTCCTTTTGGAGGTTCTGAAAAACCTATAATCTACGATGACCCACCGGAGTTGCATGCCACCTTCGGTGGGCCATTTTTCCCCACAAGGCCCCTTACCCAGGATATGTCTTCTCTTCCCACCACGCGAAACAGGTATAGCAGACTTCCCAGCAAAAGGATATACGCCGTCCCTTTCAAAATGGGCCGATCAAGAGAATGGGAAAACCAGACTGCGATCGCAGTTGCCAACACCGTGAACACCGCAGCAGAGGGTGAAATGATCCTGCCGGTCAGTTTCAGAAGTCTCCGCAGGCTAAGGACAAAGTTCAACGCATGGGTGATCAAAAAGCTGAAAAAGTAGCCCTCCATACCGTACACCGGAAGCAGCAGGTACAATAGCAGAACATCCAGTCCGGAGGTAATGATATTATACCGCACGCAGGCAGTCTGCTGACCCATTCCCTTGATCATAGCGTCAGTAATGGCATCGCAGTATAGCATTGGCGCAAGGAGGGCAAACCGGCGCAGGTACACACCGGCATCTCGGTTATCATACAGCCACAGGCACAGTTCATCGCTGAGTAGGAACAACACGCCGCTGAACAGACAGCCGTAAAGCATGGCAAGACGCAGGCTGCGTCTTGCCAGGTAGCGGATTCTGGTTTGGCTGCCCGCTGCCGCGCACCGGGCAAGCTCCGGAATCAGCAGTTCCGCGAGGCCGAACAAAATGGCGGCGGGAAACATCAGCACCGGAAACACCATTCCACAAACGACCCCAAAGGATGCCAGAGGATCTGCAATTTTTTGACACAGCGCAAGGCGCTTGGGCACCATCAGATTCTCCGCGGTAGAGATGCCGGATTTCAAATCATCCGCCAGCGCCAGAGGTACTGCTGTGGAGAGCAACCGGCGTCTGACAGATATTCCCCTTCCGGCGGCAGTTGTGTCATCTCTGTGCAAAAACAGCAGACATATAAGAGTCATACAGCCGCTGATACCGCTACCCATGACCACAGCCATACAAGCGCGTATCGGGTTGCTTCCCGCCCAAAAATGCAACAGTGAAACCGTAAGCCCCATTGAACAGGCCTGTTCAGCCACCTCTACGGCAGCAAGCATTCCTACCCGGTTTGCTGCAGTATAGTAGCCAACCATCACGCCGCACAAACAATTGACCGGTAGAAAAAACGCGAACAGACGCACCGCGGCAGCAGTACCGCTCTCCCCTATCCACTCAGACGAAATGGCCGGCGCTGCAAAGATCAAAATTGTGGCCACCATACCGCTGCAAACCAAACTGTAAACAAAGCATCCGGAAAGGACGCTGCTGACATTTTCCGGACGGCGTCGCCCCAGTTCTTCTGCCGTCAGATACATGGTAGCCGTACGAATCCCGGCAATACCCGCAGTCAGCGCCAGTCCGCCAACGGATAACACCAGCTGCAGCAGGCCGATTCCGGCTGCACCGATCCTGCCGGACAAATATACCTGGAAACCGGTGGACACAAACCGCAATAGCAGATTTACGCCGGTCAATAATAAGGCGCTATAAAATATCGGAAGTTTTCTACGCAAACATATCCCCCCTTGTCCAAGTCTATTCGGGCAAGGGGGGCATTATTAGCCTTTATTCACTTCCTGGCAGAACAGCGCCAATGGACACTGGGCGCACTTAGGGGCACGGGCCGTACAAATATCACGGCCAAAAAGCACGATACGATGGCAGAAGTCAGAGCTCTCCTCCGGCGGCAGGACGGCCCGCAGCTGCTTTTCCACCTTCTCGGGCTCTCTACCCTGGGAAAGTCCCAAACGGCCGCAGATCCGCATGCAATGGGTGTCACACACTACGCTGCCCGGTTCCTTGTACAGATCTCCCAGCAGCAGGTTTGCTGTCTTCCGGCCCACGCCCGGCAGGCGTAGCAGTTCCTCCATCGTACCCGGCACTTTCCCACCGTATTCCTCCAGCAGCATTTGGCAGGCAAGGACAATGTCCTTTGCTTTCTGACGGAAAAAGCCACAGGCGTGTATGTATTGCTCCACATCGGCAATATCGGCTTCCGCCATCGCCTCCAAAGTTGGATACCGCGCAAACAATGCCGGTGTCACCAGATTCACCCGGGCATCTGTGCATTGGGCCGACAGGCGAACAGCGATCATAAGCTCATAGTCCTTTTGATAATGCAGGGCGCAAAGGGCATCGGGATACCGCGTCTTCAATGCCTCGATGATTCCCCATACTTTCTCTTTCATACCATCACACCTTCCTTTTCCTTGATAGTATCACAGATTTTTCTCCGTGAAAAGAGGAAATTATGTGGAGCAAGACAAACTCCTGCCGGATATGATGGCATATGTAATCGTCGGGCCTTACGGTCTGCGTGGCTTTGGTGCGGCGGAGTCCATCCGCCGCCCGGCTTGGTTAATAGAGATTCTCCTCCACGATCTCGGCGGTGAGAGCGGAAACCTCGTATGCGGTGCGTTCCTCAGGGCCATCTTCCGTAAGTTTGGTGTAAATGCGGCTTTGCAGTCTGCCCCGTATGGAGATCACATCCCGGGTATGGCACTGGGCGATCTCATGGGCGACTCTGCCCCAGAGGATGCAAGGCAAATAATCCGCCCGGTGAAATACTCTGGGAACCGCCAGCATAGCATCACAGATCTCCCGGCCCAGCGGCGTCAAACGAAAGGTTGGCTCCCGGCACAGCGGGCCTTCCAGTGTCACCTGATTTAGCGGCTCTCCATCTTCCGCTACCACCGATGTCGCAAAGACAAATATCAGCAGATGCCGCACGCCGTCGGTGCGTTGATTGTAAGAACGCACCTGACCGGTCACAGTCAGCATCCCCCCGGCTGTAGGATCGACCTGACCCATGATTTCCTCATCCGCGACCACAGGCAGTGTATCCACTGCCCCCGACAGTCTTGGCACCTCCAAATAGAAGCGGCAAAAGCGTTTGCCGTGATTCTCGTGGGAGAATGTCGGTAGCGCCTGTAATGTGCCCCGCAGCATAATTTCATTGGTTATATGTTCCATTGTACCACCTCATATTCCATTGTATGGAATCATTCTATGTGAGAAGACACAAATAAGAACAACCAGCACCTTTGTTAACCAATCCGTCCAGAATAGACTTGACAAACCCCATCGCCCGTGATAGAATGGCTTGGCAACATATGAATATACTTTTTATTCGGAGTGATACCCAAGAGGCCGAAGGGGCTCCCCTGCTAAGGGAGTAGGCGTCTAAAAAGCGCGCGAGGGTTCAAATCCCTCTCACTCCGCCAGCAAAATCCGGTTAGGAAGTTAGTCCTGACCGGATTTCTTCTTTGTTTTCGGCACTATTACAGGGCAAAAGTTAGGAATGCATTGAGGTGATTTTTCTTTTTCCCTTACATTTTCCCTTATAGCTCCAAAATACCCTTGATATAGGCCTCCATTCGGACCGCACTGGCCTCCTGCATTTGGTTTGTTACATGGCCATAAACATCCAAAGTAAAGGCTGCGGTAGCATGGCCAAGGTTGCCCTGAACGGTTTTAATGTCATCTCCTGAACGCAGAGAAGCAACCGCATAACTGTGCCGAAGATCATGAAATCTTGCATCCGGTCTGCCAATGGCTGCTACAATTTCTTTAAAATTTCTTACCACAGTCTGGGGAATCAGATTTCCACCCGATTCATTTGTAAAAACCAAATTCAAAGGATTGGACCAAGCTGCTCCTGCTTTCTCCTTGTGCTCATACTGCTGGAGCTTTCTGTCTCTCAGCAACTGCATAACCCAAGGGGCTGGCTGAATTCGACGCGGTTTATCATTCTTCAGAGAAACCAAGCGGAATTGACCTCCCGCTTTCTTTTCCTTCTGCAGCTGCTTGCTGATCAGTATGGTGCCTCGCATAAAGTCTACACGATCCCAGGTCAGCCCCAGGGCTTCTCCCTCCCGCAGACCTGTAAACAGTGTGATCGTGTATAGGAGTTCGAGAGGATGGCCTTTGACCGCATCTAGAAACAGCTTTGTTTCTGCTTCATCCAGCGGCTGCAGTTCCTTCTTCTCGATGCGTGGCAGAATGCAGGAGTTTGTGGGATTGAACCGGATGTATCCATTTGCAACTGCCTGCTGTAAGGCCTTGTGGAGGATTCCGTGGACATTTTTCACCGTCTTGGGTGAAACTGCAGCACGATCCTTCGTCGGCTCTCTCAGACCGTTGTAAAAGCTTTGGACTAAATGGGTATCCAGAGCATCCAATCGAATTGCTCCCAGACCGGGTTTGATGTGGGTACGGATAGTCGCATTGTAGGCGGCAACAGTAGATTCCTTAACGCCTCCTAAATACTGACTTGCCCAAACATCCAACCATTCAGCAACTGTCATTTTGCAGGGTGCAATATAGGTTCCGGAATCAAGGGCTGCCAAAGCAGCTTTCAATTTCTGAGAAACTTCCTTTTGCGTCTTGCCGGTTATACTGCGCTGGATTTGCTTGCCTGTTCCGGGATCGAAACCGGCAGTATAACGAGCTTCATAATAGGTATAGGTTTTTCCGTTGATCTCTCTTGTGATCTTACGGATTGATCCCATACCGGAAGTGGTTCTTTTGCTTTGCGGCATAAAT
>JAZNAK010000028.1:0-23749 GCA_045586485.1 Faecousia sp. | reverse complement strand
ATGGGTGGTGATGGCGAACGGATTGCTCGCCGTCCGCAGACTCTGCCTGCGTCCTGCAAGCAATAGGACTCTTCCGCGGGCTAAAAAAGTGTCCCCCGGACACTTTTTTGCGACCTGCGGCCGCCGCCCTGTTCGAGTCCTTATCGGCCAAAACCAAAAAAGAACACCACCCGAATGGGTGGTGTTCTTTTTTGGTGGACGATATAGGACTCGAACCTATGACCTTCCGCACGTCAAGCGGATGCTCTAGCCAGCTGAGCTAATCGTCCAAAGGCAGGAGTCATTATAACGAAGAAACTTCCGTTTGTCAACCCCCTTTGGGATAAAAATACGCAAGTTTTTATCCCAAAGGGGAGGAAAACTGAAAAACCTTTAGAAATACTGCTTCATCTCTTTCGCAGCAGCCTCCACTTCCAACTTCAGTTCCCGTGCAGACATCCGCAAAACACCGCTGCGCAGAGAACTGATCTGCACCAGGGCGTCGGAGGTGGCTACCCGCACGGCGTAGTTTCTGCCGATCTGATCTACAAGGGATTCAATATAGGCGTCGGCGGTCTGGTTTTCTTTGGTATAGACAACTTGAATGTTGTGGAAGGCCTCCTTTTCTCCCGGGTTGCCCTTGGCCTTATAGCCGTCGAATACCAACACAAGGTAGCATTTCTTGAAGCCGGCAAAGCTGGAGAGAATGTCACACAGCCACCGCCGGGCGGCATCCAGATCGTTTTTGGCCAGCTCTGCCAGCTCTTCCCATGCGAAGATCACATTGTAGCCGTCCACGATGATGGCCGTATCCCGGGGAGGGCGGATGTGCACCTCCTCGGTGGCAGGACGGTTTTCCGGGGCGTGGTATAACGGCCGCTTCACCGGGCCGAACTCCCGGAGCATAATGGCCTCCAGCTCCTTGTCGTCCAGGCGGATATTTTTGGTAATGAGCATAGGCTGAGCGGGCGGCTCTTTTCGCAGGCCGCTCTCCAAATGCATATACTCGGTGACCTTATCCCATTTTACGGTAAATCCTGCTCCGTGGCTGCAGAACACAGAGTCCGGGGTGTTGTCCAGGTCAGATTCCGGGTCGTATTGAATCTGTTCCAGAACGGCGGCGGTGTTATGACAGGGCTCGTAGCCGTGGAGGGTCAGCTGGAGCTGCCCAAGGCCCTGGGTGTAGGCGGACACCTGGCTGGCGTAATCGCCTATTTCGGAGGCGGGGACAACACCGGTGATGGTGCTGTTTGTTCCGTCGGTGTCCGGCCCTTCAAACTCACCGCCCATAGTCCGGATGTCGGTAATGGCCCGGCCGATCTGGGGCGTGGGGACGGTGAGTGTGAACCGGTACCAGGGCTCCAGCAGAATGGATTCCGCCTGCATCAGACCCTGTCGGACAGCCCGGTAGGTGGCCTGGCGGAAGTCGCCGCCCTCGGTGTGCTTCAGGTGCGCCTTGCCTACCAGCAGAGTCAGCTTCATATCGGTGATGGGCGCGCCGGTGAGGACGCCCCGGTGCCGCTTCTCCGACAGGTGGGAGAGGATCAGCTTTTGGTAATTCATATCCAGCACATCCGGGGAGCACTGGGTGTCAAAGACAAGTCCGCTGCCCCGGGGAAGGGGCTCCAGAAGAATGTGGGCTTCCGCATAGTGGCGCAGAGGCTCAAAGTGTCCCACGCCCTCCACAGGGGCGGCGATGGTCTCTTTATAGAAGATCCGGCGGTCATCAAAGGTGACCTCCAAAGAAAACCGCTGGCTGATCAGACTGCGAAGCACCTCCAGCTGGATCTTGCCCATAATCTGCACCTGGATCTGCTTGAGGTCGGCATCCCACATCAGGTGCAGCTGGGGATCTTCCTCCTCCAGCTGCCGCAGCTTGGGCAACGCGGTGAGAGGATCGCAGCCGGCAGGCAGGTTTAACCGGTAAGTCATCACCGGCTCTAAAAGGGGCGTTTCTCCAATGGCCTGCCCTCCCAATCCCTGGCCGGAAAAGGTCTGCGACAGGCCGGTGACAGCGCAAAGGCCGCCGGCGGAAACGGCATCCGGCGTTGTGAACTTGTCACCGGAGTACAGCCGCAGCTGCACGGCTTTTTCGGAAAGGACATCGCCCCTTTGGTTTACATAATCTATAGAATCCCGGACGCGGAGCGTTCCGCCGGTCACCTTCAGCCAGGTGAGGCGGTTGCCCTGGGCGTCCCGGGAGATCTTATATACCCGGGCGCTGAAATCGGCGGGGTAGGTGCGCCGGGGCGCATAGCTGTCCAACACCTCCAGCAGGCGGTCAACCCCCTCTAACTTGAGGCCTGAGCCGAAGCAGCAGGGGAAGAGGGCGCGGCGGGAAACAAGCTGTCGCAGCTCCTCCGGAGAGAGCGATCCGGTTTCCAGATAGGTTTCCAAAAGCGCCTCGTCGCACATGGCCGCGGCTTCACAGATCTGGGGCAGGGGGGCGGTGAAGTCCACGCAGCCTGCAGAGAGCTTCTCCTGCAGCTGACGAAGTAGTTCTTCCTTACCTTTGCCGGGAAGATCCATTTTACTGATGAAAAGCACGGTGGGGACATTGTACCGTGCAAGGAGATTCCATAAAGTCAGGGTGTGAGACTGAACACCGTCTGTGCCGCTGATGACCAGCACGGCGCAGTCCAAAATCGGCAGGATCCGCTCCGCCTCGGGGGAGAAATCCACGTGCCCCGGGGTGTCTACAAGGGTGATGCATCGGGAGGCGGTCTCCAAAATGGCCTGCTTGGAGAAAATGGTGATGCCTCTGGCCCGCTCCAGATCGTGGGTGTCTAAAAAGGCGTCCCGGTGGTCCACCCGACCCAAGGTCCGGCGGACGCCGCTTTGATACAGGATGGCTTCCGACAATGTGGTCTTTCCCGCGTCCACATGGGCCAGCAGCCCAACGCTGCAGGGCAGCTTATTCACTTGCTCAGGCACAGAAAACGCCCCCTTTCACGGAAATGCAAGAGCATTATACCACAAAAGGGGGCGGTAGTCGATAGTTTTTATGGAAGCGGGAGATTAAGAAAGCACCAGCTTATCATCCACTTCGTCAGAGCCGGAGGCCTGGCTGAACAGGTTCAGCAGATGTTCCACCGTGAGATTTTTCTTCTCCTCACCGGCCACATCTACCACGACACGGCCGCTGTACATCATGATCAGCCGGTCACCGTATTCGATAGCGTCACGCATATTATGGGTGATCATCAGGGTGGTCAGACGATCCTGATTGACCAGCGTACGGGTGGCGGCCATGACCTTTGCGGCGGTCTTGGGGTCAAGAGCAGCGGTGTGCTCGTCCAAAAGCAGCAGCTTGGGCTTCTGCATTGTGGCCATCAGCAGAGTGAGGGCCTGCCGCTGGCCGCCGGAAAGAAGGCCTGCCTTATCTGTCAGACGGTTCTCCAGACCTAGGTCCAGAATCCGGAGCATTTCCCGGAAGCGCTCCCGCTCAGCGCGGGTGATACCGGCTCCAAGGCCGCGATGCTGGCCCCGTCGGGCAGCCAGGGCCATATTTTCTTCGATCTGCATATTTCCGGCGGTGCCCATCATAGGATCCTGGAACACGCGGCCGATGTACTTTGCCCGCTTGTATTCGGGTAGGTGAGTCATATCCACGCCGCCCAGGTGAATGCTGCCGCTGTCAACACTCCACACGCCTGCCACGGCGTTCAGAAGGGTGGACTTGCCTGCGCCGTTGCCGCCGATGACCGCGATGGACTCGCCGTCGGCCAGATGGAGGGAGAGGTCCTTCAGAGCATGATTGGCATTGACAGTGCCGGGATTAAAGGTCTTGTTGATTTCCTTGATATCAAGCATGGAATCTCTCTCCTTTCCGCAAGGATGTTCCGGTGTGGTTGCTTTTCCAGTAGGGAATAAAGAGCGCCAGTGCCACAAAGGCAGCGGAGAACAGCTTCAGATCATCGGTATTCAGTCCCAACTGGATCACCAAAGCGATGACCACATAATAGACGATCGCACCGATGACCACGCCCGTCAGGCGGAGGGCAAAGTTCCGGAAGATCTTGCTGAACAAAACCTCTCCGATGATCACAGCCGCAAGGCCGATGACGATGGCGCCACGGCCCATATTTACGGTGACGCTGCCCAGATACTGGGTGTACAATGCGCCGCTCAGGCCTACAAGGCCGTTGGAAAGGACCAGGCCTACCAGTTTCATGGTATTGGTGTTAATACCCTGAGCACGGCTCATATTGCCGTTGGCACCGGTGGCGCGCACAGCGCAACCCAGCTCCGTACCGAAGAACCAGTACAGAAAAGCGATGATGCCCGCAACGAAAATCAGCGCGACCAGGCAGGAAGAACTCTGATTCCGCACGCTGACCCAAAGGTCAAACTTGTCCACACTGACTGCCAGCATGGACTTGCCCATGATCCGCAGGTTGATGGAATACAGAGCCAGCTGGGTCAGAATGCCGGACAGAATAGGGGGGATGCCCATACGGGTGTGCAGAAGCGCGGTGATCAGACCGGCCAAAGCACCCGCACAGAAGGCGGCGATCATTGCGATCGCCACGGGCACGCCGTTCAGAATCAGCAGTGCCGCAACAGCGCCGCCGGTACAGATAGAACCGTCTACGGTCAAATCGGAAAAATCCAGAAGTTTATAGGTGATAAAAACGCCGATGGCCAGGATGCCCCAAATAAGACCCTGAGCCGCTGCGTCAGGCAGCATTTTTAGCAAGGAAGCCAGGAATGACATGGTATACCTCCGCGGATGGAATATCATAATTTACGCCATAACCGGCGGTGAAGAGCCGCCGGTTATGGAACATTTTTATTGCATATCTTCAGGAATGGTCAGGCCGATGGCGGAAGCATTTGCTTCATTGATGATCAGCTCCATATCCGCAGCGGTCATAAAGCCGATGGGGGTGGTGGCGGGGTCAGCGCCGTTGACCATAATCTCGTAAGCCATTTCACCTGCCCGGTAGCCCAGGGTGTAGTAGTCAATGGCCACGGAAGCAGTGCCGCCGGCCAAAGCCATACCACCTTCTCCGGTGATTACAGGAACCTTTGCGGGTTCGGCAATGTTCTTGACGGACTCCATATTCTCTGCGAAGAGATTGTCGGTGGGGATGTAGATCACATCGGCCTGGTCGCAGGCGGAGGTGACAACGGTGGAAATGGTGGTGACATCACTTGCGGTCAGGGTGACGGTGGTGAAGCCTGCTGCTTCGTACAGCTCCTTGGCCTGGTTGCCTTGGATCACGGAATTGGGCTCGGCGGAGCAGTAGATAATTGCCACGGTCTTGGCGTCGGGGCAAAGCTTCTTGGTCAGATCCACATGGGCGGCGATGTCGCTCATATCAGAATAGCCGGTGACATTACCGCCGGGGGCCTCGTTGGAAGCAACGATGGCAGCTTCCGCTGCGGCGTAATCTGTGACGGAGGTGCCTACGATGGGGATCGTGGAGGTAGCCTCCTTGGCGGCGATAACGGCGGGAGTGGCGTTGGCCATGATCAGATCCACGCCGTCGTTGACAAACTTTGTGACGATGGTGGTGCAGTTGGTGGGCTCGCCGCTTGCCAGCAGAACCTCAAAGGAAACCTTGTCTCCGAGTTTTGCTTTCAGCGCGTCCTGGAAGCCCTGGGTTGCCTGGTCAAGGGCAACGTGCTGCATCAGCTGAACGATGCCCACATTATAGACGCCATCGTCCTGGTTGGCGGGGGTGCAGCCGGCCAGCATTGCCAGCAGCAGCATCAGCGTGACGGTCACAGCAATAATCTTTTTCATCTTTCTTTCCTCCATTTTCTTTACTTTTTATTTTCAGCCGCCAAAAGGGGCAAAAATATGAAAACAAAACGTCCCTGTAGAATATACAGGGACGTAGTTTATACGTGGTACCACTCTGCTTTGATCCGGCCTTGCGGCGAGATCCTTACTAGGCTTGAAAAGTCTTAGCGATATAACGGTCGCACCCGTTGTGCCTACTGTTGGTTCAACACACTGCTTGCAGAATGTAATTCATCAAACTCCCGGTTATTGCCTTGCACCTACCGGCAACTCTCTGCTACTTTCGTCTTGACTACTCTTTCTGCTCAGACGCATTTGGCATATTTTAGAAGGTTGGAGTTATGATAGCACCATTTATTCCGCCTGTCAAGCACTTTTGTTCTTCTGTGAAAAACTTTTAACGGAAGGCGTGTTGGTGGAGAAAGTCGCGGGCGGCCTCTGCCAAAGCGGCATTTTCATTGGGCAGTTTCTCGTCTTGCACCTGCTCCAAAAGACGGGCAAGGCAGTCTCCCAGCTGTGGGCCGGGGGCAAAACCAAGGGCCTGCAGGTCCTGGCCGTTGATGTGCAGGTCTTTGACGGTCAGACAGGCTTCCTCAGCCAGCACCTCCTCCAGAAGACTACGAACATCATCGAAGGAAGAATACTCGCTTTGCGTACCCTTTCCGCCAAAATCCGCCCTTTGGAGTGCCAGCAGAGCAAACAGGGCGTCTTTCCCGTATTTTCCCAGCCGGCGGCGCAGCAGACGCTTGTCCGGCTCCAGGGAAGTCATGTGATGGGCAATGAGGAACACCGCCTGCTCCCGCAGGGCGGTGGGGGCTTTCAGCTGCAAAAGCAAGTCGTCAGCCAGCTGCGCGCTTACTTGCGCGTGGCCGTTAAAATGGCCATAGCCGTCTGCTCCCATCTGGAAGCTGGCAGGCTTGCCGCAATCGTGCAGCAGCGCCGCCCAGCGGATGACCGGATCGGCAGGACACGCCTCCACCACATAGGCCGTGTGGGTGTACACATCATACTGGTGGTGGGGATTGTGCTGCAGAAATCCAACGCAGGGAGCAAGGGGAGGCACAACGCTCGTCAAAATGGGGGCGTAGCGGAGAAGATCCGCAGCGGTGATCAGGGGCAGTAGTTTACATAACTCTGCAAAAACCCGCTCCTTAGCCAGGTTGTCCATAAGGGCAGAGAGGTCGTTCATAGCCTGCTGTGTGGCTTCTTCCGGAAGCAGGTGGAAACGCACGGAAAACCGGACGCCTCTTAAAATGCGCAGAGCGTCCTCGGAAAAGCGTTCCCGGGGATCGCCAACGGTACGCAGGATACCGCTTTCCAGATCCTTTTGGCCGCCAAAGGGGTCCACATAGCCACGCCGGGGGTTGTAGGCCATGGCATTGATGGTAAAATCCCGGCGGGCGAGGTCTTCCTCCACCCGGGATACGAATTCCACCCAGTCCGGGTGACGGTTATCCTGATAGCCGCCTTCGGTGCGGAAGGTGGTGATCTCGATCACTTCATTTTCGATCACCACACCGATGGTGCCGTGCTTTTCACCGGCGCGGACCAAGGTGTAGCTGGAAAACAGTGCGGCGGTCTCCGCCGGGGTTGCGGAGGTGCACAGGTCATAGTCCTGGGGGGTGAGACCCAGCAGAGAATCCCGGACGCAGCCGCCCACGGCATAAGCTTCAAATCCTGCCTGCTCCAGGGCGCTGATACACAGCAGGACATTTTCGGGCAAAAACATACAGCGCCCCCTTAGGTTTCACTTCTGGGCGCGGGAAGCACACAGCAATCGGATGCCAGATAAATGCCGGCGCTCAGCCAGAAAAGCCGATCCTGCCCCGCAAGGCACAAACAGCAGCAGAACAGAGCTGCTTGGCTGAAGAAGACATACTGGCGGTAATGGCCGGTCCACACTGTCAGCTCGGCCCGGTAGTAGGCAGCCAGCAAGACAGATACAGATGCCAGCACCTCAAACAGGTACACCTGCAGCTGGGGCTCAGAGCCAAAGGCGCGGTAGCAGAGAATCGCCCGGATGGCGAAAAAGAGTACGCCAAGACCGTAGAGCAGGTAATGGGGCTTGCGCTTCTGCAGACGGCAGTAAGAGGCCAGCAGCAAGCCGGCGGTCCAAAGGACTCCCAGTACGATCAAAAGGATGCGCAGCGCGGATGTGGCAGCCATGGTGAAGCTGCTGATGCCCATGCCTACAGCGGCTGCCATTGAGAGAATCGCGGCGGGGCGGGAAGCAGGGAACAGTTGGGGATATGTCGCCTCAGTACCCGCTTTCCGAAGAATCAGCGCAAGGGCAGCCATCACAGTGATAAACAGGATCAGCAGCAATATCCCGGCAAAATGATTCTGCGGCAGCAAACCGTTTGCGTCCATACAGGACAGCAGCCAAAAACGCAGTGCCAGGCCCACCAGACCGGCCAGCAGAGCCAGCCAGGGAAAGGGGCCGGATTTTGATAAATGCTTCATAAAAAGCCTCCCAGCATTAAACAAAAACCAGTATAGTCACAGTAGATCTATTATACCAGTCATTCCAATGGATTTCTACCCCTGTTTTGGAAAAAATACACTTGTTTCCGTCGCGTTTTGAGAGTATAATAAACTCAACTTTTCTGTATCCGAAAGGGGAAGAAGCAATGATACGGTATATTGCGCTGGCGCTGGCGCTCCTGGCGGCAGTGGGCATTTGCCTGCTGTGCGCCGGATTCGGGGACCTAAGCTGGCTTTGGATCTTGCCTGTGAGTTTTTTGGGAACGCTGGCGGCTGTGATCGCAGCGATTTTTCTGACGGCCTTCATCGCCTGCGCCGGAGTGGATCTGAATAAGGAACAAAAAAAGGATAACGTCTTTTTTAGAAAGCTAACCTATTTGCTGGCAGATACCGCACTTTGGGTCCTGCGGATGCGGGTACATACCAAGGGCCTGGAGCAGACACCGAAGTCCGGCCGTTTTCTGCTGGTGTGCAACCACATCGACAACTTAGATCCCGTCACATTGCTCGCCTTTTTCAAAAAGAGCCAGCTGGCCTTTATCTCCAAGCGGGAGAACAGCACCATGCCTTTGGTGGGCAAGCTGATGCACAAAATTATGTGTCAGCTTATCAACCGGGAAAATGACCGGGAGGCGCTGAAGACGATCCTTACCTGTGTGCGGCTGATCCAGGAGGACGAGGTATCCGTGGCGGTGTTCCCCGAGGGCTACACCAGTATGGACGGAAAACTCCATCCCTTCCGCAGCGGTGTGTTTAAGATCGCCCAAAAGACGAAAGTTCCCGTTGTGGTCTGCACCCTGCAGAACACCAACAAGGTGTTTAAGAACATTGTCCGTCTGAAGAAGACCGATGTACATCTGCATCTGCTGGGTGTACTCCAGCCGGAGCAGCTGGAAGGTATGACTGCGATGGACATCGGCAACAAAGTCCACGCCATGATGGCGCAGGATCTGGGCCCCGATCTGGTATTGGAAGAAACCCCTTGATTTTGGGGATATTTATGGCTATAATAAGGTGTCATTTGTAAAAAATCCGGTTTGGAGGATAGAGATATGAAGAACAGTGAAAAGACTTTGGATATGATCGTGAACCTGTGCAAGAACCGTGGCTACGTGTACGCAGGTTCCGAGATCTACGGCGGCCTGGCCAACTCCTGGGACTACGGCCCTCTGGGTGTGGAGTTCAAAAACAATGTGAAGAAGGCCTGGCTGAAGAAGTTCGTCCAGGAATCTGACTACAATGTGGGCCTGGATGCCGCCATTATTATGAATCCCACCACCTGGGTGACCACCGGTCACGTGGGCTCCTTCTCCGATCCCCTGGTGGACTGCAAGGGCTGCGGCAGCCGTCAGCGCGCTGACCAGCTGATCTCTGCTTCTGAGACCGGCAAGCTGGTGAATGTGGACGCAATGGACACCAAGCAGATGAACGCATTCATCGAGGAGCACGAGGATGTGGTCTGCCCCAATTGCGGCAAGCACCACTTTACCTCCATCCGGAACTTCAACCTGATGTTCCAGACCAAGATCGGCGTCACCGAGGACTCCTCTTCCATCGCTTATCTGCGCCCCGAGACGGCTCAGGGTATCTTTGTCAACTTTGACAACATTCAGCGCACCACCCGCAAGAAGCTGCCCTTCGGCGTTTGCCAGGTGGGCAAGGCTTTCCGCAATGAGATCACTCCCGGCAACTTCACCTTCCGCACCCGTGAGTTCGAGCAGATGGAGTGCGAGTTCTTCTGCCAGCCCGGTACGGACCTGGAGTGGTTTGCCTACTGGAAGGACTTCTGCAAGAACTGGCTGCTGAGCCTGGGCATCAAGGAAGATTCCCTGCGCCTGCGTGACCACGATCCGGCAGAACTGGCCTTCTATTCCCGCGCTACCACCGACATCGAGTATCAGTTCCCCTTCGGCTCCGGCTGGGGTGAGCTGTGGGGCATTGCCGACCGCACCGACTATGACCTGGGCCGCCATCAGGAGGCCTCCGGCAAGAAGCTGACCTATTTCGATCAGGAGCGGAATGAGCACTACATTCCCTATGTCATCGAGCCCTCTCTGGGCTGTGACCGTGTGGCCCTGGCCTTCCTGTGCGAAGCCTACGACGAGGAAGTGGTGGGCCAGGATAAGAGCGGCAAGGACGATGTCCGTATCGTGCTGCGGCTGCATCCGGCGCTGGCTCCCTTCAAGGCTGCCGTGCTGCCTCTGTCCAAGAAGCTCTCTCCCAAGGCTGAGGAGATCTACCGGGAGCTGCGTAAGGACTTTATGGTGGATTATGACGATGCCGGTTCCATCGGCAAGCGCTACCGCCGTGAGGACGAGATCGGCACACCTCTGTGCATCACTGTAGACTTCCAGACCGTGGGCGACGAGACGACCGAGGCCGACAACTGCGTCACCGTCCGCGACCGCGACACTATGGAGCAGGTGCGCGTTCCCATCAGCGAGCTGAAAAACTATATCGCTGAAAAGTGCAGATTCTAAAGAGATATAAAAATATCCGGAAGGACGATGTCCTTCCGGATATTTTTATTTTAGTATTCACCCAGCCAACGGGGGGAGGTGGTCCAGACGGCCTCGCCTGCTTGTAAGCTTTTGGGGACATCCAGGATCCGCTGGTTTTTGCTGCCACGGAAGACCAGCTCCAGGCTCTTCTCCGCCAGGATAAAAGGCCCGTCGATGAGCACATCGATGCAGTTCAGCAGCGCCCGCTGGGCGGGTGTGCCGCGCTGGAGCTGTTCAAAGGTATAGCCGGAGTAGGATGCGATCTCATAACCCCGCGCCTTCAGCGCTTTGGCCAGCTCCAGAAAGCCCTCCGCCTGGGCAAAGGGTTCGCCTCCGGAGAAGGTGACGCCCCTGCACAGAGGATTGGAAACGGCGATCTCCACAAGGGCATCCGTATCCATAGGAGTTCCGCCGGCAAAGGGCCAGGTCTCCGGATTGTGGCAGCCTTCGCAGTGGTGGGGACAGCCCTGGCAGAAATAGGTGGTGCGGATGCCGGGGCCGTCCACGATACTGTCGGTTTGAATGCCTGCTAAGTTAAGCATTCTTGTCCATACTGTGCTTTACGCGATCCCGTTCTTCGGCGCGCTTAGCGTCATTCCACTTGTCCATGGTGCCAACCAGATAGCCGGTGATGCGGCGGATGCGCTCGAAACCGACGCCCTGGCCCATTCTCTCATTGGTAGTCTTAACGGTCATAATAAAACCTCCTTAGTCGATGCCCTGGAATGCAGGGATTTGCGGATACTTTCTTCTCAGTTCTTCCACGCGCTCGAAGGGGATCTCCTCACCCTCGCGACGGCCGCAGCGGGGACATACATCGCCGATGATGCCAACATAGCCGCAGACAGGATCCCGGTCCACGGGGTGGTTGATGGAGCCGTAGCCGATGCCAAAGTCGTGCATGCAGCGGACGATGGATTCGAAGGCCTCCACATTGCGGGCGGTGTCGCCGTCCAGCTCCACATAGCTGATGTGGCCTGCATTACACAGGGCGTGGTAGGGAGCTTCCAGACGGATCTTGTCGTAGGCGGAGATGGGGAACCAAACGGGGATATGGAAGGAATTGGTGTAGTACTCCCGGTCGGTAATGCCGGGGATCTTGCCGTAGCGCTTCTGGTCCATACGGATGAAGCGGCCGGACAGGCCTTCTGCCGGAGTGCCCAGCAAGGTGATGTTCATCTTCTCGGCCTTGGAGCGGTCATCACAGAACTTCCGCATAAAGCCCAGGATCTGCTTGCCCTTCTCCTGCATCTCCTCGCTCTCGCCGTGGTGGTGGCCGTAGAGAGCGGTGAGGGTCTCGGCAAGGCCGATAAAGCCGATGGACAATGTGCCGTGCTTCAGGACTTCCCGCAGGTCGTCGTTGGTGGTCAGGTTGTCGGCATCCAGCCAAACACCCTGGCCCATCAGGAAGGGATAGTTGTAGATGCGCTTGCTGGCCTGGATCTCAAAGCGGTCCAGCAGCTGCTGGGTGACCAGCTCCAGCATAGCCTCCAGCTTCTCGTAGAAGACCTTCTCGTCGCCCTTGCTTTCGATGGCGATACGGGGCAGGTTGATGGAGGTGAAGCTCAGATTGCCCCGGGAGTAGGAGATTTGACGGGAGGGGTCGTAAACGTTGCCCATGACGCGGGTACGGCAGCCCATGGTGGCAACTTCCGTCTCGGGACGGCCGGGGACATAGTACTGCAGGTTATAGGGAGCGTCCAGGAAGGTGTAGTTGGGGAACAGGCGCTTGGCGCTGACCTTGCAGGACAGACGGAACAGATCGTAGTTGGGATCGGTCTCGTTGTAGTTGACGCCTTCCTTGACTTTGAAAATATGGATGGGGAAGATACAGGTCTCACCGTGGCCCAGACCGGCTTCCAGAGCCAGCAGGATGTTCTTGATGACCATACGGCCTTCGGCAGAGGTGTCGGTGCCGTAGTTGATAGAGGAGAAGGGGGTCTGCGCGCCGGCGCGGGAGTGCATGGTGTTCAGGTTGTGAACGAAGCCCTCCATGGCCTGCTTGGTGTCCCGGTCGGTCTTGCGGAAGGCGCGGTCTCTGACCTTCTTCAGCAGCTTTTCTGCCTGGGCCTGGTCCACGGGGTAGTTGGCTGCCAGCTCCTTGGCCAGAGTTTCATCAAAGGCAGGGGAGTTCTCCAGGCGGGCCTTCTCGCCAACGGCCTTCTCTACCTTTTCAATCAGAGCGAACAGCTCGGCCTGATCGTAATCGGCATCAGCGGCATCTTCCAGAATGTCCCGCAGACGGCGACCAAAGGCCTTGTGGTAGGTCTTGGCGACGCCCTCAGCCATGCCGTAGTCGAAGTTGGGAATGGACTGACCGCCGTGCTGGTCGTTCTGGTTGGACTGGATGGCGATGGCGGCAAGAGCGGCATAGCTCTGAATGCTCATGGGCTCGCGAAGATAGCCGTGGCCGGTGGAGAAGCCGCCCTTAAACAGCTTGATGATATCGATCTGGCAGCAGGTGGTGGTCAGGGAGTAGAAGTCGAAATCGTGGATGTGGATGTCGCCCTCCCGGTAGGCCTTGGCGTGCTCCGGACGGAGCAGGTACAGCTCGTTGTAGGCCTTGGCGCCGGCGGCACCGATCTGGAGCATGGAGCCCATGGCGGTGTTGCCGTCGATGTTGGCGTTGTCCCGCTTCATATCGCTGATACGGGCATCGATGTTGGTGATCTCATCGATGGTCTTCATCAGCTTGGTGTTGGACTCTCTGGCACGGGTACGGGTGGCGCGGTAAAGGATGTAAGCCTTGGCTGCGTCAGTGAAGCCGTGGTTCATCAGCTGCCGCTCAACGGCGTCCTGCACGGATTCAATGTTGGGGGACTGGTCGGCAAACCGGCCCTCCAGCTCCCGCTGTACATCGTTTGCTACACAGGCGGCGTCCGCGGCGTTGCCTTCACGGGTGGCTTCCAGAGCCTTCAGAATCGCAGATGCGATCTTGTTCTGATCGTAAAGGACCACACGGCCGTCTCGCTTGATAATACTCTGAATCATTATCTTCCTCTTCCTTTCTGGTGAAAAATAATGCGAACACAACATCTTGTGTTCACACGACGCTTCTACACAATATATTGACATATATACACTGAAAAGTCAACTACAAAATCCGATATTCTTCGACTTTGTGAAAAGCATACAAAATGCGGCATATATTTTTGGCAGGAGACAAAATGAAAAAGAAAAAACACCGGATGTACAACCCGTACATCCGGTGTTTGCGGCATGCTATTCTTCCGTCTTGGCCTCCCGGTCTGCGTTTATAAAGGCCATCAGCTCATCGCCGGTGATGGTTTCCTTATTCAGCAGGTGCAGGGAGATCTCGTCCAGCAGAGCGCGGTTTTCTTCCAGGATCTTCACCGCCTCCTTATGGCAGGCCTCCAGAAGATGCTGCACTTCCTTGTCAATCTGTGCGGAAGTCTCCTGAGAGCAGTCGAGATAGGATTGATTTTCCAGATACTGGTTGTGGACAGAGGCGGGGGCCATCAGGCCAATGGCGTCGCTCATACCGTAGAGGGTGACCATATTTCTGGCCAGGGCGGTGGCTTTCTGAATGTCGTTGGAAGCGCCGGTGGTCTTTACATTAAATACCACCTCTTCCGCTGCCCGGCCGCCCAGGATGGATTTTAGATCCACCAGCAGCTCGTCCTTGGTGGAGAGGAACTTCTCGTCCTCAGGCAGGTACAGGGTATAGCCCAAAGCGCCGTCGGTATGGGGCACAATGGTGATTTTGGACACGGGCATGGTCCGTTTCAGAAGGGCGGCCACCAGAGCATGGCCCACTTCATGGTAAGCCACCAGCCGCTTTTCTGTGTCGGACAGCACGGTGTTCTTCTTTTCTGTGCCGGCAATGACCGTCTCAAAGGACACCAGCAGGTCCTCCTGATTCACAGCCTTGCGGCCCTTGCGTACAGCCCGCAGGGCGGCTTCGTTGACAAGGTTGGCAAGGTCAGCACCCACAGCGCCGGCAGTGGCTTGGGCGATCTTCCGCAGATCCACATCCTCAGCCAACTTGATCTTCCGTGTGTGGACCTTCAAAGTGTCCAATCTGCCTTGCAGGTTGGGGCGGTCCACAACGATCTGCCGGTCAAAACGGCCTGCCCGGAGCAGGGCTTTGTCCAGGATCTCCGGACGGTTGGTAGCAGCCAGGATCACGATGCCCTTGGAGGAGTCGAAGCCGTCGATCTCGCCCAGCAGGGAGTTCAGTGTCTGGTCGTTGTAGCCAAGGCGCTCATTGCGTTTATGACCCACCGCGTCGATCTCGTCAATGAAGATGATACAGGGGGCGACCTTGGCGGCGTCCCGGAAGAGATCTCTCACCCGGCTGGCACCCACGCCCACAAACATTTCTTCAAAATCCGAACCGGAGATGGAGAAGAAGGGAACATTGGCTTCGCCTGCCACGGCCTTGGCAAGGAGGGTCTTGCCCGTACCGGGAGAGCCCACCAACAATGCGCCCTTGGGAAGCTTTGCGCCGATCTCCGTGTATTTCTGGGGATTGTGGAGAAAATCGATGATCTCCTGGAGGGATTCCTTAGCCTCGTCCTGGCCGGCGACATCCTTAAAGGTGACACCGGTCTGCTTTTCCATGTAGACCTTGGCCTTGTTGCCGCCCATAGAGCCCATCATGCCGCCCCGCATCCGCTTGGACAGCATGGTCATAACTCCGAAAATGGCGCCGAACATAATGATATAGTAGAGGATCATCATAATGACGGAGTTGTCCTCCACGATCTGCACATTGACTGTGGTGCCAAGAGCATCCAGCTCCCGGGCAAGTCCCAGCACATCACCGTTTGGCAGGCCGGTGTAGCAGGCTTTTTGGGAGTGGTTGGGTTTTGCCGCTTCCTCTTTGGTCATATACAGCACCCGGTCGTAGCGGATCTCCACCTCGGCAAGATTGTCGTTTTTTGCCTCGGTCATAAAATCCGTGAAGGTGGTCTGGGTGTACTGACTCCTGGAAACGGAATTGTAAATGGTAGTGATGAGTACAACGATGATCACAGTGACCATCAAGGTGATCCAAATATTGCCCTTGGGGCGTTTGCCATCGGGCTTTTTGGGGGGCTGATTATTGTTGGGGTCCATAAGAAACCTCCTTTGGAACATATTTTTTCTCATCATAGCATATTTTTCCGTGACAAGCAATGAATGATGCCTAAATCCATCGTAAACTTTCTGTTAATTTGTGGCGGAGCCGGGGGAGCCTTCCAAAAAAATGCAGTTGTGAATCGGAAAACAATCTGTTATAATAAATCCAAAGTATAACCTTTTTTAAAAAGGAAGGACGGTGCGTGAATATGCGACCCGAAAAAGACAATTTCCGCCGGAGAGACAACAGGCCTGTTCGCCGGGACGAACCCCGGGAAACAGAAGAAAATGAAAATCAGCTGGAGGGCCGCAATGCCCTGACAGAGGCTTTGCGAAGCGGCCGCACCATTGATAAGGTATTCATCGCCTCCGGCGATACGGATCGGGCGCTGCAGCATCTGGCCGCCACCGCCAAGGAGGCAGGAGCGGTGGTTGTTCCCGTGGACAGAAGAAAGCTGGACGCAATGAGCACCACCCGCGCCCATCAGGGCGTGATCGCACTGGCTGCCGCGAGAGATTATTATACTATCGACGAGATCCTGCAGGAGGCGGAAAGCCGCGGCGAAGCGCCGTTGATCGTGATCTGCGACGAACTGTCCGACCCCCACAACCTGGGCGCGATCCTCCGGTCGGCGGAGTGTGCCGGCGCCCACGGCGTGATCATTCCCAAGCGCCGCAGCGTGGGTCTGACTGCCACGGTAGCCAAGGCCTCTGCCGGTGCGGTGGAGTATATGAAGGTGGCTAAGGTTGGCAACATCAACAATGCCATCGCGGAGCTGAAAGAGAAGGGCGTTTGGATCTTCGGCACTGCTGCCGAAGGCTCTGTGCCTATGTATCGGGCGGACCTCACCGGCCCGGCGGCCATCGTCATCGGCAATGAAGGCGACGGCATGAGCCAGCTGGTCCGCAAGAACTGCGATATGCTAGTGCATATCCCCATGAAAGGACAGATTTCCTCTTTGAACGCATCTGCCGCTGCGTCTATTTTGCTGTATGAGGCGGTGCGTCAGCGTTTGAGTAAGTAAGGAGGCGCGTTATGGACGAAAAGGAACGCCAGGACTTTGATCTGGAAGATATCATCCGGGAGTTTGGCGGTGCGCCTGAGAGCGCAGAGGGTACTCCGGAAGCGCCGGAGGATCTGGCGGAGACCCGCCGGATGGAGCCGGTGGAAGAAGCGCCGGAGGATATGACTGAGACCCGGCGGATGGATCCGGTAGATCTGGACGCGACCCGGCGGATGGATCCGGTGGATCTGGACGCGACCCGGCGGATGGATCCGGCAGATTTGGCTGAGACCCGCAGAATGGATCCAGTCGCGTCTGCTGTGACGGAGCTGTCCGGAGATACCATTCGCCTGGACAAACTGCCCAGTGAGTTGACAGAAGCAATAGAAAAGGAAACGACAGGGGAGGACGGTGAGCAGGTGCGCACCTGGGACCCCTCCGGGACGGTCCGCAGCGAACTGTTTTCTGATCACTGGGAGCCGGAGTATGAGCAGCCGATCGGCGAATATATTCCGCCTCAGCCCATCGTATTCCAACCCAAATCCCGCCTGCGGGAGCTGAAAAAGAAACTGGTGGCAGGCCCGGAGAAACGGTTTTATGAACTGTCGGAAAAGGGCGTCGGCAAACTGCAGGCAGCTATTTTCCTGAGCCTGCTGGTGGTGCTGATCTGCGCCGCCTCCACGGCCATGTATGCCTTTGGCATGGTGCAGGAGAATCGGATGCGGCTGATGGTCTTCAGCCAGTTCCTGGCTATGCTGGTTTCTGCTCTGCTGGGTAGCTACCAGCTGATCGAAGGCTTTGCCGACCTGGGCAGAAAGCGGGTCACATTAAATACGGTTTTGGCCTTTACTTTTGTGGCATGCTGCGTTGACGGAGTGCTGTGCCTGAAGCAGCTGCGGGTGCCTTGCTGCGCGGCCTTCAGCCTGGAAGTGACCATGTCCCTGTGGAACGCCTGCCAGAAGAGAAATATTGAGATGTCCCGGATGGACACCCTTCGCAAGGCCACCCGCCTTGACGGAATTGCTGCCTGTCCGGAGTATCTGGATGGCAGCAAGGGCCTGGTTCGCAAAGAGGGCCAGGTGGAGGACTTCATGGACCACCACGCAGCTCGGAGCAAGCCGGAAAAGGTGACGGGCATCTATGCTCTGGTGGCCATCATCGCAGGATTTGGCCTCGGAATCGCAGCGGGCGTCATGGGCGGTTTTTCCGCAGGCGTGCAGGTGGCGGCAGTGTCTCTGCTGGCGGCAGTGCCGGCAACGGCCTTTATCAGCAATTCCCGTCCCACCTGGATTCTGGAGAGGAGATTCCACAAACTCAGCACCCTTCTGTGCGGTTGGCAGGGTGTGGAGGGGCTTAGCGGCAAGGCTGTGTTCCCCCTGACCTTTGGAGATCTGTATTCTCCCGATGCCATTCGCCTCAACGGCATGAAGTTCTTCGGTGACTGGGAGCCGGATCGGGTGCTGGCCTATGCCACTGCCGTGATGGTCGCAGAGGAAAGCGGCCTTGCGCCCATGTTTACCCAGGTGCTTCACAGCCACAACGGAAGGCATTATGATGCTGCAGATCTGTGCCACTATGAAAACGGCGGTGTGGGCGCCACGGTGGATGGCGAGGCGGTGCTGTTGGGTTCTTCCGGATTCATGAAGGATATGGAAATTGAAGTGCCGGACAGCGCAAAGATCACCGGCGGTGTATATGTGGCCATTGGCGGAAAGCTCAGCGGACTGTTTGCAGTCAGCTACGACAAGTCCCGTGCTGTGGTTGCCGGCTTGCGGACGCTCACTGCCTACAGAAAACTCTCTTGTGTACTGACTACCCACGATTTTATGCTGACCCACAGCTTCCTGCGGAAGCGGTTCGGCGTCAAGCCCAAGAGATTCCAGCTTCCTGAACACGAGCTGCGGGCGCAGCTGCGTGAAAGACAGGCGGACGCCGATGCGCCCTGCCTGGTGATGACTACCTCGGGAGATCTGGCGTCCATCGCTTACGGTGTCACCGGCGCCCGGGTGCTGCGGAGCACCTGCTGGCTTGGGGCGATCTTACATATCGTCGGCGGCGTTGTGGGCCTGGGAATTATGACACTGCTGGTAGTGCTGGGCTCTTTTGAACTGCTGACACCGGCCAATATGTTCCTGTTCCAGCTGGTATGGATGATCCCGGCGCTGCTCATCACAGAGTGGACCCGGTCCATTTGAACAACGGTATCAATAAAAGGCGCGCCAAGAGCTTGGCGCGCCCCTTTTTGCGGTTTTTGAAGGAGCATCATCCTATAGTGGAGATATCTTCCGGCAAAGAGAGGGTAAAATTGTAAAATTGACAAAATAAGCATTGAAATTAGCGCTGCCTTCGTGTATAATGTCCGTATTGCGGTGTTTAGCACCGCCGTCCAAGAAAGGAGAATGAACTTATAATGTATACTGCGAACGCAATCCGCAATGTCTGCCTGCTGGGCCACAGTGGCAGCGGCAAGACCGCTCTGGCTGAGAGCCTGCTCTACATGACCGGTGTCATCGACCGTATGGGCAAGAATGCCGACGGCAACACCGTTTGTGATTATGATCCCGAGGAGATCCGTAGAAATATTTCCATCTCTACCTCCCTGGTTCCTCTGGAGTATAAGAACACCAAACTGAACATTCTCGACACCCCCGGTGGCTTTGACTTCTCCGGCGCTGTGATGGAAGCTCTCCGCGCAGCTGACGCCGCCATCATCGTGTGCTCTGCCAAGGACGGCATCACCGTTGGTGTGGAGAAGGCATGGAAGTACTGCCAGGACCGTGAGATGCCCTGCTTTATTTACATCTCCAAGGTCGATGAGGACAACTCCGACTACAACGCCACCTTCAACGCGCTGCGTGAGAAGTACGGCAACCGGATCGCTCCTGTGGTCGTTCCCATCTGGGACGCCAACCGCAAGGTCACAGGCATCATTGATGTAGTCAACAAGCGCGCCTACGAGATGAAGAACCTGAAGCGGGTCGAGATCGACATTCCCGAAGGCAAGGAAGATGTCGTCACTGAGTTCAACGATGCCCTGAAGGAGGCTGTCGCTGAGACCAGCGAGGAGTTCATGGACAAGTTCTTCGGCGGCGAGGACTTCACCTACGCCGAAATGATCAAGGGTATGCACAAGGGCGTTATGGAACGCACCATGTTCCCCGTGCTGTGCGGCTCCGGTGTGAACTGCCTGGGCAGCCTGATGCTGATGGATCACATTATTGACTTGTTCCCCAACCCCGTTGAGGGCAATTACCACAAGGCTACTACCGCCGATGGCTCCGTGGAAGAGTTCGTGGTATCTCCCGGCGGCGTTCCCTCTGCATTCGTTTTCAAGACCGTTTCCGATCAGTACGGCAAGTACTCCTATGTGAAGGTCCTCTCCGGCGAGATTACCTCCGACACCACTTTGGTCAACGCCCGCACCGGTGAGACCGAGAAGCTGGGCCGTCTGTACGCAATGTGTGGCAAGAAGGCCAGCGAAGTTAAGGCTCTCTCCTGCGGCGACATCGGCGCTATCGGCAAGATGGACAAGGTCAAGACCGGCGATACCCTGTGTGACCCCCGCAAGGTGGTTTCTCTGAAGCAGATCCCCTACGCACCTGCTTGCTACTCCATGGCCATCAGCCCCAAGACCAAGGGCCAGGAAGAAAAGGTCGCTGCTGGTCTGGCAAGACTGAACGAGGAAGATCCTTCCTTCTCCGTTGTTAACAATGCTGAGACCCACCAGATGGTGATCTCCGGCGCAGGCGACCAGCAGCTGGATGTTCTGGTTGCTAAGTTGAAGAGCCGCTTCGGTGTGGATGCAGAGCTGAGCCCCGCAAAGGTCGCGTTCCGCGAGAAGATCAAGAAGACCGTTCAGGCCCACGGCCGTCACAAGAAGCAGACCGGCGGTTCCGGTCAGTTCGGTGACGTTTGGGTCCGCTTCGAGCCCCAGGAAGAGCAGGATGAGCTGATCTTTGATGTGGAAGTCGTCGGCGGCGCCGTTCCCAAGAACTTTAACCCCGCTGTTGAAAAGGGTATTCAGGAAGCCATTCAGAAGGGCCCCCTGGCCGGTTATCCCATGGTCGGTCTGAAGGCCGTCCTGTACGATGGCTCCTACCACCCCGTTGACTCCAACGAAATGGCATTTAAGCTGGCTGCTATCCTGGCATTCAAGGAAGCTATGCCCAACGCTATGCCCACTCTGCTGGAGCCTGTGGGCGCTCTGGCTGTCACCGTTCCCGAAGCCTATGTGGGTGACGTTATGGGTGACCTGAGCAAGCGCCGCGGCCGTCCTATGGGTATGAACCCCGATGCCGACGGCAACACCGTGGTTGAGGCCGAAGTTCCCATGGCTGAAATGAGCAGCTACGCCATCGACCTGCGTGCTATGACCCAGGCCCGTGGCTCCTTCACTCTGGAGTTCGTCCGCTACGAGGAAGTTCCCAAGGCAAACCAGGCCAAGATCATCGAAGAGGCCAAGAACGAGGAATAAAACATACGACAAAAGCGGTGCAGGTTTCTGCACCGCTTTTTTCTGTCTGAAGACCTGGCGGCTATGGAAAAATCAGCCGCAGTATGCTATACTGGAGGAAAACACACAAGGAGGGGAACAAAATGCTGCCGGTGGCTTTTTTGACACGGATGCAGGAACAACTGAAAGAGGAATACCCCGCATTTTTGGAGAGCTTTGAAAGGCCCCGGGCGGTGGCTTTGCGGTTTAATCCTCTGAAGGGGGAGAAACCGGCGCTGCCTTTTGTGGGAGAGCCTGTTCCCTGGGAGGAAAACGGATATTATTATGATCCGGATTCCCGCCCCGGTCTGCACCCATACCACGAGGCCGGCGTATACTATTTGCAGGAAGCCAGCGCTATGTCGGCAGTGGCGCTGCTGGATCCCCAACCGGGAGAGCGGGTGTGCGATCTGTGCGCCGCGCCCGGAGGAAAGACGACACAAATCGCCGGCAGAATGCTGGGGCAGGGACTTCTGCTGTGCAACGAGATCCATCCCAAAAGGGCGCAGATCCTCAGCAGAAACATAGAGCGAATGGGTGTTGCCAATGCCCTTGTGACCAATGAGCATCCCGCCCGGCTGGCAGAGAAATACCCCGGATTTTTCGACCGGGTGCTGATCGATGCCCCTTGTTCCGGAGAGGGTATGTTCCGGAAAGAGGAGGCTGCGGTCACGGACTGGAGCGAGGAGACGGTACAGATGTGCGCCCGCCGGCAGGCGGAGATCCTTACTTCCGGCGCCCGGCTGCTGAAGCCCGGCGGCCGGCTTGTCTACTCCACCTGCACCTTTGCCCCCCAGGAGAACGAACTGTGCATCGAGGCCTTTTTAAGCAGTCATCCGGAGTTTGAACGGCAGCCGGTGGCAGCACCCTGGTTTGCCTCGGCAGGGGAGGGGGCGTTCCGATTGTGGCCTCATAAGCTGCTGGGAGAGGGCCATTTCGTGGCGGTGCTGCGGAAAAAGGAAGATGACCACGAGGATGTGACGATCCCCTCGGGAGAGAAGCTTCCCAAAGAGTGGGCGGCATTTGCAAAAGAACTGGAGATTGCGTTGCCGGCCGGAAAAGCGGTCTGCTTTGGCCAGAGCCTTTACTGGGCGCCGGAGGAAATGCCCGACATTCGGGGCGTGAGGGTGCTGCGGCCGGGCCTGGAACTGGGCCTGCAGAAGAAAGACAGATTTGAGCCGGTTCACGCCTTGGCTCTGTGGCTGAAGTCTGCTGCCAGAACGGTTGATCTTTCCGCAAGTGGCAGTGATATTCAGGTTTATCTCCGGGGTGAGACCATTGCAAGCCAGATGCGGGGCTGGACGCTGGTCCGGGTGGATGCTTTTTCCATCGGCTGGGGAAAAGGAGACGGAAAAGTGCTGAAAAACCACTATCCTAAGGGCTTGCGCCGACAAATCGGGTGAAAATTGTACTTTACATAATAACGGTTCTGTGCTATAATCAGTTGGTGAGCTAAAACGATTTTTTACAAGGAGTGAATCATCCTTGGCGAGATATGTAATTAATGGCGGCAACCGACTGGAGGGCACTGTGACCATCAGCGGTGCCAAGAATGCTGCGGTCGCGATCCTGCCTGCTGCTATTTTGGTAGACGGTATCTGCCGCGTGGAAAATGTTCCCGACATCTCCGATGTGCGGATTCTGCTGGACATCCTGGCGGATATGGGCGCAAAGGTGGAAAGAGAAGAAGGCGGCACCGTGCTGCTGGACTGCAGAAATATCCACAGCACCAATCCCAATCCGGAATTGGTGCGGAAAATGCGCGCCAGCTATTATCTGATGGGCGCTCTCCTCAGCCGATTCCACAGAGCCAATGTGGCGCTGCCCGGCGGCTGCAATTTTGCCTCCCGTCCGATCGACCAGCATATCAAGGGCTTTATGGCCCTGGGCGCACATGTGCAGGAGACGGAAGATTATGTAAACCTGATGCCCGGCGTCAACGGCCTGCGGGGCAATCGTGTGAGCCTGGACGTGGTCAGCGTGGGCGCTACGGTGAATATTATCATGGCGGCATGTCTGCTTCCCGGCCAGACGGTGATCGAAAACGCGGCCAAAGAGCCCCACATCGTTGACCTGGCAAACTTCTTAAATACGATGGGTGCCCACATCTCCGGCGCCGGTACGGATACTGTGAAGATCCGTGGCGTGGAGAAGCTTCAGGGCGGTACATATGCCATCATTCCCGATCAGATCGAGGCCGGTACATATCTTGCGGCCGTTGCAGCTGCCGGCGGCAATGTTTTGGTGCAGAATGTTATTCCCAAGCATATGGACTGTATCACCTCCAAGCTGCAGGAAATGGGCGCACAGATTTATAATTACGATGATTCCATCCGGATCGTCAGCGACGGAAAACTCCACTGCGCCACAGTAAAAACCCGTCCTTATCCCGGATTCCCCACAGATATGCAGGCGCAGATCTGCGTATGTATGACCATTGCAGAGGGTGTCA
>JAZNAK010000027.1:0-27397 GCA_045586485.1 Faecousia sp. | reverse complement strand
GTACAGTGTCACATTCTCAACTGCGCCGTGGGTGGCTTCCTTGATCATGCGGTTGACTTCCTCGTAGCGGCCGGTACGCTCGTCCAGCAGGCCCTTCTTCTCGATGGGCTGGCAGGGACCGTTGGGATCCAGCTCGTTGGTAGCCTTGGCATCCAGCCAGGACACAGCGCCGCACAGGCCCAAACGCTCGGGAGTGACCACGCAGCAGTGGGCGGGAGCAAAGGACTGGCACAGGATGCAGGTGTAGTAGCGGTCAACGGCCTCGTCTGTCATAGAGGCCAGACGGTCGTCGCGCTGGGTGTAGCGAGGCATTGCCACTTCGTCACGGAACTTGCCTGCTTCTGCAGCATCGGTGATCAGAGTGATCTGGCACTTGTCAACAACAGCGTCGAACTCGTTCATGATCATCACATACAGCACTTCTGCGAAGTCCTTCAGACGCAGGCCTGCCTCGTATGCAGCATTGCTGACGCGGACACGGACCTGGTTGCGCTGACCGGTGTGCATAACGCCTTCCATGTAGTTGAACCAGGCATGGAACTTACGCTCGATAACGGACTCGAAGTCCACCTGCATCTTCTTGCCGGCGACCTCAACATAAGTAGCCAGAGCCAGATCCTTCTCTGCGTCCAGATCCGGACCGACGATGGTGATCTTGTGATCTTCCACTTCGTTCAGATCCCGCATAACCACCAGTTCAGCGGTGGGGTTCTTGGAGGACCAGAACTCGTTGTGCATATCGGCCTTACGGATGATCTCACCCTCAAAGGCAGCTGCAAAGGCAACCGGAATGGGCAGCTCGGTGGTCTTGATCTTAATGTTCCGCAGTTCCAGGGACTTCTTCACGGTCTCGTTGTGATCGCAAACGGACTCCAGAGCGCCGGGGACCTGGTTCTCGCCCAGGTCGATATCCACCACTACGGGGAAGCCCAGTGCGATGGCGCCTGCGCCGGCGGAGACCACAACTGCATCAATGGCGCCGAAGGTGTTAACAAAGGCGGGGACTCTGTTCTTGGTGTACTCCAGCAGGCCGCCCAGATCGCCAGGCTGCACATTGCCAAAGATCAGCGCTGCGCGGACAGCAACGGTGACGACATGGATCACGGAGGTGACATCATGGCCCAGGGGGATCACGCGGAACTCAAGACCCATACGGACGCCGCCCTCGGCGCACTGCTCGATGACATCGCCCACCATGAAGGTCATAATGCCCTTGGACTGGTAGTCCTTGACCACCTTCACCACATCAGCAGGATCGTCAGCTTTACCCAGCACAACTGCCACGCCGGGGATGTCGCCGGTGACCAGAGGCACGCCCAGGGAGCGGATGATGGGGTCGGGCACGAAGCCGATGCCGGAGTCGTTCTCGTAGGGGTTGCCGCCCTCGGCATACTTCAGACCTTCGATGATCTCAGCGCCAACAGCGGTGGCAAGGCCAGCATTCAGCGCCTGGCCCAGGTCTTCCTGGTTGGTGATCAGGCTCTTCAGCACGCCAACGCAAGCGGTCAGGTCGCCCAGGGTCTTCACCTTTACGCCGGTTGCGGCATAAATGGTGGGGAAATAATAAGCAGTGTCGGGGAAGGCTACAGGATGGTCTGCGCCATACTTTTCGATGGCGGCATTGACAGCGCCCTCAGTCAGGCCCGCTACGGCATTGGAACCGCCGTAAATCAGATCGGTCAATACACTCATGTCAAAATCCTCCTAAAAACATTAATTTATATCGCGCCCGCAGGCTAAATATACGGTTTTATGTCCTCGTCGCAGAGGGTGAAAAGCGCAAAGGCTGAGAGGGAGGTATCTCCCTCCCAGCCTAGTAAATGCGGGGATGTTCCTTACAGATCCAGATAGCTGTCAGAGTACAGCATATGGTTCTTGAAGATGTCACAGGACTTGATGGTCTCCATCAGGCGGCGGTCGTTGGGGTTCACGATAGCGGAGGTCAGACCCTGCATCATGCACATAGCGACCAGAGCGGAGTCCATGATGGGACGGACATCCTTAGGTGCGCCGTTGGAGTTGTTGGACAGACCACCGGTAGACTTCAGGCCCTTGTCGGAGAACATCTTGATAGCTTCCAGAACTTCCATCTGCTTGTCCTGCATGCCCTTGACGACCAGGAACAGGGGGTCGAACCACAGGTCGGTTGCGTCCATACCCAGGCTCATGCCGCGCTCCAGCATGTTATCGCAGTGGACCATACGCTCTTCGTTGTCCTTGGCAATGCCGTCTGCGGAACACAGGGCGATACAGATGGCATCGTTGGCAGCAGCCAGGTCGATGTAGCCGATACGGGAGCCGGCGTCAGCGGAGTTGACGATGGGCTTACCGTTGGTGCGGTTGTAAACCTTGATACCGGCTTCGATAGCCTTCATGTTGGCGGTATCCAGAGCCAGAGGAACATTGTTGAAGTTCTCCTGCAGCAGCTTGACTGCCCACATCATGCGCTCGGGGCCGTCCTTCTCAGCAGGTCCGATGTTCACATCCAGGTAGGTAGCGCCGGCAGCGATCTGCTCAGCAGCACGCTTCAGGATGGGCTCGGGATCGCGCTCGTCCATAGCCTTGCGGATCACGGGAGCGATGCAGTGGATACGCTCGCCGATGGTGACGAAGGTCTGGGACTCGGGGTTGTGACCCTTGTAGGACACGCCCATATCCACCACTTCGATCTTGGGAACTCTGGTAGCCAGCAGCTCGTCGAAGGACAGTTCCTTAACGACTTCCTGCACAGCACCGGCCTTGGCAGCACGCTCAGCCTCGGCAGCCTTGACAGCGCCTTCGTATTCCTTGTCCTTCATGTACTTGGGCAGCTGAACAGCCTCCAGAGGACCGACAACGACATTCCACTCAGGCAGCTTTTCCTGAATCTCACCCTTCATAACGGCGACCTTGCCGGGGATGATCAGGGTGCGGTTCTTGATCTTGTTGGCCAGATCCAGCTCCTCAAAGGTCTTCTTGATGGAAGAGGAGGAGAACTTACCGGCGGCCCATGCAGTCAGAACGGACATGCCGGAAGCGTCGGAGATCACCAGGTTCACAGGTGCACCGGAGCGCTCCAGCTCACCGGAGACCAGGAAGTAGGTCAGAGCAAAGTCAACAGTCAGAGCAACGGGTGCGTTCTCGTCAGCGCCGTTGATGGGGTAAACCTTAGCTTCCACCTTCATGGGCTTCTGAGGATCGGTGAAGATGTTCTGACGCAGGCCGTACAGAGGCAGAGCCTGTGCGTAGAACATGGTGTTCATCACGATGATGGAGCCGTACTTCTCAACGAACAGAGCGGCCAGAGCGGTCTCCAGGCGGCTGTCGTTGCCGGCGATCTTGGTCAGATTCACGATGGAGGGATAGCCGAAGGAACGGTCGCCATCCTTAATGGCGGTACGGCGGACCAGAACAGCGTTGGCCAGGGTCTCCTTGGCAGTCTTGCCGGTGACATCCAGGACCAGGTTCTTATTGCCCTTGGCTTCCAGATTCTTCACGGTGTCGTACAGATTGGAGATGTTCTCGGCCCAAACGCCCAGAGCAACGCCAGCCTCAGTAGCGACAGCGCTCATAGCTTCCCAGTTGGCGGGGGTTGCGCCGTCCAGGATCACATTCTTGCCGCAGACGGCCAGAGCAGCCTTGGCGCACTCCACATCCCAGCACTCCAGGACCAGGGCGCGGCCGGTAGCAGCGGCCTTCTTCACCAGCTCAGCATAGACAGCGGGGTCATTCTGGTTGTTGGCCACGAAGATGAACTCCACGTACATACGCTCGCCGATACGCTCGTAATCAACCTTGGCAACCTCAGCCAGCTTGGCGTCCACGGTAGCCTCGTCCATGCAGGTGCAAACCTTCACGGCGAACAGGTTCTTGTTGACCAGAGTCTTCTCATGACGGAACAGAACAGTCTCGCCGCCCAGCTTGTGCTCACCGACGGTGATGGTCTTCATGGGAGGTGCAGTCTGCTCGTTGAGCATTGCCTTTGCATCGTCAGAGAAGTAGGGGCACTTGTCGATCTCCACAGCGCCCTGCGCCACCTTCATGCAGAATGCCATACAGGTGGGGCTGCCGCACTCCTTACAGTTCTTCTTAGGAGACAGCTTAAAAATATCAAGACCTTTCAAAGCCATTGTATGTATCCTCCTTCTTAGACCAGTTCAGTGATGAACTTCTTGATGGTAGCCACGGATGCAGGGTGACGCAGAACAACGGCGTCAGCGCCGCCGGTCAGGTCGGCAGCAGCGGTGGCCACTTCCATGGAAATGGCGCGCTCCTCGCGGCAGCCCCAAGCGGGCTCGTCCTCTTCGGAAGCAGAGGATTCCTTAACACCCCAGGTGTCGTTGCAGACAGCAGCCAGAATGGGCATCTGCAGGTCAGCATCGGACTGAGCCAGAGCGGCCAGGCGGATGCGGTCGAAGGTGGATGCGGCGTACTCATAGCCGTAGCCAACAGCGGCAGTACCGATGTCCATAACAACGGACTCGGGCTGAACATTCAGTCCCTTGAGCATGATATTCAGCTGCTTGGCCAGGTTGATGTCGTCAGCAGTTTCAGCGCCGACCTTCTGACCGTTTGCCAGAGCGACAGAAGCGCCCACGGTCTTGTAGTTCTCGTTCTTTGCGGACATAAACAGAACGTTCTTGCCGGAAAGAGCTTCCGCGATGGCGGCAAACAGCTCGCCGTCCTTCTCCAGGTTCTTGCAGCCCAGAACAACGATGGGCTTGCTGACAGCCTCGGCAACAGCCTTGGCATCGGCAACGCAGTCAGCCACGGAGCGGTTCTCGCCATTGGGATCTGCGCCTGCAAAGTTCAGGCAGATAAAGTCGCAACCCTCGATGGTTGCAGCCTTCTTGGCGTAGTCGGCCATGGTGGTGCAGCCGGCGTAGAACTCTACGAGGCCGGGAACATCCCAATTGCGGGCCAGGTCGGAGACCTCAACGCCGATCTTCGGTGCGTTTTCGATAGCAGCATCGAAGGTGTAGAAGGGCAGCACATTCTGGCCGCCGATGACAATGGCGTCATCACCGGTACCCAGAGTCACGGCATTGATCTTGCCGCTGAAGGGCTGCGTCTTGGGAACGAAAGACATAGTAAATATCCCCCTTAAAAAATATAATATATAATTTAAAATCCAGTACGGTGGTCCGTATCTCGATTTTGAATCCGAACAGATTACAGGCCCAGCGTCTGCATCAAGTCCTTGACTGCAGACTTCACGGGGTTGGTGCCGGGAAGCTTCGCGGAGGGCTGACCGGCGCAGTCGCAGCGATACACGCCGTCGTCCTGGGGCAGAACGCCCAGCAGCTTCAGACCGTGCTTGGCGATCTCTTCCTTCACGCCGTCGTCCAGCTGGCCGTCGGGCGCCCGGTTGACCACAAGGCCCATCACAGCGGGCTTCAGATCCATCTCCTTCACGATCTCAGCAACTCTGGCTGCGGCCTGAATGCCCCGGCGGGAACAGTCAGAGATCAGCAGCATGGTGTCTACCTTGGGCAGTGTGCCCCGAGCCACATGCTCCAGGCCTGCCTCATTATCCATCACGATATAGCTGTAGTTCTTAGCGTACTTGTCCACCTGGGTCTTCAGGACGCCGTTGACATAGCAATAGCAGCCCTTACCCTGGGTGCGGCCCATGACCAGCATATCAAAGTCGTCTTCCTCGATAATGGCAGAACTGAACTTGAAATCTGCATAGTCAGCCTTAGTCATACCTGCGGGGATACTGCCCTTCATTTCCGCCTGGGCCATTTCCTCACGGATCGCGCCAAGGCTGGTCTCCACTTCCACGCCCAGTACCTCGTTGAGGTTCGCATTGGCGTCAGCGTCAACTACAAGAACGGGACCTTGCTTCTTGCTGCACAGGTAATCAATGATCATGCCGCAGGTGGTGGTCTTACCCACGCCGCCCTTGCCGGCTACTGCGATGGTATGGGGTGTTGCCATAGACATTTGCTCCTTTGAAATCGTGGATATGGGCATAGTTATCCCATACCCATAACTTTACGCATATACTCTACCATATTTTGCGTGGGATTTCAACTACAATTTCCGCCGCAGACGTCTTTTTTCGCAAAGTTGTGACCCCTTCAGACGGGGGTGAACACAAACTTCTGGATCAAGCCGTCACAGGTGGCATAAACCGTCACCGCGCCCCCCTGCCCTGTCTCACTGGACACCTCTATGGCCTTTCCTCTCAGGAAATTGCGGACATATTCTTCCGGATTATCGGTTTCCACCTCTTCAAAAAAGATATCCCGCATCTGGTTGTTGGGACAGAGGTTTTTGATCTCCCGCACCATTTCGTATTCCGCCATTGCGTATCACTCCTTTTCTTTTTACTATACCACAACCTGCCGACAAATGCTATGCCTTCGACAAATAAGGCTTGAAATCACTTTGTCCTTTTGCTATAATAGGGCCAATACGCAGGGTTAGTTTATCGGTAGAATTTCTGCTTCCCAAGCAGACTGGGCGGGTTCGACTCCCGTACCCTGCTCCAAAACAAAAGACCATCCGGAAGGATGTTCTTTTGTTTTGGAAAATAGCAGAGGGAGTCGAACCCATCTCAATGCAACAGTCCGGTGGACTGTTGCTGACACCAGTGCAAACACTGGTGGCTACTATAATTTTGCCAACGGCAAAATGCACATCGACTCCCGTACCCTGCTCCAAAATGAAAGGCCATCCGGAAGGATGGCCTTTCGTTTTGAAAACAGCAGAGGGAGTCGAACCCATCTCAATGCCTTGATTTCTTGCTGTTAATCAAGTATAATTCAATTAGATATGCTCACACCGGGAGGGCTTAATGATGTACAACGATTATGATAAACATGATTTCGCGGCATACGGCGGGTACTTGGACGATGATGAAAAGCTTCTTCAAAGCGCTTCCGGCGGCATTGCAACAGCGCTGAGTGAGTATATGTTGCAGCAGGGCGGATATGTTGTTGGCGTAGCCTACAGTGAAGATTTCTACAGCGCTGAATATATAATTGTTGACAATCCATCTGACCTTCACAAATTAAAAGGCTCCAAATACATTGAGTGCAACAAAAAGAATGTTTACTCTGATGTCAAGAAATTACTCGATGCAGGTGAAAAAGTCTTATTTTTCGGATTGCCATGCATTGTAGGTGCCTTGTACAGTTATCTCAAGTCTCGACCGAACAATCTTTTAACTTGCGAATTAATCTGTCATGGCCCAACATTCCCTAAGGTTCATTCCGATTATGTCGCCTATTTGGAGCGCAAATACAAAAGTAAAGTTGTTGATTTTTCAGTAAGGCACAAAGTTGGCGCGTGGAAGCCTCTATATACTCCGCCAACTTTACGCGCCAAGTTCGAAAACGGCAAGGTTTTTCAAAAACCGTTTCCCGAAACCGAATATGCAATCGCCTTTACTCTTTTGTCCAAAGAGGCCTGTTATCAGTGCAAGTTCAAAGGGAACAACCGGCAAGCAGATATTATGCTTGGAGATTTTTGGGGCGCGACAAAAACAGATGCTTTTTGGAATGAACATGGCATTTCAGCAATCTTAGCCGAGACAGAAAAAGGCGATGCCTTTCTGAAATCGACACCAAACATAACACTGTTTCCTACGACCTTTGACAGAATAGTTGACGGAAATCCAGTGGTGATTCGTTCCCGACCCCGTAGCAACAAGCGGGATAAATTAGCCGCACTTTTATCTGAAAAAGGGTTAATGTATGCGGTAAAACATTCTATGGACTACCACAAAAGGATAGCCAATGTTGTTTTGAAAGTTATACCATACAAATTGCAGCCAATTGTTAAAGGCACCATCAAAAAGCTGTTTGTGAAATAACCGATATGTTGGCAGGAGATTGTATATCGACTTCCGTACCCTGCTCCAACAAAAGACACCACCCACCAGGGTGGTGTCTTTTATTCAGGTTAGAACAAGGGGGTCGAACCCATTTCAACGCCTTGATTTCTTGCCGCCAATCAATTATAATTCCGTTAGATACACTCGCATCAGGAGGTGCCCGCAATGTACAACGATTATGATAAGCATGATTGCGCGATATATGCCGGATACTTGGACGATGATGCCAAGTTGCTTCAAAGCGCTTCCGGTGGCATCGCAACTGCGCTGAGCGAATATACACTCCAACAAGGCGGATATGTTGCCGGTGTCGCCTATAGCCGGGATTTTTACAAAGCGCAGTATGTTGTTATTCACGACATTTCGGAGATTGACCGGTTAAAAGGTTCCAAATATGTTGACTGCGACAAAAAAAATATTTACTCTGAGGTCAGGCAATTGCTCGACGCCGGAGAAAAGGTTCTGTTCTTCGGATTGCCTTGCGTTGTTGGCGCGCTATACCGTTATCTTGGCTGCCGGCCGGACAATCTGTTGACCTGCGAGCTGATCTGCCACGGCCCTACCCTGCCGCAGGTGCACACCGATTATGTGCATTTTCTGGAGCGGAAATATAAAAGCAAGCTTCAAGCATTTTCAGTGCGGTACAAAAACGGACAGTGGAGACCTCCCTATTTATATGCCAGATTTGAAAACGGTCAGGTTTTCAAAAAAGCTTTTTACAAAACGGAATACGGCATTGCCTTCTGCGAATTGGCCAAAGAGTCCTGCTATCATTGCAAGTTCAAAGGCAATAACAGGCAGGCTGATATCATGCTTGGTGATTTTTGCGGGGCTACGGAAAAAGACGTATTTTGGAATAAATACGGTGTTTCTTCCATCTTTGCAGAAACGGAGAAAGGCGATCAGTTCCTAAAATCCACGCCCGGCATAAAACTCTACCCCACCACCCTCGCCCGGGCGGTAGAAAAAAACCCAATGCTGATCAATTCTAAAGACCGCAGCAGCCATCGGGATCGTTTCGCCACGCTTTTGTCGGAAAAAGGCTTGATGTATGCGGCAACCCATTACTTGACTTTGCGCAAGCGAGTTACCAGGGCCATTGCCCAGCTCATACCGAGGAAGTTGCGTCCCACTGTCATGCGCATTAGAAAAAAACTTCTGAAAAAATGACCGTTGTGTAATCGCAAATATTTACCGGGCGTGCCGCGAAAGCGGCACGCCCGGTTTTTTATTTTTACTTACCCGCCACGGACAGGCCTTCCACCAGCACGGTGGGAGAGCCGAATGCAGTCACGCCCAAGGCATTGGGCAGTTTGCAGTTATTGGCCAGAGCCGTGATGTTCTTCAGCAGGTCGTAGAAGTTGCCCGCCACAGTGAAGGACTTCACATGGGTGGTCTTCTTACCGTTCTCAATGAGGTAGCCGGAGCTCTGCAGGGAGAAATCGCCGGAGATGGGGTTTGCGCCGGCGTGCAGGCCGCCAAGGTCATTGATAAATACGCCGTTGCCGGCCTTCTGAAGCAGCTCCTCTTCAGTCATCTCGCCGGGGGCCAGGTACATAGTGAAGGGACGGATGCCCACGGGAGCATCATAGCCCGCCTTGGAGGCGTTGCCGGTGGTCTTCTTTCCTGCTACGGCAGCAGTCTTCAGATTGTACAGAAGGGTCTGCAGCTTGCCGTTCTCGATCACATTCTTGGTATAAGTAGGACTGCCCTCTGCGTCAAAGTTCATGGGCATGGGGTTGTCCTTATGGAAGGGGTCATCCACCAAGGTGACAATGGGAGATGCGATTACTTCGCCCTCCTTATCTGCCAGCTTGCTCAAGCCCTTCTGGGCGCTTTCGGAGTTAAAAATGGAAGAATAGACGCTCAACAGGCTTGCCATTGCCTCGGGATCAAAGACCACAGGGTACTGGCCGGTAGGAGCAGGCTCGCCGCCCATTTTCTCCTTAGCGCCATTCACGGCCTTCTTTGCCAGCGCATCGGTATCGATCGTGTCCAGCTTGCCCAGAGCGATCTGGTAATCATTGGACATCTCCGTGCCATCGGACACAACGCCCACGGCGATCAGGCCGGAAACAGCATTGGCATGGTACAGATCCAGGCCCTTGGAATTGTAGATTGCCATCTCGCTACGCTCGCTGATACCCTGGGTCTGACAGCCGTCGATAACAGCGGGGTCGGCTGCGTAGATCTTTTCCTGGGTAGCCAGCACGGTGGCAATCAGCTCTTCGGTGGTGGGCAGCGCATAGGAAACATCGGCCATAGGCGCATAGGTCTGACCGCCCTCACCCAAAAATACGGCTTCCTCAGCTTCCAGAGCGGTCGCATTATCTGCTGCCTTCACCACAACGGCCTCTGCCTGCTGGGCGCTCAGATCCTCGGTGGAAGCATAACCCATCTTGCCGCCAACGATGCAGCGGAAGCATACGCCGCCGTCACGGGAAGCGGTAAACTCATTGATCTGATGCTGGAAAGTATCCACGCTGGTACTCTCGCTGGACTGGTAGTACAGTTCGTACTCTGCTATGCCGCGCTTCTCGCAGGCGGCGATGACAAGGTTCTTAAACTCATTAAACTGCATAACGATTCCTCCTTATCTGCCGCCGACGGTAATGCTGGACACCCGGATAAGAGGCTGACCCACATTGGTGGGGACAGAGCCGCTGGAAGAGCCGCACATGCCCTGCGCCTGATCCATCTCGGTGCCTACCATATCGATATTCTGAATAATCTCGCTGCCCTTGCCCACCAGCGTAGCGCCGCGGACAGGCTCGCAGATCTTACCGCCCCGGATCATATAGCCCTCGTTGACGGCGAAGTTGAACTCGCCGGTGACGGGGTTGACGGAGCCGCCACCCATAGATGCTGCATACAGACCGTACTCGATGGAGGAGATAATGTCCTCGTTCTTATCATCGCCTGCGGCGATATAAGTATTGGTCATACGGGAGGTTGGCGTATGGCGGTAGCTCTGACGGCGGGAAGATCCGGTAGAGGCCATGCCCATACGGCGGCCGTTGAACTTATCGATCATATAAGACTTGAGGACGCCCTTTTCGATCAGCACATTCCGCTGAGCGGGTGTGCCTTCGTCATCGATATTGATGGAGCCCCATGCATTGGGGATCGTGCCGTCGTCGATGGCGGTCACCTTTTCGTTGGCGATCTTCTCACCCAGCTTACCGGCAAACTGACTCTGGCCGTACGCGACGGAGGAAGCCTCCAGAGAGTGGCCGCAGGCTTCGTGGAAGATCACACCGCCAAAACCGTTTTCAATAGCAACAGGCATGACACCTGCGGGGCAATAGCCTGCGCCCGCCATAGTGACGGCCTGCTTGGCTGCGATCAGGCCCACTTCCTTGGGATCGATGGTGTCAAACATCTCCAGACCCATTCTCCGTCCAGGGCTGCAGGAGCCGGTCTGCGTACCCTGGCCCTTGTCGGACACAGCAGAGATCGCGAGGCGGGTGCGGATCTGGCGATCCTGGGCGTAAACGCCCTCGGTATTCGCTACCAGGATGTTATGGTCAACATCTACCAGACCACCGCTGACCTGTACCACAGAAGCGTCATACTCCTTAGCAGCAAAGTAGCCTTCCTTCAGAATCGCCACCTTTTCGGCGTTGGTGCAGGATGCGGGAACGATCTTCACCGGGTGAATATCGCCAAACAGACGCTCCTTCAGAACGATGTCGATCTGAGCCGTTCCCTCACCCAAAGCCTCAGCGGCCTGCTGGGCGCAGCGGACAAGACCCTCCTCAGAGGTGTCCACCGTGGATGCCATCACGCTGCGCAGGCCCTTATAAACTCGGACTGCCGCGCCGGCGATCACTGCATCGCGAATAGAGTCAACCTTATCCGCGATCATATTGATGGAATGGTTGACAGTATTCTCTGCATAGATTTCTGCGTAATCTGCACCGGTGCTGACAGCTGCCTGCAAAACACGGGCGCATACTTCTCTTGAGATCATATGTATTCCTTCCTTTCTTGGGTTTTCTTCATTCTATCATTCCCCGGCGCTTTTTGCAAGTCACTCCCCGTACTTTTCCCCATATATGCAAACAAGGGGGCGCCGTATTTTCGTTTTTGCCGAAAAACTTAAAAAATCGCAGTTTTGCTTACTTTTCTTCTTGCAGTTTCCCCTTGTTTATGCTATAATGCGTCGTAATTTGGGTTTTAAAATCAGGAGGATTTATTTATGGATTACGCAAAAGAATCCTTGCGGCTCCACGGTGAGTGGGGCGGCAAAATTGAAGTTATTGCTACTGTACCTGTGGCCAGTAAGGAAGATCTTTCTCTGGCATACACACCCGGCGTCGCGCAGCCTTGTCTGGAGATCCAGAAGGACATCAGCAAGTCTTACACTTTGACCCGGCGTCACAATCTGTGCGCTGTTATTACCGACGGCACCGCCGTTCTCGGTTTGGGCGACATCGGCCCCGAAGCCGGTATGCCCGTCATGGAGGGCAAATGCGCCCTGTTTAAGGCTTTCGGCAATGTGGACGCCTTCCCTCTTTGCATCAAGAGCAAGGATGTGGACGAGTTCGTTAACGCAGTTTATCTGATCTCCGGCTCTTTCGGCGGCATCAATCTGGAAGACATCTCCGCCCCCCGCTGCTTTGAGATCGAGCGTAAGCTGAAAGAAAAGTGCGACATCCCCATTTTCCACGACGACCAGCACGGCACCGCCGTGATCACTCTGGCCGGTCTTCTGAACGCGCTGAAGGTCGTTGGTAAAAAGAAGGAAGATGTGAAGATCGTCACCTCCGGCGCTGGTGCTGCCGCTATCGCCATCGTAAAGCTGCTGCTGAGCGCAGGTTTTAAGAATGTTGTCATGACCGACCGCACCGGCGCGATCTATGCAGGCCGAGAAGGTTTGAACTGGATCAAGGCAGAGATGGCCGAAGTGACCAACCTGGGCAAAGAGCAGGGCAAGCTCAGCGATGTGATCAAAGGCGCTGATGTGTTCATCGGTGTCTCTGCCCCCGGTACCCTGACCACCGAGATGGTCAAAACTATGGCCAAGGACGCCATCATTTTCGCCTGCGCCAACCCCACTCCCGAGATCTTCCCCGAAGACGCCAAGGCAGGCGGTGCGCGGGTCATCTCCACCGGCCGCAGTGATTTCCCCAACCAGATCAACAATGTTCTGGCCTTCCCCGGTATCTTCCGCGGCACTTTCGATGTAAGAGCTTCTGAGATCAACGAGGAAATGAAGATGGCCGCTGCCAACGCGCTGGCAAATCTGATCTCCGACGATGAACTCAGCGAGGAATACATTATCCCCGCCGCGTTTGATCCCCGCGTAGGCCCTGCCGTTGCCAAGGCAGTCGCCGAGGCTGCCATCGCCACCGGCGTTGCCCGGATCTAACAGTAAACCAAAAAGACGGTACTCATCCAGTGAGTACCGTCTTTTTTACTGTTCTACTTCCCAATTGTAAAGGCGGACAATGCCCTCGCAGCCGGTCAGGCCCATATGGAATGTCTTGGGCAGATCTTCTGTCCGCAGGGTGGTCTTTTGTCCATCCAGCCAAATCACCAGCTCGCGCTCCAGCACCTGCACCCGCAACACATGGATCTTCCCCTCCTCTACCAGGTATTCCAAACCCATCCGCAAATGCCAGGAGCATCTACCGTCTTCCCGGTAATGCCGCCACACATTGATGCCGTTTTTCCATAGCACTGTCTCAAAGCAGGCGCCATACCGGACTGCGCCGTCCTCACAGGTTTCCATCCTCTCTGCCAAAATGATTTCCGGGCAGCCCATGCCCTCAAAAGCACAGCGCAGGGTCGCCGTCACGCCGGCTGTGTAAGCATCCTTGGTCAGCAGGCTGATATTGTCAAAGCCCTCCCGATGATCCGGGTTGATTGCCGTGCGGATGTGGTCCGCCTCCTGGGTAAAGCAGGGTGTTTCCGTAAAGCGGAAGGAATAGCAGGTAATGATCTCCTTTTCTTCCCAACATCCTTTGGCAAAATCAATGTACATACTTGTTTCTCCCTTTTGCAAAAAAGCGGGATGCCTGAGCATCCCGCTTTCTATGTCAATCTTACTTGCCGCAGACTTCCTTGGCAACTTCCACGATGTGGTCGCTGCACAGACCGAACTGCTTCAGCAGGTCCTTAGCGGGGCCGGAGTGACCGAACTCATCGTTCACGCCGATGCGGCGCACCAGAGTGGGGCATTTCTCAGCCAGGCAAGCTGCAACAGCTTCGCCCAGACCGCCGATAATGGAGTGCTCTTCGCAGGTGATGACCTTGCCGCACTTCTTTGCAGCAGCGATGACCAGCTCCTCGTCCAGAGGCTTGATGGTAGCCATGTTGATGACCATAGCGTTGATACCAGCCTCAGCCAGCTTCTCGCCGGCTTCGATGGCTTCGTAGGTCAGCAGGCCGTTAGCGATGATGGCAACATCGGTGCCGTCCTTAACGATCTCGCCCTTGCCGATCTCGAACTTATAGTCTTCGCTGTGGAATACGGGCACTGCCAGACGGCCGAAGCGCAGGTAGACAGGGCCTTCCATCTCATAGGCTGCGCGAACAGCAGCCTTGGCTTCAACGTCGTCTGCGGGGCAGATAACGGTCATGCCGGGGATGGAACGCATCAGAGCGAAGTCCTCGCAGCACTGATGGGAAGCGCCGTCCTCACCCACAGAGATACCGCCGTGGGTAGCGCCGATTTTCACGTTCAGGTGGGGATAGCCGATGGAGTTGCGGACCTGCTCAAAAGCGCGGCCGGCGGCGAACATTGCAAAGCTGGATGCGAAGGGCACCAGGCCTGCGGTAGCCATACCGGTAGCCATACAGATCATATTGGCCTCGGCAATACCGCAATCAAAATGACGCTCGGGGAATGCCTTCTTAAATACAGCGGTCTTGGTAGCGCCGGCCAGGTCGGCATCCAGAACCACCAGATTATCAAACTCGGCGCCCAGCTCCTTCAGAGCGTTGCCGTAGCTGTCACGGGTTGCGACTTTCTTCATCTCTGCCATAATTATGCCTCCAGTTCTGCCAGCTGAGCCTTCAGCTCGCTCATTGCCTGTGCGTACTCAGCGTCGTTGGGAGCCTTGCCATGCCAACCGGCATCGTTCTCCATAAAGGAGACACCCTTGCCCTTGGTGGTCTTCATAACGATGGCGAAGGGCTTGCCCTTGGTTTCTCTTGCCTTATTGAAAGCAGCTTCCAGCTCATCAAAGTCATGGCCGTCCACGGTGACAACTTCAAAGCCAAAGGCTTCCAGCTTGCCCACAATGGGGTACGGGCTCATAACATCAGCGATGTTGCCGTCGATCTGCAGACCGTTGTTGTCCACTACGATGCACAGGTTGTCCAGCTTGTAGTGAGCAGCTGCCATGCAAGCTTCCCAAACTTGACCTTCCTGGATCTCGCCGTCACCCAGCAGGGAGTAGACGCGGTTGGTCTTGCCGGTGTGCTTTGCTGCCAGCGCCATACCGGTGGCCACGGAAACGCCCTGGCCCAGAGAGCCGGTGGACATGTCAACGCCGGGAACGGTATTCATATTGGGGTGGCCCTGCAGGTAGGAGTCAATGTGACGGAAAGTGGGCAGATCTTCCACCGGGAAGAAACCACGGTTGGCCAGCACGGAATACAGACCGGGAGTGGTATGACCCTTGGACAGAACGAAGCGGTCCCGGCCGTCCCACTTGGGGTTCTTGGGATCGATGTTCATTTCCTTAAAGTACAGGTAGGTGTATACCTCTGCTGCAGACAAGCTGCCGCCGGGGTGGCCTGCCTTTGCGCCGTAAGTAGACTCAATTACGCCCATACGGACTTTGCAGGCAATGATTTGCAGTTGCTTCTTTTCGCTGGAAGTCATGGTGTTCCTCCTTGTTTTATCTAGCCCGGAATCCGGGCCGTTGGATATAATATCACGAATGCGGGATAGCCGCACTCAGCAACTATATAATAGCATTAAACCGCCTAAGTTGCAAGCATTTTGCTTTTTTTCTGGGAAATATTTTCTAACTTTGCCGGCAATTAAGACTTCTGTCTGAACACAATGTATTTGAAGAATAAAAACTCCAGCACGAAGTTTACAACCATGGTCAGAAACTCCACCAGCAAGCTATGCCAGCCCATGTTCACCAGCTGCTGACCCAGCCAGGCAGAGCCGGGAGTGAACAGCAAATAGAAGCAGGCTACTTTCAGCATGGCAACCGGAACATTGGCAGCAGAGTGGAAAGTGTATTTCCGGTTCAGCGTGAAGTTCCACAACACAGAAAGAGCCAGTGCAATAATATGAAATGCCCAGAAAAGGTCTTCCCTATCCGCAAAAAGCGCCTCGCTCAAAAGGGCAAAGCTGGCAGCCTGAATCATTCCGGCGGATACGGAAAACAGCGCGTATTTTATTATCTGGCCAAGCGATTGTTTTTTCATAACAGCACCTCCTTTTTCCAGTATAGCACAAGAGGTTAAAATCGCAAGCTCTTCCTGCAGCAAAAAGGCATCTGCGTCCCAGCACAGATGCCTTTTTAATCATTTTCTTTTTAGTAAGGAACGCACGGTGACTTTTAAACCGGCAAACTCTGCTGTTCTTCCAAACAACGCAACCAATGTCACATTAGGCAGAACAAACGCCAGCGCAGCCAGTAAAATGAAATCTGCGTAACGGCTGCCGGTGGAAATGTATTGGCCGATAAGGTACACAAGGGCGCTATTGGCCACAAACACCAGGAAGTACACCGCTTTCATGCCCAAGTAAGGCAGGAACGGCCGCTTGAACACATGCCGGTAGCACAGCCACGGGTCAAACCACACATGGGTTGAGACCCGCGTAATCACCGTTGCAAACAAAATACCCGCCAAACCATAACTTCTGGCCAGCAGCACAGAAGCCACGATATTAATAATCACCATTGCCACCGGGCGGTATTTTCCCTGGATGAACAGGGCATTGGCGATCCGGAAGTTCTCATATGCCCGGGTCATGGTGAGGATATAGACATCCACCACCATCAGCGCCACCACCTCGATGCTCAGCAGGTAATCGCTTCCCAGCCATATATTGACAAAGGGATTCAGCAGGGCAAACAGCGCTACACAGATGGTGTTGCCGATGGCAAAAGCAAGGAATGTACTCTTTCGGAAGACCTCATATTGCCGGTCTTTATTATCCGCAGATGCCAGATTGCCCACGCTTGCCCGCATACCTTCCATGATCTGACCAAATAGGCCGTCAACCCGGTAGGCGATCATTCGATAATTGGCCACGAGACCCACCGTTGCGGTTCCCAGGAACATGGACACAATGACGCTGTCCAGATTTCTTTGCAATGTGCCGCTGACTTTATAGAGCGCAAGCGCGCGCACGTTTTTGTAAAAATCTTTTTTCTCCTCCTTGGAGAGGTTTTCCGTCTCCGGAATATCCTCCAGGGGGAACATTTGATTCGCCACACGGGAGACCACAATGTTGGTCAGCAGAATCAGCGCGATAAAGGACACCATATACAGATAGTAGTTTTTGGTGAGTACCAGCACAACCACCGTCACTACCATCTGCACCAGATGGGAAACAATACTGATCTTTGAGACCGTACTCTTCTGCTGATTGGCGTCCAACAAAATGGTCTTGTACATTAAGAAGTAGGACGCCGCGGTCTTGACCACATAAAGCAGGAAGATGATGTTGATATCCTCCTGAATATCCGGCACATCTTTTACGATGTACTTCAGCAGCGGCACGCAAACCAGGCCCGCCGCCATAATGACCGCCATAACAACACCGTAGATCTTCCGGTACTGCCTCATAAGCTTTGCGATCTGCGTGTAATCCTTTTTGTGCAGCGGCAAATACAACGCGTATCCCATTGCCGTGCCGAATCCCATTTCTGCAATGGAAAGGATTCCCAGCACGTCTGTAAACAGCGCAGACAAACCGGCATACTGAAGGCCCAGAAACTTAACGAAAATGGTCTTTGTCACAAAGTTCGAAATGACCATTACCAGCTGGAGCAGAATGGAATATACGGCATTTTTAGCGGATTTTTGCGCCCGGGACAACTCCATTTCCACCCCTCCTTTGTCGCAAGATCAGTTATGTCCGGATTTTCTGTATAATAGGGATCGTCTTCAGCCCATGGTATCGATAAATCTGAGGGATTCTTCCCTCTGCATAGACAGATACCTGTCTACCCGCTCCCAGTTCACATTTTCATCTGTGTCGCCGGGGATCAGTCTATCCTCCAAGCGAAGCAGCGTCAGCAGATCCGCGATCCGGCTGCCTTTTGCTATATTGGAGATCTCCACATAGAAATCTCTCTGGAAAATCAGAGAAAATGCCGTGCCGTGGAAGGAGTTGGTGACCACCTTCTCGGCGTTTTGGAACAGCCACAGGAACTCCTCCGGAGAAGCTGTGGGATAAAGCCAGCAGTCTCTGTTTTTCACCTGCTGTTTCAGCGTAGGATTCAGAATCACCACATCGCAGTTTAACTCGCGGGCGCAGGCATAGGCCTTTTCCAAGACAATGCCTTCCCTGCTCATCATATACACAAGCACATATTTTTCCGGATGCTTGTTGGGCGCTTTGGCAATACTTGCCCACCGCTCTTTCGGCAGAAGCAGCGTGGGATCCAATGCCACTGTTGCCTGCTTTTGCAGCTTCTCCCGAATGATCATCGCACCGGTTCTCTCCCGGACACTGATCTCATCAAAGCTCTCCAGCAGACGCACCGCCTCCTCTTCATACTGAGGGTCGATATGGTCACCGCCAAAGCTGGCTGCGTAGGCATACTTTCTCTGATTCTCCCGACAGAAGGGCAGGTAGTAGTTCATATCGCCGCCGGTGAGATCCGGGCTGAACACCTGGTCGCTTCCAGTTATGATATTTTCATACTTGCCGGCAACAACGTCCACATTATGCATATCGCAAGGCCGGGACGTATGCAGGTATCGGCGGGTAAAACGGTCAAACTTTTTCCGTTTTGTATGCAGTTGGCCGCTCTTAATGCACTTTTTGATCTTGTTGGATATGCTATTACAATGCATCAGAGAAAAGGGCTTATACACAGACTCCAGGTAGGTACAACGGTAATCGATCAGCTCGTTGGGCTTGCCCCGGGATTCCAGCGTTTGCTGCAGGGCATAGGCCTGGAGGACCGCACCGTAGTTCAGTGCCCTATGGAATGTCATAATCGCAGTTTTTTTCATAAATGCGCCTCTATTTTATAATTTAGGAAGAACCAGCAGCGCCACAGCGCCTACCCGTTTTTTCAGAGAATAGTTGTTGTCCAGCAGGTATTGCGGCAGATGGCTGGCCACATATCTGCGCAAAGCTTTATAACGGGGATGTTTTTTTGCATTGCATCTTGCCATAACCCGCAGAAGGGTCGCGCTCTGCATCACCTTTTTGTGTTCGATTGCCCGCCGGAGCTTACTGTCCGTACACTCCGCAAGGAGCTTATCATGGGAGTCCAGAATGTTCAGCCACTTATCCTCAAAGACAGTGGCATAGTTTCTCGCCTGCAAGGCGCTCCCCGGGTGCTTCACATACCAGTACATCCGAGCTGTATCGGAGCAGATCGGCGCATCACTGCTGCAAAGACGCAGATATCGGTATACAAAAATCATATCCTCCGCAAAATGCTGCTCTTCATCAAAAAGCAGGCTCCCCTGCCGCATAATGTCCATCCGGAAAACTTTTCCGCCGATATAACCACCGACGCCTTTGTTTCCAAACATGGTCATAAGAGCTTGCTCTGCCGTCAGAACTCGATTTTCCCCTGTAATAGCATTCTCCTGTCCTTCATATGCGAAACAGCAAGCAGCCATAGCTGCGCCGGTGTTTTTCATATGGTCCAACAGAATCTGCATATAATCGCAGGAAATGTAATCATCGGAATCCACAAAGGTGATATAGGCTCCCGTTGCTCTTTGAATACCTTGATTTCTGGCCGAGGACACACCGCCATTGGGCTTGCTCAGCACGATGAAACGGGAGTCCTTCTGCTCATATTCCCGGCAGATCTCCTCGCTTTTGTCCTGAGATCCATCATTGACCAGGATGCACTCCCAGTTTGTATGGGTCTGATTCAAAAGACTCTGTATGCACTTGTGCAGTGTTTTCTCACTGTTGTATACGGGGATGACCACCGATACTTTGTCCATGCAGAACCATCCTTTTCATCGTTTTTTATTCCAGATACGGAATGCTTTCCCGGGCGCGACAGCTGTCAATGCAGCACCCAACCGTTTTTTCAGCGCCACATTCCCGCAGAAGAGAAATCCTATCAGATTCCTACGGAGGAATCGCATTTTTTCCTTGTAGATCTCATTCTTTTCTTGCCCCAGGTAGGTCAGTACCCGCACCGCCGTGGCATTATGAACCATTTTGTACATCTTCAGTATTTTGAAAACATCCCGATCCCAGGCAGCGGCATCTCCCATTACCGGGTCAAACACATCTCCGTACCCCAGCCACTTGTTTATATTGGACGGAGTATTTTCAATGTTATGCACAATCCCCTTCTCGTTTACAATATAGTGGTAAACCGGTGTCGGGTCATAGTAGATGGTTTGGCAGCACTTCCCATAGAAGTAGTTGAAGTACATATCTTCCATCATCTTGTATCCTTCAGGAAAACGCAGGTGGTTTTCTTTCAGAATACTTCTCTTATAGAGCCTGTTCCAGACATAACCGCCCCAGGAATTGTCGCCGGGGACGAACATATTCATAAACACCTCTTTGACGCCCATCTGCCCTTCCCTGCCGCCGGTACGCAGACGCTCTGCACCGGAGGAAGTTTCATAGACAAATCCGCACATGGACAGGTCGCAGCCACCCATTCCCAAAATTAGTGTGGCCACATAGGTTTCGTCCACATAGTCATCGGCATCTACAAAGCATACATACTCCCCTTGTGCCAGCTCCAATCCTGCGTTTCTGGCTGCAGAGGGCCCCCGGTTTTCCCGGGACACCAAACGGATTCTGGAATCGTTGGAAGCAATCTGCCCGACAACGGAAGCCGTTGCGTCTGTAGATCCGTCATCCACCACAATAATCTCTATGGCGCAGTAGGTTTGACGCACGAGGCTCTCAAGGCACTTAGAAATATATCTTTGTGCATTATAAGCCGGTATGATTACCGATACCAATGCGTCCATAGCGGTCTCCTTTGTCAACGAATATACTTGGATACGATCCGGGGTCTGTCTGTTTTGATCTTGTTCTTGTAGTTATAATCAATATGGCCAATGACAGCCACCGCAGCAAAATACGCAAACAGGGTCTCCAGGTCATACAGAGGATTGCCTGTCATACAGTATTGCAGGAAAAATGTCTGATAACACAGAGAATATACCAATGCCGTCTTGAGCTCACTGGGTAATTCCACCAACTCGTTTCTGCTCAGGATCGCGTACCGGATCGTGGCTGCATAAGCGGAAGCAAACAGCACGAAGAACGCTGTAAATCCAACAACACCGGTCTCGCACAGAAGCTGCAGGAACACGTTATGCGTGTCCATCAGCTGCTTCTTGCCATGGAAAAGCGGGACAACATACTGGGTATACCGTCTCCAGCCGATACCTAAAATAGGATTGTCCAGGAAGAAATCCCATGCGTATCTATATAATCTGAATCTGCCCGTAGAGATGTCACCTGACTCCGAGGCGAAGAATGTATTGGCAAATCGCGTAAGGGTCGATGCAATGCCTCTGTTAAATACCGCAAATGTGGACAGCAGCACTACCGCGCCTGTAATCGAAAGAATGGTCACCGCCAGTTTTCCACCCAGCGACTGTTTGCTGTAGACAAAATATGTGACCACTATCGCCACAATACTAAATGCTGTGACGGCCCGTTTGCCGGTCATAAAGATGACGACCAGATTAAGCATCAGGAGCAAACCTATCAACCACGCGTTCTGCGGTTTTTTCCGTTCAAACAGCAGGGTAAACACGCAGCATAGTGATGTGGCCATATAAATGCCGTTCAAACTGAAATGGCTCGCCATGCCGGTGGCATATCCGTTATGGACCACCTGCCAGTACAAGTGCATACTGCCTTCAGAACTAATCTTAGGCATAATGTATTTGAGGTAGAAATCCTGATCCCAGTAGAACCACAAGGTGAACACCATGTGCAACAAACTGCAAATCAAGATACATTTGTATAAAATCGTCAGTAGTTTTCTGTCATATTTCAAAAGGATGACCACTACGATATATACCGCGTAGCGGACCAGATATGTGAAATTGTCTGTAAAGTCTTTGGTTGTGGAAATAACAATCGCTGCCAAAGAAAACAGCAGCAGGATATCTGTGGTGGATAGCTGGATCGATGTAATCTTCAGGCCTTGGCCAAGCATCAGATACGCTACCAGACAACACACCGCGATGCCCTGGATCAGCACTGTCGTGCTGGGGCTGTACAAGGAAAGAATATTCAGCAAGCGGGTATGGTAAATATTAAACGTCAAAAGGAACAACGCTATCCACGCCAGATATATTCGGTTGCTCTTAGTTCTTTCTACAATATACTGGCTCATAACCCCGCTCCTTTCTTAAAATAATCCGCCGTATACACGGCTCGCGGCATTGGCGCAAAACACGCCAATGCCGACGAAAGCTTTTCAATTACTTTGCGCCCTCTCTTTTCAATACCCGTCCTACTGTTGCGAAAAGGATCTTGATATCAAGAAGAACAGAACGGTTGTCTATATAGTACATTTCCATTTTCTGTCGCTGGCCGTTTTCATAACCTGCATTGTTGCGGGCATAGGCCTGCCAGTAGCCGGTCAGACCCGGCTTGATGCTGAGAAGCTTGTCTCTGTCCGCTCCATAGAGGTAGGTTTCCTCCTCCAGCAAGGGTCTGGGACCCACAAGACACATATCGCCTTTCAGTACATTGATCAGCTGAGGAAGTTCGTCCAAAGAGGTCTTTCTCAGGAAATTGCCCACCTTAGTAATTCTGGGATCACGATCCAGCTTATATTCCTTTTTGTATCGGGCGTATTCCTCAGGTGTGAGCATTTTTTCCAAAGAGTCCGCATTCATCTTCATGGTCCGGAACTTATAAAAATCAAAGGCTTTTCCATTTTTACCGATTCGCCGGGAAACATACAAAACCGAACCATGATCATTACATACGATCAGCAGGCTGATCACCGCCACAGGGATGCACAGAAAAGGAATCACTACGATGCAGCACAGGATGTCAAACACCCGCTTCAGCCCATCGTATACTTTCTTTTCCTGCTTATATGTATTTTCTTTAACTTGTTCTTTTATCATCTGCGACCTCTGTCAAAACTAAACGTACTTGTAAAACCTGCCCAACTGCTGAAAGGTTTTTTTGTCTCTGTGGGTATCGCTGCCCAGAATCAATTCGATCCCCTGCTCCCGCCAATACCGGACACGGCCTCTCTGCCAAAAACGACGCAGGTCAGAAGCATTTATCTGCAATGTGGTGCCGATCTCCACCATCTGTTCAATGGTTTCATTGGAGTACCGGTTGGCGTGGGCGGTAATAATATGATATCTCTTGGCCAACTTCTCTACAGTCAGAAAATGCTGCTCTGTGATCAGGCTCTCCGACAAAGGCAGTTCTAGCAAAAGACTGTTTGTCCCTTCCAGTACCAACTTGTCCAGCCCTTCCAGATTCTCAAGTCCCGGCAGGAGCAGAACTTCCGCGCCCAGCGATATCCGGATACCATGCGTCTTATCCCGGACGCTTTCAAACACTGCATCTCTGCGTTGGCAGAAAGTCTCCACATCCATCTTGTGGGCGTAGAAATGGGGTGTTGCGTAAATATGCCGAATGCCGCATTTTTCGGCAGCGGTAAGAAGTTCCTCCATTTCCTGCTCAGTTCTTGCCCCATCATCGATTCCCGGGAGAATATGCGTATGATGATCGGTTAAAAACATTTCCTGCGAGGATCTGGCTGATTGGATTCTTTTTTTCATAACTATTCCTTTGCAGGGCGCTTGTTTCAGATCTGTTTACCGGTTGCCATAGCGGGCATAGCCGTAGTTTTTGTAGTATTTGTTGTACTTATTGTACTTATTGTACTTGCCGTAGCGGGCGTAAGAGCCGTACTTGCCGTACTTGCTGTACTTACCGTAGCGACTGTACTTACCGTAGGTCTCCATCTTGGGGTCAATGTCGGTAATGATAATGCCCAACACTCTTGCGTCAACCTGCTCCAGAGAGCCAATCATGGAACGCATTTCGTCGGTATCGGACATACCTGCCCGGACGCACAACAGATAACCATCGATCTTTCCGGAGATAACGGTTGCGTCGGTGACAACATTGACAGGAGGCGTATCCACAATGATGTAGTCATACTGATCCTGCAACTTCTCAAACAGGCTATCCAGCTTGGGGGTCGCCAGCAATTCCGCTGCTGCGGAGCTGGGATTACCGGACAAAAGAATATCAGGCTCGCCCTCGCCAATATGAACCACTGAAACGTCCTCTGCAATACCTGCCAGGTATTCAGAAAGGCCGCTGCCTCTCTCCACGTTCAGATATCTGGCCACGCGGGGTCTGCGAAGGTCCGCATCGATCAGCAGCACTTTCTTGCCTGCCTGGGCAAGAGACTTTGCAACATTGATACTGCAGGAGCTCTTACCTTCCGATGCAATGGCACTGGTAACGGCAATTTTCTTGCACTTGGACTCAATGGGAAGATAGAAAATATTGGTTCTGGCCATACGGAAAGCTTCGGAGACGGCGAAGGAGGTCTTATCGCTCAGAATAAAGCTCTGCTGTTTCTCCTTCTTGTCATCCTCTGTCTTCTTGCTGAACAGTTTTTTCTTCTCTTCTGTGATTTCCTGAGTAGGGATCGCGCCCAAAATGGACACCTTGAAGTTCCGAGCAATCTCATTTCTGCCATAGATGGTAGTATCCAGAGAGTTTGCCGCAACGATGTATGCCACAGAAATTACAAGACCCAGCGCAAAACCAATGACCATATTGGTGGCAAGAGGCCAGGAATAGGCATTCACGCCGGGCAGCTGCGCATCTTCGATCACTTCAACAGAAGCAGCCTTGACAATACGGATGATCTGCTCGGGAACGGTATGGATTACCGTATTGACCACATCTGTAGCCTTCTGTCTGTCCGGGCTGGTCGCAGAAATATAAAACGCCTCGGTCTCGTTGATGGCGCTGCCGGAGATCATTTCGCCGATCTCGTCGGCAGTAATTCCGGGGTATTTATCCTGCAGATCTTCTGCCACCTCGTTGAGAACGGGCGCAGATTTCACAATGATCAAATAAGTATCTACCAGAGACTTGGAAACAACCAGGTCGCCCTGGGTGATGTATCCTTCATTGGACCGCTCGTTATACACATAGAGCTTGCCCGTAGCAGTGTACTCCGGCTCAATGAAGAAATATGTCGCACCGCCAAATAGCAGCGTGCCTACCAAAGCTGCGATCACGATCAGATAGATACTTCTCCACAGGGACATAAATATGTCTTTCAATGTCAGATTCATTTCCTCGTCTCCTACTTACTGTCAGTTATGTTTCGTCCGTTTCGGTTCTGCTTGAAGTCATATTTCCTCGTGCTCTAAAGGCGCGTTCCTCGATCAATCAACCAGATTGCCCTGCAGAAACAGAGCATAATTTGGACATTATAATACAAGTATAAGATACCACAAGTCACCCCTTTACAACAGGCTACGCATGCTACTTTCAAGAGCAATACTATATAATATAGCAATATCCATATTTCACACTCCAAATTGTCCATTCACATTGAAGCAATACAGGCTCTCCCCCGCCCCTCCAAAAGCTTATCAGTATACAAAAAAGCCCACCGGTTAATACCGGTGGGCTTAGCTTTGTTGTTTGACTTTTCGCAAACTTCGGCCTGCCAAGTTATAGCAGGCCGAAGCCGCGTTTCAGTCAAGCCATTGCAACTTTCACAGAGCTGGGATCAGCCGGCGACCTCAACAACTCGGTAAATCTCTTTCTGTGCACCATCTTCCATATAACGGATATAGAAAGCGTAGTAGCCAGTCTGAGTTGCCTCGATGGTTGCGCCGTTAGTGAGGTTCCAGTGGACCTTGTAGCCCAAATCGCCATTCACTTCTGTATAGGCCAGGCCTGCAGCCTTGTAGCCGTTCCAGTCGACAATGTTCATTGCAGAATTGCCGATGTACGCAACACAAATCTTGGGGGTTTCATAGCCTGCGGAATCCAAAGTGAAGATGTTGCCGCTGATGTTCATGCTGGGTCTGTCAGCCAGGCCAGCAGTGAAGTGTACGGTCTGGTAAACAACGACCTTCTCGCTGCCCACAATGTATCTGATGTAAGCAACATAGTAGCCGGTTGCAAACTCGTCGAAGACCTTACCGTCGTTGAAGGTATCGCCCCAAACCACGTTGTACTGGTCGTAGCCGTCGGTGCCGTTGATATCAGGATACTCCTTACCTGCGGCAGCGAAGGATGCCCAATCAAGGATGGGAGCGGGTTTAGTAGTGCCAACGTATGCCAGAACAACCTTTTCGATGTTATGGCCGTTGGTCTCCAGAACCAGGCCCTTGTTATTGGTGGTGAAATCGGGCTCCACATCGGGATCACCAGTCAGAGTCAGCTGGATGGTCTGGTAGATCTCAATCTTCTGACCGTTGACAATGTATCTCAGGAAGATTGCGTACCAGCCGGAAACGGGCTGCTCCCAAGCGGTGCCGTCAGCCAGGTCGGAAGTACCCAGAGCCTTGCTGTAAGCCTTATAACCACCGGTGCCATTGACAGAGGTGTACTTCATACCTGCAGCCTTGTATTGGTTCCAGGTATTGATAGCTACATCACTATTACCAATGTAAGCAATAGTAACCTTATCCATCACATTACCGTTGGCATTCAGAACCAGGTTGTTTCCGTCAACAGAAACACAAGGCAGGGTCTCCACAGCGGCAATGTCGGCTATGAAGTACAGGGTCTTCACTGCGCTGTTAGCAGTTGCTGCCTCTGCATACTTCAGGTAAATGACATAATTACCGGAAGCAGTCAGTACGGGCAGGTTAGCCATATCGGTGTAGGTCTTGTAGCCGGTGGAGCCGTTGATAGCAGTGAACTGTCTACCTGCTGCACACAGAGCATTCCAATCAGCATTGGTGGGATTGGTGAACACTGCATCGCCAACATAGAAGATACCGATTCTTTGTACGCACTCGTCATTGTCGGTCAGGGTAATAGCGCCGTCTTCGCCAACAGTCAGAGTGGGTACTTCGTTCTCCAGGCCGGAGACCTTACCGGTGTAGTATGCGGTACCGATGGTCTCGTCGGTGTTCTCGTACTTGACGTAGATGACATAGTTGCCGTCGTTGGCCAGTACGGGCAGAGCGGACATATCGGTGTAGGTACGATAGCCGGCAGAGCTGTTGATATCAGCGTAGATCTTACCAGCTGCGACCAGAGCATTCCAGTCGCTATTGGTGGGATTCTCAAATACTGCGTCGCCAACATAGAAGATACCGATTCTCTGTGCGCATGCGTCTTCGTCAGTCAGAGTGATCACGCCGGTGGTCTCGTTAACGGAGACAGTGGGCACAGTCACTTCTGCATCGGTGACGGTTGCGGTGAAGTAGATGGTCACT
>JAZNAK010000026.1:0-11399 GCA_045586485.1 Faecousia sp. | reverse complement strand
TCATCAGGATTCTTTAAAAGTTCTGCATAAATATCTCTTTCTGCTTCAAAATAAGTATTCCAAAATCTCTGTAAATCTCCTTTGTTTGCTGTTTCAGAGTAAGCTGCATCTCTCCATTTTTTTAATAATGCCATAACTTTTTTCCTTTCTGTATCTAAAAAAATAAAATTACTATTAAAAACTACTGTGTAGTATACATGACTTTCAGGCTAAAGTCCAGTACTAGATTTTTTCACTGAAAATATTCTTATAGCCTTCACCATAAATTTCTGCTGCACTGGAAACAATCATAAATGCCTTACCGTCTTCTTCTTTTACAATCTCTTCTACATGTGGAGCAATCTGTTTTCTCACAACGCACATGATGACACGTTTCTTTTCATTACTGTAAGCTCCCTCACCTTCCAGATAAGTAACACCTACATCCAATTCCATAAGCAGGCGGGTGGCAATATTCTGCCATTCATTTCAGGAGATCTACACCATTTTCGACACCGAGAAGCTCCTGAACCGGCCCGCCACCGTGCAGATCGGCAAGGCCTCCGGCCTGGCAGGCATTGCCTACTGGATCAATCAGAATTACCGCCTGCAAGGTGATGAAAAGCTGGAGAAGCGGGATCCGCTGGTGGTGGCGCTGAAGGAATGGATCGACAGAGAGTATGAGGACGGCCGGCAGACCGTGCTGTCCAACAAGGAACTGGAGACCAAGATTGCCGAACTGGCACCCGGTAGATTTGAAGGGTAAAGGGAGGAACTGCTATGACTACATTTCACACCACATCTCTGGCAGATCAGGTGTTTGAAAAGCTGGAAAATGACATTATCCACGGCGTCTATCCCCGGGGAGAACTGCTCACGGAACTGAAGCTGGTGGAGCAGCTGGGTGTGAGCCGCACACCTATCCGGGAAGCTCTGCGGCGTCTGGAACAGGAGCGGCTGATCGCCGACACCGGCAAGGGCTCTATGGTCCTGGGCATTACGGCTGACGATCTGCTGGATATTATGAACATCCGGGAAAAGATCGAGGGCCTTTCTGCCTACTACGCCTGCATCAATATGACACCGGAAGGCCTGAAGGAGCTGGAGCATATCATTGACTTGCAGGACTTCTACTATTCCAAGTGGGATACTGAACGCCTGCGCCAGGCGGACGATATGTTCCACGATGCCATTTGCGAACTGAGTCAGCGCACGGTGATCCGTGATACGCTGGTGCCTCTGCACCGGAAGACCAGACGCTACCGCAAGACCGCTATGGAAAACAAGGAGCGGGCCTACAATTCCATGCAGGAGCACCACGCCATCCTGGCAGCGATGCAGGCGGGGGATCCGGAGCAGGTCAAGCTGGCTATGGACCGCCATATCGAGAAAGTGAAAGAGCATTTACTGGAGGGTATGTAATATGGGAATGACTATCGCGCAAAAAATCATTGCCGCCCATAAGCTCGAGGGAGATATGACTCCGGGCAGCCAGGTGGCGCTGCGGATCGACCAGACACTGACTCAGGATGCCACCGGCACCATGGCCTACCTGGAATTGGAGACTATGGGCATTGACCGGGTAAAGACGGAACTGAGCGTGGCCTATGTGGATCACAACACCCTTCAATCCGGCTTTGAAAATGCCGATGACCACCGGTATTTGCAGACGGTGGCCGCCAAGTACGGCGTGCATTTCTCCCGTCCCGGCAACGGCATTTGTCACCAGGTCCATTTGGAGCGGTTCGGTAAGCCCGGCAAGACCCTCATTGGCTCTGACAGCCATACCCCCACCGGCGGCGGCATCGGTATGCTGGCCTTCGGCGCAGGCGGTCTGGATGTAGCCGTTGCTATGGGCGGCGGCGCTTACTACATCAATATGCCCAAGATGTTCAAGGTGGAGCTGACGGGTAAGCTGAGACCCTATGTGACCGCCAAGGATGTGAGCCTGGAGCTGCTGCGGATCTTGTCTGTCAAGGGCGGCGTGGGCGCCATTATTGAGTGGGGCGGCGAGGGCGTGAAAACGCTGTCCGTTCCCGAGCGTGCCACCATTACCAATATGGGCACGGAGCTGGGCGCTACCACCTCTATCTTCCCCTCTGACGAGACCACCCGCGCATTCCTGAAGGCCCAGGGTAGGGAAGAGGATTATATCCCCCTGTGCAGCGATGAGGACGCGGTCTATGACCGAATCATCCCCATCGACCTGTCGGAATTGAAGCCTATGATCGCCTGCCCTCACAGCCCTGACAATGTGGTCAGCGTGGCATCTATTGCAGGCACCAAGGTGGACCAGGTGTGCATCGGCTCCTGCACCAATTCTTCCCTCTACGATATGCTGAAGGTAGCCGCCATGCTGAAGGGCAAGACCATCCACCCCAGCGTGAGTCTTTCCATCTCTCCTGGCTCCAAGCAGGTCCTGCGGATGCTCTCTGACTGCGGAGCGCTGAGCCATATTCTGGCCAGCGGCGCCCGGGTACTGGAGTGCGCCTGCGGCCCTTGCATCGGCATGGGCTTCTCTCCCAATTCCGGCGGCGTGAGCCTGCGTACCTTTAACCGAAACTTCCTTGGCCGCAGCGGCACCAAGGACGGACAAGTATATCTGGTCTCTCCGGAGACTGCCGTGGCAGCGGCGCTTACCGGCGTGATCACCGATCCTACCACTATGGAGCCCATGGAGCCCGTCACAATGCCGGCAGCATTCACTGTTGATGATTCTGCCGTTCTTGCTCCCTTAAGTCCCGAGGAGGCAAAGTCTGCTCAGGTCCTCCGCGGCCCCAACATCAAAGAGTTCCCCAAGAGCAAGCCCTTTGAGGATACCCTGAATGCCCAGCTGGTGCTGAAGGTGGGGGATAATATCACCACCGACCACATTATGCCGGCCGGCGCTAAGATCCTGCCTTACCGCTCCAATATTCCGGTCTTGTCCCAGTTCTGCTTCTCGGTTTGCGATCCGGAGTTCCCGGAACGGGCCAAGGCAGCGGGCGACGGTGTGGTTATCGGCGGCAGCAACTACGGCCAGGGATCTTCCCGGGAGCACGCTGCATTGGTGCCTATGTATCTGGGCATTCGCTGCGTGATCGCCAAGAGCTTCGCCCGAATCCATATTGCCAATCTGATTAACGCAGGCATTCTGCCCCTGACCTTTGCAGATCCTGCCGACTATGACGCCCTTGATCAGGGCAGCAAGCTCACCTTCAAGAACCTGAAGACCGGCATTGCCACGGGCAATGTGGTGATGGTGGAGGAATCCACCGGCAAGGAAATTGCGCTGAAGGGTGAGTTCACCCAGCGCCAGCAGCAGATCCTGCTCTGCGGCGGCCTACTCAATTACACAAAGGAGAACAGCTGATATGGAACATATTGAAAGAGCAAAGGCCCATTTCCAGTCCCTTCTGGAGGCGCAGTTCAAGCGCCTGGAGACCATGGATAAGCCTCGCAAGGATTTTGCAAAAATGGATAAGATCACTATCGGCGTCTGCGGCGGCGACGGCATCGGCCCCATCATCACCCGCCAGGCCACCCGCCTTCTGGAGCGGCTGCTGAAGGAGGATATTGCCTCCGGTAAGGTGGAGATCAAGGTGATCGACGGTCTGACCATCGAAAACCGACTGGCAGTGAATCAGGCTGTGCCTGCCGATGTGCTGGCGGAGATCAAGACTTGCGATGTCCTGCTGAAGGGCCCCACCACCACCCCCAACGGCGGCACAATGGAGAGCGCCAATGTGACGCTGCGCCGGGAGCTGGACCTGTACGCCAATGTGCGTCCTGTTAGTATTCCCGAACTGGGCATCGACTGGATGTTCTATCGTGAGAATACCGAGGGCGAGTATGTGCTGGGCAGCAAGGGTATCGACCTGCCCGGTATGGCCGTGGACTTCAAGGTGACTACCGATGCCGGCACCAAGCGCATCGCCCGGGCGGCATTTGAGTATGCCAAGCAGAACGGCAAGACCAAGGTGACTGTGATCACAAAGGCCAACATTATGAAGAAGACCGACGGCAAGTTCTCCGATCTGTGCAAGGAGATCGCCGCCGAGTACCCCGGCATCGAGACTGACGAGTACTACATCGATATTATGACCGCCAAGCTGCTGGACGAGCGTGTGCGCAACCAGTTCCAGGTCTTCGTCATGCCCAACCTGTACGGCGACATCATCACCGATGAAGCAGCCCAGATCCAGGGCGGCGTTGGCACTGCCGGCAGCGCCAACATCGGCGACCAGTATGCTATGTTTGAGGCGATCCACGGCTCTGCGCCCAGAATGCTGGAGCGGGGTATGGGCGACTATGCCAATCCCTCCAGTATCATCAAGGCAGGGGCAATGCTCCTGCGGCACATCGGCAAGACCCAGGAGGCGGAAAAGCTGGAGTATGCATTGGAGAACTGCCCGGTGACCATTACCGGCAAGACCGATGGCCCCAACGCCATCGAGTACACCGACGCGCTGCTGGCAATGCTGTAAGAAAAACAGGGTTTCCCCGCTTTTCGGGGAAACCCTGTTTTGTTCCGTGGGGAAAAAGGGAGAAAAGTGACGACAGACCAACTGGTTTTGGTTGCATTTCTTCCTTCGGTGTGCTATAATCTTACTACAGATAAGGAAAGTGAGGTACATACTATGCCGTATAATTTCTATATAACGCCCGATTTCGGCGGCGCCGCTGCAGGTGCTGTCGGCATTGTCCTTGTTATCTATCTGCTGGTGATCCTGGCGCTCTCTTTGTTCAGCATCGTCAGCTATGTGCTGCAAGCGCTGGGCCTGTACACCATCGCTCAGCGTCGGGGCATTCGCAACGGCTGGCTGGCATTTATTCCCTTTGGCGCGACCTGGATTTTGGGCAGCATTGCGGACCAGTACCAATATGTGGCAAAGGGCAAGGTCAAGAACCGCCGCAAGTGGCTTTTGGGCCTGAATATTGCCCTTGTTGTGGGATATTTTGCTTGGTTCATTACCTTTATGGTGACACGTGTCTTTGCAGCCACCGATATGGGAAGCAAAAACGCCGCGATCGCAGTCGCCGTCATTGGCGCTTTGGTATTCTTTGCGCTGGCCATCGCATTGTGTGTGGTTTACTATATCAGCCTGTACAACTTGTTCGTCTCCTGTGAGCCGGACAATGCAACGCTCTATCTGGTGCTGAGCATTCTGTTCTCGGTGGCGCTGCCGTTCTTCATTTTTGCCGCCCGGAAGAAGGACAACGGTATGCCCCCCAGAAAGGCAGAACCTGTTCGCCAGATCGTTGAGGCGGCAGAACCGGAAGAGACTGAGGAAGAAACTGCCGAGCCTGCTGAGGAAGTGCCGGTTGAGGAGGAGTCTCCCGCACCCACAGAAGAAGGCTTTGCCAATCCGGAAGAGTTTGAAGAGGAATAAAAAGAAGCACCGCGGTTTCACCGCGGTGCTTTTCCTTATTTGCCGAATAGAGGTCTTGCCACCCGCTTGTACAGCAGCAAGGTCAGCACAGATACGCTCACGCCCTTGATCAGATTCAGCGGGGCGACTGCCAGCAGTACAAAGCTCTGCAGAGAGGAGATACCGCCATTGATTTTGCTGCCCATGGCGATGATCGCGTCAAGGGGCAGGTTGTAAAGCTGGGAGAACTTGGGAAGCAGATATACGGCGTTGAACAGGCTGCCGAAGACCGTCAAAACGGCCGTTCCGATGACCAGTCCCCAAAGGGCGCTGGCGCGGCTCTTTTTCGTGTGATACACGATGACCGCCGGCAGTACCAGACTGCAGCCAACGGCAAAGTTGGCGAAATCTCCCACAAAGGCGGTGGAGGTGCCTTTCAGCAGCAGCTTCATCAAAATCTTCACACCCTCGCAGGCAACGGCGGCGGAGGGTCCTAAATAGAAGCCGCAGAGCATCACCGGCAGCTCGGAGAAGTCCAGCTTGTAAAACTCCGGGGCAAGGAACACAAGGGGAAAGTCCAGTATATGCAGCACCGCTGCGATGGCGGAGCAAATAGCAATGGTGCATACCCGCCGTGCCGTAGAGGTGCGCCGGGTGGCGGGCAGAAACCGCTCTGCTATCCGGGCAAGAATGGCAAGGGCTGCCACGATTCCAACACAACACAGAAAGAACACAAGATTCTCTTTGATCTGATCCCAAAATGCCGCCATACGACCACCTCAACCATAAAAATAAGCCCCGGGCATACAGATACCCAGGGCGTAAACATACAATACACACATCTTCTTCCATCCTGACTGTACAGTCGGTATCGGAATTGCACCGATTCAGCGCCCAAGCGCTCGCGGACTTTCACCGCCGGTCGGGAATCTCACCCTGCCCTGAAGACTCTCTATGAACTTACGGTCAGCATAGCACATTCCCCGCTGCTTGTCAAGGCGGCCTTTGTGTGGTACAATGAAAGCGACTATTCCTCGGCCGGGGCAGGGGACGGCACTTGCCCCCGCTGGATGAGAGCCTGCATAGTGCCGTTGGCAGCGGTGTTGGTGATGTCGCCGCCGATGACCTGATTCTTGTAAATCAGCAGCGTGGCGTATACCGGCTCGGTCGCGTCGGGATAGTTATTGACCTTGTATACATAGCGCATAACGGTCTTGCCGGCGTATTGACTCAGGTCAAATCCGGCGCTCTTCTGCAGATCGTTGTACCGGGCGAAGACCTGATTCTGCTCCTGCGGGATCCGCACCTGAGAAGACTCTGTGGGCGACGCGTTGACCTCCCAGCCCAGATCCTTCAAAAACTGCACCCGCCCGTCATTCCCTGCCAGGGATGGGGCGGCCGTAGGCGCAGAGGAGTTTCCGCCGCCCAGAAGCAGGATCAGCGCAATGATGACGCCTGCCACAGCGGCCAGCGCAATGAGTATTTTCTTAATATCGACCTTAGCGGTCATTACCATCATATTAAATCCCCCCGTTCAGATTCACACTACAATGTATTCGTGTTCCGGGGGCGGTAGAACGGAGAAGTATGGAACGACTGGACAAATATCTGTGCGATTGCGGCGCAGGCACCAGAAGCCAGGTAAAAGCTATGATCAAAGCCGGCAGAGTGACCGTGGACGGCAAGCCGGAACGGGACGGCGGCCGGAAGATCGATCCCGGTACGCATACGGTAGCGCTGGACGGCGAGACGCTGCGCCATCGGGGCGTGGTGGTGCTGATGCTCAATAAGCCGGCCGGCTTTGTCACGGCCACCGAAGACAAGAATGACAAAACGGTGATGGAACTCCTCCCGGAAGAGTACAGGCATCTGGACTTAAAGCCGGTAGGCCGGCTGGACAAGGCAACAGAGGGACTGCTGCTCTTTACCAATGACGGTGATTTGCTCCACAAATTGATTTCCCCCAAGAAAGAAGTGCCCAAGCGGTACTATGCCCGCCATGAAGGGCAGGCAACCGGGGAGGATGTGGCGGCTTTCGCGGAAGGCCTTACCCTGGGCGACGGAACAGTCTGCCTTCCGGCGGTACTGGAACCCATCGGCCCCGGCGAGAGCTTTGTCACCGTCTGTGAAGGGAAATATCACCAAGTGCGCCGTATGCTGGCCAGCCGGGGCATGCCGGTCACTTATCTGGAACGGCAGCAGGAGGGCGGCATTGGTTTGGGGGCGTTGCCCAGAGGCCAAGTCCGTGAGCTGACGGAAGAGGAATGGACAAACTTGGCGAAATGACGAAAAACACAGGGCAGAAACCGTTGCGGTTTCTGCCTTTTTCGCCTTTTATGCCCTGCGGCCATCGGTAAATTACATAAAAAAGAAGATACTTTTTGCATTAAAATGTCAAAAAGTGCTTGCAAAATGTGCAAATTAGATATATAATGACAGGACAATTTTGTGTAATACGCATTTGTGCAATTTACTAAGGAGGCTCGGGAAAATGTCTAACAGTGTTTTTCAGAGTGTGATTCAGCAATTAAAGGATGTTTCCGACCGCGTGTTTGGTGTGGTGGATAACGAGGGCTGCGTGGTTTCCTGCACAGAGGTATCTCTGTTGGGTGAGCGCTGGGCAGATGCCGTGCGCAAGGTCGCAGGCAGCGGCGATCAGATCGTGACCTTTGGTCAGAAGTCCTTCCGGGCGATTATGAACAACGCCAATCTGTTTGAGTATGCCGTGTTCTGCACCGGTGATGATGAGCAGGCAAAGGTGTTCTGCAATATGGCTTACATAGCCCTCAATGATGCCAAGACCTATTATGAGGAAAAGCACGACCGGGGCACATTCGTTAAGAATATCATTATGGACAATATCCTGCCCGGCGATATTTATATCCGGGCCAAGGAGCTGCGCTTTGCCACCGATGCCCCCAGAGCTGTATTTTTGGTGCGGCAGGTAGGCCGCAGTGATGTGGCTGCTGTGGATGTACTGGCGGGTTTGTTCCCCGACAAGCTGCAGGACTTTGTGCTGAGCATCAATGAGACGGACATTGCCATCGTCAAGCAGCTGAGCAAAGCCGCAGAGGCGGAAGAGCTGGAGGCCATCGCCCGCAATATGGAAGACGCCCTGAAGAACGAACTGTTCATTAAGTCTGTGATCGGTATCGGCACTGTGGCGGAGCATCTGCGCGACCTGGCTGATGCCTATAAGGAGGCCCAGACTGCCATCGATGTGGGCAAGGTCTTCGACACGGAAAAGAGCATTATTAACTATGAAAATCTGGGCATCGGCCGACTGATCTACCAGCTTCCCAACACCCTGTGTGAGATCTTCCTATCGGAAGTGTTCAAGAAGAGCACCATCGATGCGCTGGATCAGGAGACCCTGTTTACCATCAACAAGTTCTTTGAGAACAATCTGAATGTGTCCGAAACCTCCCGGAAGCTGTTCGTACACCGCAATACCCTGGTGTACCGCCTGGAGAAGATCAAAAAGCTTACAGGTCTGGATCTGCGGCAGTTCGATCACGCCATCGTTTTCAAGGTTGCGCTGATGGTCCGCAAGTACCTGTCCTCCCGGGAAACCAGATGATGATTCCTTTGAGCCGCACAGAACCGTGCGGCTCAAAGTTGCGTTTTGCTGAGGAAAGTTTACGAATCGTTTACACCCTTCCAGTATTTTTCAAGGGGGGCTGTGTTGACAAGACGATTACAATGTATTACAATATGGTTACATTATTTTGGTGGAGAAATTGCTATGATTGAGTTTACCGATGTAGTAAAATCCTATACTGTCGGCACCCACGCGCTGCGTGGTGTTTCTATGCAGATCGAAGACGGTGAGTTCGCCTTTTTGGTAGGCCCTTCCGGCTCCGGCAAGTCCACGATCATCAAACTGATCACCGGAGAGCTGAAACCCACCGGCGGCACTGTACATGTGAACGGCTACTCTCTGGAGCGGATCCGCAAGCGTGAGATCCCTTACCTGCGCCGCACCATCGGCGTAGTTTTCCAGGACTTCCGTCTGATCGATACCAAGACTGTCTATGAAAATGTGGCTTTCGCTATGCGGGCCATCGGCGCGCGGGAACGGGAGATCCGGGAGCGTGTACCGTACATTTTGCAGTTGGTGGGCCTTGAAAACAAGAGCCGCCGCCACCCCACGGAGCTGTCCGGCGGTGAGCAGCAGCGGCTGGCCATCGCCAGAGCGCTGGTGAACAATCCGTCTACCATCATTGCCGACGAGCCTACGGGCAACCTGGACCCTACTATGTCCCTGGAGATCATGAACCTGCTGCAGGAGATTAATAATTTGGGCACTACCATGCTGGTGGTCACCCACGAGCGGGATCTGGTGGAGCGTTTCGGCAAGCGAGTCATCGCCATCAACGAGGGTTTGGTGGTCCATGACGGAATGGATGGGTATTACAGAATATGAAATTAACAAATCTGGGATATTTGATGAAAGAGGGCATCCGTGGGATCTTCCTTCACGGATTTATGTCCTTTGCCGCCGTGATCGTCACAGTGGCCTGCCTGCTGATCGTGGGCAGCTTCTCCAGCCTGGTGTACAATGTGAGCATTATGGTGGAGGACCTGAATAAAACAAATGAAGTGATGGCCTATGTGGACAGCAGCCTGTCCGACGCAGAGGCCAGAAGCATCGGCACCAAGATCAATCAGATCGAGAACGTATTCAAAGCCGAGTTTAAGACCAGAGAACAAGCTCTCGAGGAGTTCGTAGCTGACCACGCAGACGATCCTGCGTTCAAGGGCTTGGTGCCTTCCGATCTTCGCCATCGCTATGTGGTGGTGCTGGAGGATAATGCGCTGATGGCAGAGACTGTGGCGCAGCTGGAAAGCATTCCCGGCGTGGTGAAGGTGAATGCCGCGTTTGAGCTGGCAGAAGGCTTCCTTACACTGCAGAGCATTTTGCGGATCGCGTCCATCGCGGTGATCGGCGTGCTGCTGATCGTCAGCCTTCTGATCATCTCCAATACGGTCAAGCTGGCAATGTACGACCGTAAGGACGAGATCGCCATTATGAAGATGGTGGGCGCTACCAACGGCTTTATCCGTCTGCCCTTCGTGGTGGAAGGCTTTGTGTTGGGCATGGTGGGCGCCACAGCGGCGTTCTTCCTGGAATGGGGCATGTACAACGGTCTGGTGAGCCGCCTTGCGGCGGTGGACACCCTCAAGCTGTTTAGCTTTGTGCCGTTCACAGAGTTGCTGGTACCCATGGTGATCACCTTTGCCGGCGCAGGCCTGTTTGTGGGCATTGTGGGCAGCTGGACTTCCATCCGGAAGTTTATGAACGTGTAATTTTTATTTGGCAAGATTCCGGGGCCGCTTTGGTGTTTCGGTTTTGAGCGGCATAGGAGGATATATGAAACAGAGAAAATTATGGGTCAGCATTATCGCCGGTCTTATGGCGGCGGTGATGATCCTGGGCATCGTCGCCAGCGTGATTCCCGTCAATGCCAGCGACGACAGATCTTCTGAAGAGATCAAGCAGGAGATCGACAAGCTGAAAGAAGAGCAAAAGAAAAACCAGGAAGAGATCGCAGCACTGGAAGGCCAGCTCTCTGACAATATGGACGAGATGGAAAAAATTGTGGCCCAAAAGAATGTGATCGACCAGCAGGTTTTTCTGCTGCATCAGCAGATTCAGAACATCAACGATCAGATCACTGCCTACAGCAACCTGATCGCAGACAAGCAGGCTGAGCTGGATGAGGCTACCGCCCACTGGCAGGAGCTGAGCGAAAAATACAAAGAGCGGATCCGGGCTATGGAAGAGGACGGCAAGCTGTCCTACTGGTCTGTTCTCTTTAAGGCCAACAGCTTTGCAGATCTTCTGGATCGAATGAATATGATAGAGGAGATTGCGGAAGCGGACCGTCGGCGGATGGATGCGATCCGGTCTGCGGCAAAAGAGGTGGAAGCAGCCCAACAGGAACTGCAGGTCAACAAAGCAGAACTGGAATCTGCAAAAGCAGAACTGGATGCATCCCAGAGCACACTGCAGGAGAAACGGGCCGAATCTGATGCATTGCTGGCTGAATTGATCAGCCGAAGTCG
>JAZNAK010000025.1:0-3124 GCA_045586485.1 Faecousia sp. | reverse complement strand
AAGAAGGACGATCTTGATGCTTACATCGCACAGCGCGAAGAGGCTTTGAAGCGCGACCACAACAAGGTCGGTCGTGAGCTTGAGTACTTCACCACCGTGGATGCCATCGGTCAGGGTCTGCCGATCCTGCTGCCCAAGGGTGCCCGCACCATTCAGCTGCTGCAGCGCTGGGTGGAGGATACCGAGCAGAAGCGCGGCTACCTGCTGACCAAGACTCCCCTGATGGCCAAGCGGGATCTGTACCGCATCTCCGGCCACTGGGATCACTATCTGGACGGCATGTTCATTCTGGGTGACCCCTACGACGAGGAGAAGGAATGCTTCGCCCTGCGTCCCATGACCTGTCCCTTCCAGTATCAGGTCTATCTGAATCGCGCCCGTTCCTACCGGGACCTGCCTATGCGTCTCGGCGAGACCTCTACACTGTTCCGGAACGAGGACTCCGGTGAAATGCACGGTCTGATCCGAGTCCGCCAGTTCACCATCTCTGAGGGTCACCTTGTCCTCCGTCCCGATCAGCTGGAGGAGGAGTTCCGTGGCTGCCTGGAGCTGGCCAAGTACTGTTTGGACACCGTAGGCATGCTAGAAAACTGCACCTTCCGTTTCTCCCAGTGGGATCCTGCCCGGGCCGGCATAAAGTACGAAGGCACTGCCGAGCAGTGGGAAACTGCCCAGGCCACTATGAAGACCATTTTGGACAATCTGGGCGTAGAGTACACCATCGGCATTGACGAGGCTGCTTTCTACGGCCCCAAGCTGGACATCCAGTACAAGAACGTCTTCGGTAAGGAAGATACCATCGTCACCATTCAGATTGATATGCTGCTGGCTGAGAAGTTCGGCATGGAGTACACCGATGCCGACGGCCAGAAGAAGACTCCCTATATCATTCACAGAACCTCTCTGGGCTGCTATGAGCGGACACTGGCCTACCTGATTGAACGATACGCCGGCGCGCTGCCTCTGTGGATGATGCCCACCCAGGTAAAGGTCATGCCCATCACCGACCGCGCCCACGAATATGCAAAGGAGCTGGCCGAGAAGCTGAATGCCGTAAATATTCACGCGGAGACCGACTGCCGCAGCGAAAAGCTGGGCTATAAGATCCGGGAAGCGCAGCTGCAGAAGATCCCCTATATGCTGGTCATTGGCGACCGGGATATGGAAAACGGCACCGTGTCCGTCCGTACCCGCAAAGGCGAGGATCTGGGCGCCATGACGCCGGAGGCATTCATCTCCAAGTGTCTGCTGGAGATCGCCACCAAGAGCAAAGAAGTGTAATGCAAAGCAAAAAGGGCGTGGAAATCTCTTCCACGGCCTTTATTCTGTGTGCAATATACAAAAAGAGCGTACTGCCAGGCAGCACGCTCTTTTATTTGTAAGTGACTGGAATTAAACCAGCTCGATGACTGCCATCTCAGCAGCGTCGCCACGGCGAGCGCCGGTGCGGGTCACTCTGGTGTAGCCGCCGTTGCGGTCAGCATACTTAGCAGCGGTCTCATCGAACAACTTCTTGGCAACGTCTTCCTTAGTGATGAAAGACAGAGCTCTGCGGTAGTTGTACAGGCCGCCCTTCTTGCCCAGGGTAATCATCTTTTCAACAACGGGCTGGACTTCCTTAGCGCGGCAGAAGGTGGTCTCGATCTTGCCGTTCTCCAGCAGATCGGTCACCTGCTGGCGCAGCAGTGCTTTTCTCTGTGCACTGGTCTTGCCCAGTTTACGAGTACCGAACATGAACGTTTCCTCCTTTTAAAAGGTTGACAAACTTAGAATTAGATGTTGCTGCCGGAATCCTCGCTGGCCAGGGACAGGCCCATCATCTCCAGCTTCTTCTGCACCTCGTCCAGGGACTTCTTGCCCATGTTGCGCACCTTCATCATATCCTCACCGGTCTTGCTGATCAGATCAGCAACGGTGTTGATATTGGCGCGCTTCAGGCAGTTGAAGCTACGGACGGACAGATCCAGCTCGTCGATGGTCATTGCCAGCTTGGTATCAGGACGATCAAGGGACTTCTCCACAACGGTAGAACCGGTGCCGACGGTATCAGACAGGTTGGTAAACACAGTCAGATGGTCGGACAGAATCTTTGCGCCCAGGCTCACAGCGTCCTTAGCGGAAATGGTGGAATCGGTCCAGACCTCCAGGGTCAGCTTGTCAAAGTCGGTCTTGTCGCCAACACGGGTGGGCTCCACTGTATAATTCACCTTTTTGACAGGGGAATAGATGGAGTCGATGGGAATCACACCGATCACAGTCTGAGCGGTCTTGTTCCGGTCAGCGGGGACATAGCCCCGGCCCTGGGACAAAGTGATTTCCATATTAAAAGTTGCGCCTTCACCCAGCGTGCAGATGTGCAGCTCGGGATTCAGAATCTCAACCTCGCCATCGGCCTTGATATCGGCGGCGGTCACTTCGCAGGGACCGACAGCACCGATATACACGGTCTTGGGGCCCTGGCAGTGGAGCGTCATAATCATCCGCTTCACATTCAGCACGATCTCGGTCACATCCTCGGTCACGCCGGGGATTGTGGAGAACTCATGCTGTACGCCGGCGATCTTCACAGAAGTTGCGGCGTAGCCGGGGAGGCTGGACAGCATGATACGGCGCAGGGAGTTGCCCAGCGTCATACCATAACCGCGCTCCAGGGGCTCAACAACATACTTGCCGTAGGACGGATCCTCAGGGGTATCCAGACAGGTAATGCGAGGCTTTTCAATTTCTACCATGAATCTTAACCCTCCTTATTAAGTGTGCGGGGTGTAGAATGCACCCCAACATAGCAATGCGCGAACAAACAGGGGGCCGATTACTTAGAGTACAACTCGACGATCAGGTGGACAGCGATGTCGAAGTCGATATCTGCCTTGGTGGGCATAGCAACGACCTTACCGGTAAAGGTGTTCTTATCGCGATCCAGCCACTTGGGAGCAGCAACAAAAGTGTCAGCTTCCTTCAGAGCCTTGAAGAAGGCATTGGAAGCGCTCTTCTCGCAAACAGCAACAACATCGCCAGCCTTAATCAGGTAGCTGGGAATGTTCACGCGGCCGCCGTTAACGGTGAAGTGGCCGTGGTTCACCAGCTGGCGAGCCTGACGGCGGGAGTTCGCAAAGCCCAGACG
>JAZNAK010000024.1:0-23789 GCA_045586485.1 Faecousia sp. | reverse complement strand
AGTCTGCGGGTCACATCGCCCAGCAGATCCACGATGGCGCTGATCATCTTGCCCTCGGCCTTCTCGGTATCCAGGTTCAGACCGTCCATGAGGCCCTTGAGATAGGCTGCCTTTTCACAAATGGTCATAGTTTACTCCTTACTTGGCACGGCCCAGGTACTCACCGGTACGGGTATCGATCTGGATCTTGTCGCCCTCGTTGATGAACAGAGGCACCTTCACCTGTGCGCCGGTCTCCAGAGTTGCGGGCTTCAGGGTGTTGGTAGCGGTGTTGCCGGCGAAGCCGGGCTCGGTAGCGGTGACAACCAGGTCAGCAAAGTTGGGAACTTCCACACCGAAAACATTGCCCTTGTAGCTCATGATGGTGCAGATGTCGTTCTCCTTCACAAAGCTGAAGGAATCGTCCAGAGCGGAACCGTCGATGGGGACCAGCTCATAGGTCTCGCTGTCCATGAAGTAGTACAGGTTGCCGTCGTTGTAGGAGTACTCCATCTTCTTTCTCTCAACGAAAGCGGTGGGGAACTTTGCAGAGGGGTTCAAGCTGGTTTCGGTCACGCCGCCGGTGATGACATTTCTCATCTTGACGCGGACAAAAGCAGCGCCCTTGCCGGGCTTAACGTGCTGGAACTCGATAACCTGCATGACCTTGCCGTCCAATTCGAAAGTCACGCCGTTTCTGATATCACCTGCAGAAATCATATTATATATCCTCCTAAGTGTATGCCTTTATAGGGCAATTTTATAAACAGGTATGTTAACTGGTCTATTTTAACCGAATATCGCGGTTTTTTCAAGGGGAAAACGCAATTTTTTTAGACAATTATCAATTTTTTGGGGCTATGGGTTATGTTTTCGCAGCCATCGGCAGTGAAAACCACCACATCTTCAATTCGTACACCGAACTTGCCGGGCAGATAGATACCAGGCTCGGCGGAGCAGACCACGCCGGGCTCCATCACAATTTCGCTGCCGGGAGCGCAATTGGGAGCCTCGTGAACTTCCAGACCCAGTCCGTGGCCATAACTATGGCCGAAGTAGGGGCCGTAGCCGGCATCCTCGATCACCTTGCGGGCAGCGCCGTCCACTTCCCTACCGGTCTTGCCGGCGCGCGTTGCGGCAATACCTGCCAACTGTGCCTGCAGAACAGTGTTATATACCTTTTCCATCTCCTCAGTGGCGTAGCCTACTGCGACGGTACGGGTCATATCCGCGCAGTAGCCCTGGCAGAGAGCGCCAAAGTCCATCGTCACAAACTCGCCTTCCTGAACCACCCGGTCGCCTGCCACACCGTGGGGCATACTGGTCTTGGGGCCGGAGACCACAATGGGATCAAAGGCAAGGCCGTCTGCGCCGTTCTTCAGCAGACAATAGATCAGCTCCGCCTGCAGCTGCTTTTCGGTAAGGCCTGGCTTAATGCGGGTGCACATCTCAGCAAATGCTTTGTCGGTGATCTCCTGTGCCTTGCGCATATGGGCCAGTTCCCACTCTTCCTTCACCTTGCGGAAGCCGCTGATTTCACTATTCATGGGAACGAGCTTGGCGTTCAGCTTGTCCTCGTACACCATCAACTCGGCAACGGTCAGGTAGTTCTCTTCATAGCCCAATGTGGTCAAGCCAAAGTCTGCAATGGCCTCATTGATGAGCTTGCTGAAAGGATTCTGACGGTCGGTCATAATGACTTCAAAGTCCTTGATGCCGTTCTGGGCAGACTCAATATAGCGACTATCGGTAAAGTACCGGCAACCCTTGGCGCTGACAATGGCAACACCCTCAGCGATGTCAAACTCTGCGCCGTAATAGCGGCTGTAGCGGCTGGTCAGCAGCAGACCGTCGGCCTTTTCGCCCAGCAGAGACAAGTATTTTTCAAGATTCTTCATAGTCGATTCTCCTTTTTAAGTGCAATAAAGATCCATGGTTTCTCCAGCACATGCCGTGCCTTCAACCAGAAATTATGGTTGTTGATGGCTTTCACCAAAATGGACTGTACGCCGGCGCAGTTGGCGCCCAAAACATCCGTGTAGATCTGATCTCCCGCCAAGGCGCAATTCCCCGCGGGAAGTCCATATTTGTCCAGGCACTGCCGGAGCCCCTTTGAAAAGGGCTTGCGGGCATGGGTGATGCAGTCAAGTCCGTAAGTATCGCAGAACACCTTCACCCGATCCTTGCGGCTGTTGGATACCACGCATATATGAACAGACGATACGACCATCTCCCTGAGCCACCCCTCCATTGTCTCTGTGGGGCAATTCGTGGTATAGGGCACAATCGTATTATCAAAATCCAGCATCAGGAGTTTGATCCCTCTCTGCTCCAGCAGCTGGGGTGTCAGCTCCACAATGCTGTCTGCGATCACAGTCGGCAGCAGACAAAAGCGCATATTAGGAAACCTGCTTTCATAGAATACGGTAGTATTATAACATAGCGGGAGGGGTTTGTCTATGTTTTCCAAAGTGTTTCTTGCCCAGACCGCTCGGGAAATGGAGCAGTATCTCCCGCATAAAACAGCCTACATGGCCTGTCACTTCTCTCCTTATGGCGCAGGCCTTTCCAATTTACCGAAGGAACTGCCGGAGGGAAGCCTTTTACTGGTCGATGACAGTATGCCCGTTCACGGCCACGACAGCGCCCTCGTTTCCAGGCAATTAAAGGAAGTGGCGCAGTCCTTTTCCGTTCGGGCAGTACTGCTGGATTTTCAGCGGGAGAAAACAGACGAGGCCTGCGAAATGATTGGCTCCATATTGCAGGCGCTTCCCTGTCCCGGGGCGGTCACTCAACCTTATGGGGCAGATTTTGCCTGTTCCGTGCTGCTCCCGCCAGTGCCGGTGAACAAGGCGCTGCAAGAGCATCTTGCCCCATGGCTTCAGCAAGGCGTGTTTCTGGAGATCGGGTGCGATGCAAGCGAAATCACCGTGACAGCACTGGGCAGCGCCATTATGCCTTTGCTGCCGGATCGCCAGCGCAAGCTGCCCCACACGGATAACAGGCTTCACTGCCACTATCAGGTAGAGGTCGCTCCGGACAGAGCCGTTTTCACGCTGCAAAGAGGGCCGGAAGATCTTGTGGCCTTAGCGGAAGATGCATACCGGCTGGGTGCGCTGGGTGTGCTGGGTCTGTATCAGGAGCTTTGTAAATAAAAAGCAAACCCCACAAGCTTTCGCTTGTGGGGTGATTTGCGCATATCAAGAGGGATTAGAAGCCCTTTCTCTTGTTCTTACGGGCAGCTTCAGACTTCTGCTTACGCTTCAGGCTGGGGCTGACGTAATGCTCGCGCTTCTTAACTTCAGCGATAACGCCCTCCTTGGCACAGCTACGCTTAAAACGGCGCAGAGCGCTCTCCAGAGATTCGTTTTCCTTGACGCGAATTTCAGACATTGTTTTCCCTCCCTCCGATGGTGTCCGGCTCGATCCAGGACACTTTCAGGGCCATATCGGCTCGACTATTATATGCCGTTTTTCACCGTTTGTCAAGCGGGTATTCTGCCTTTTTGACATATTTTTGGTTATGGCGGCTTATTTCACGATGAGATTGACCAGTTTGTTCTTAACCACGATGGTCTTGACGATATTGCCGCCGTTTTTCTCCAGGAATGCGGCGATTTTCTGGTCAGCCAAAACATTGGCGATCACGGCATCATTGTCAAGATCGGCGTCCATTACCACAGTGCCACGCATCTTTCCGTTGACCTGCACGGCCATGGTCACCTCAGCGTCCTTGCACTTATCCTCGCAGTAAACGGGCCAGCTTTCATAAGCGATGGTATTGTCATGACCCAGTACCTGCCAGATCTCCTCGCCCACATGAGGCGCAATGCAGGAGAACATCTTGATAAAGCCTTCTGCATACTCTCTGGGGCAAGTGCCGTTCTTATAGACCTCGTTTACAAAGACCATCATCTGAGCAATGGCGGTGTTGAAGCCGAGATTCTCAAAGTCGGAGGTGATCTTTTTCACGCTCTGGTGATAAACCTTGGTCAGCTTACCATCGTCTGCGTCCGCAATGTTGGCCGGCTCTGTGAAGAAGTTCCACACGCGGTTAATAAACCGTCTTGCGCCAGCCACGGCAGTGGTGCTCCAAGGCTTAGAGACCTCCAGTGGGCCCATAAACATCTCGTACAGACGCAGAGTATCGGCGCCGTACTCTCTGACGATATCGCTGGGATTGACCACATATTCCGGGAAGCGCTTGCCCATCTTAATGCCGTTCTCGCCCAGGATCATACCCTGGTGGACCAGCTTTTTGAAGGGCTCCTTCACAGGAGACAGGCCGTTATCATACAGGAAACGATTCCAGATACGGGAGTAGATCAGGTGACCCACCGCATGCTCCGGGCCGCCAATGTACAGGTCAACAGGCATCCAGTGCTTCAGCAGCTCCGGATCACAGAAAGCATTCTCGTTCTTGGGATCGATGTAGCGCATATAGTACCAGGAAGAGCCGGCAGAACCAGGCATAGTAGAGGTCTCACGAAGACCCTTGATGCCGTTTCTGTCATAGTGTTTCCATTCCTCTGCATTCTCCAGAGGCGCCTGGCCGTTGCGGCCCTTGTAGTCCTCCAGTTCGGGCAGGATCAAGGGCAGTTCTTCGTCGGGCAGGAAAACGGTCTTCCCGTCTTCTGTGTACACGCAGGGAACAGGCTCACCCCAGTAGCGCTGACGGGCAAAGATCCACTCACGGAAATGGTAATTGACCTTTCTTCTTGCCACGCCGGCTTTTTCCAGCTTACAGGTGATGGCTTCCTTGGCCTCTTCAACAGTCAAGCCGGTGAACTCCTCGGAATTGATCAGACGGCAGCCCTTGCCCAGGTAGTCCTGCTTTTCAAAGGCGCATTCAGACACATCCCGGCCCTCGATGACCTGCACCATGGGGATATTGTGTACAATAGCATACTCAAAGTCACGCTGGTCATGGCTGGGAACTGCCATAACCGCACCGGTGCCGTAGCTGGCAAGAACAAAATCACCGATAAAGACGGGAACTTCCTTGCCGTTGACAGGGTTAATGGCATACACACCCTCCAGGCGGCAGCCGGACTTGGTCTTGTTCAGCTCGGTGCGGTCCATATCGCTCTTCTTGACAGATTCCGCGATGTAGGCCTCCACCTCTTCCTTATTCTGCACCCGGTCCATAAGGCCCTGGACGATCTTGCCGTCGGGAGCAAGGACCATAAAGGTGATGCCGTAAATGGTCTCAATGCAGGTGGTATAGATGGAAAAATCACCGCCGCCAACAAGCTTGAAATCCACCTCTACGCCAGTGGACTTGCCGATCCAGTTGCGCTGGATCTCCTTGGTGGATTCGGGCCAGTCGATCTCCTCCAGGCCCTCCAGCAGCTTCTCGGCAAAGGCAGGCTGGTCAATGACCCACTGCATCATATTCTTCTTCACAACGGGATAGCCGCCACGCTCGGACTTGCCGTCGATGACCTCATCGTTGGACAAAACGGTGCCCAGCTCCTCGCACCAATTGACGGGCATTTCCACACGCTTTGCGTAGCCGGCTTCATAGAGCTTCTTGAAGATCCACTGAGTCCACTTGTAGAAATCCGGGTCAGAGGTAGCGATCACCTTGGACCAGTCGTAGTCAAAACCCAGCTCCTTCAGCTGATTGGAGAAGGTCTTTATATTCTCCTGGGTAAAACCGTTGGGATGGTTGCCGGTGGACACCGCATACTGCTCAGCAGGCAGGCCGAAGGAGTCATATCCCATGGGGTGCAGGACATTATACCCCTGCATCCGCTTCATGCGGGACATGATATCCGTGGCGGTGTAGCCCTCGGGATGACCTGCGTGCAGACCCACGCCGGAGGGGTACGGGAACATATCCAGAGCATAGTACTTAGGCTTGGAGAAATCCCACACATCGGTATAAAATGTGTTATTCTCCTGCCAGTATTTTTGCCACTTGGCTTCTACGGTTTGATGTTCGTAATTCATAGCCGCTTTCCTTCTTTCTTATTCCGGAAGAATGATATCCCGGATATCCACCTGCTCGGCATCCGCCCACAAACGCTCCAGGGAATAGAACTGTCTTGCTTCGTCGGTAAAGACGTGGACCACCAGGCTGCCGTAATCCAGCAGCTCCCAGGAGTTTCCACGGTGACCCTCACGGCCCAGCATAGGCTCACCCAACTGTTCCAGGGTGTACTCGGCATAGTCGCAAAGTGTCTTGACATGGGTATTGGAGGTACCGGTGCAGATCAGAAAATAATCTGCAAGGGAACTCACCTTATCGATCTTCAGCAGCTTGATGTCCATACCTTTCTTGGCATCCAGCGCCTTGGTCACCTCATAAGCAACTTCTTTAGCGGTTAACATAGGTTTCTTCCTCACCTTTCTTACACACCGGCTTGCTGCAAAAAGGCCAGCGCCTCAGCAGATTCCGGAGAGATCTCCTGTTTGTTCTTTTGTAATAATGAGATGGTCATTTCAAGACCCATCTTCAGCGCCTTGTCCAGATCCTCATAGGCCAGACGGCGCAGCTCCTCAACGCCGGGGAAACTCCGTTTCGGCTCTATGTAGTCGGCAATGTAGACGATCTTCTCAAGGACAGTCATATCCGCCTTGCCGGTAGTATGACTGCAAATAGCGGATACCACTTCCCTATTCTCCCCAAAAATCCGCTCCGCTACCAGACTTCCCGTAAGGGCGTGGAGGGTTTTGGGATATTTGCGGGAAAAGTCACCCAGTACAATACCATATTCCCTGCACAAAGTCAATTGCAGCGACCCGTCCAAGGCTTTGGTAATATCGTGGAGCAGCCCTGCCCGGGCGGCATCTGTCTCATTGGCGTGCCAGTGCTTCGCCAGCTTCGCAGCCGTATCCCTGCAACCCAGCACATGCTCCACCCGGTCCGGCTTCAGCAAGCTGACTACCACTTGCTCCAAGGCATCCATCGGCAAATTGCGGTAGTTTGTGTCCGTGCCGTAAAGGGCTTCTGCGCGGATATAGTCGGCAACGCCCTCCGGCAGGAAACTGTCCGCGCACCGAAATGCCAACAGTCTTCTCAATTGGGTGGAAGAGATCGCTGTCACCGGATTGTCCAGCAGATAGACTTTGTGTCCCCTGGCTTCCAGTTCCGCCTTTTGGGCGGCAATTCTTTCTTCCTCGTCTTTTTCTCCCCGGCAAAACACACCGATGGAGGCTTTCTGCAGAATCCTCTCCGGCTCCCGCCAGGAAAGGAAAGACAGGAACATATCGGTACCCATCAGCAGAATGCGTTCAGCATCCGTGTACAGCGCGGCAATTTCCTCTACAGTCTCATAGGTATAGCTGATGCCTCCGCGGTGCAATTCCAGATCGCATACCTCCAGGTTCTCACCGGCAGCAAGAAGCAGCATTTCAAAGCGCTGCCGGGGCGTGGGGGTATCCTCCAAATGGGTCTTATGAGGCGCTTTGCAGGACGGAACAAGCAGCAGCTTATCCAGCTGCAGGGCTGTCAGGGCATACTGGGCCGCACGGATATGACCCACATGCGGTGGGTTGAATGTGCCGCCATAAATGCCGATCCGTTCCATCTGCCTCGCTCCTTTTTACCCTTCTGATTCTCTCAGCTGCCGTTCCCGGTCACGCTCGATGGCCTTATCGATGGCCATCTGACGGAAATATTCATTGCGCTGCTCACGCACTTTTCTGGCTGCCTGACGGCGTGCCTGCGCTCCCTTGCGAACAGGGTTCTTTTTCCCGCTAGGTGTTTCCTTCCGCTTGGCGCGGCCGGTCATATTCCGCTGGGACTGGAGCTTTTCGCTGAAGCGGTAGATGACGAACTTTGTGCCGATCACACCCACGCCGTCGGCGCCGGTTGCCTGGCATATCTCGTCGCACACTTCTCTTGCGGTCATCATGGCGCCCTCCAGCACCTTACCCTTCACCAATTCCCGGGTAATGAGCTGGTTTTCTGCCTCTGCGATCACCGCCTCGGTCACGCCGCCCTTGCCTACCATCAAGGTAGTGTCAATGGTGGTAGCCTGACCTCTCAGTTCCGCCCGCTGCTTACTTGTCAGCATCAGTATGCCTCCTTTAGTTTCTCGTAAAACACTTTCAGTGCATTTGCCCGGTGGGAAACACTGTTTTTCTCCTCCGGGGTCATCTCCGCCGTGGACTTGCCCATAGGCGGATAGTAGAAGATGGGGTCATAGCCGAAGCCATTCTCCCCCACCGGCGCACGGAGCAGCTCACCGTGGATCTCGCCACGGGCCTGGATCACCTTGCCGTCCGGGTCGATCATAGTAATGACACACACGAACTTTGCCTGGCGCTGACCGTCCGGCACATGCTCAGTATTTTTCAAAAGAAGATACAGCCGTCCCCAGTCATCCAGAGAATCGTCAAAGCCGTAGCGGGCAGAGTAAATGCCCGGTTCTCCATTCAGCGCATCCACTGCAATACCGGAATCGTCCGCCAGGGCAGGCAGGCCGGTGGCCTCCATAACGGCCTTTGCCTTAATGAGGGAGTTCTCCTCAAAGGTGGTGCCGTTCTCTTCCACATCGATGTCCACACCCAACTCAGACTGAAGCACCAGCTCAATATCGAACAGCCGGGTGATCTTACTGATCTCCTCCAGCTTGTGTTTGTTTTTACTGGCCAGAACTACTTTCATTTACAGCAACGCCTCCACAAAGCCCCTTGCCTCAAAGGGCATTAAATCATCTGCCTTTTCGCCTACACCCACAAACTTCACGGGGATCTGCAGGCTGTCCGCCACAGCAATCACGATGCCGCCCTTGGCAGTACCGTCCAGTTTGGTCAGCGCAATAGCGGTGACGCCGGCGATCTCCTTGAACTGCTTGGCCTGAATGAGACCATTTTGACCGGTGGTGCCGTCCAGCACCAGCAGGACCTCTTTCGATGCATCCGGCAGCTCCCGCTCCACAATACGGCTGATTTTATTCAACTCGTTCATCAAATTGGTCTTGTTATGCAAACGGCCGGCGGTATCGATGATGATCACATCCGAGCCCTTGGCCTTGGCGGACTGGATACCGTCAAACACCACAGAGGCAGGATCTGCGCCCTCGTGCTGGCGGACAATGGCGCTGCCGGAGCGCTCCGCCCAGATTTCCAGCTGATCTGCCGCGGCGGCGCGGAAGGTATCGCCCGCAACCAGTAAGACATTTTTACCTTCAGATTTCAGCTGGGTGGCGATCTTACCGATAGTGGTGGTCTTACCCACACCATTGACGCCGATGACCAGAATCACGGAGGGCGTGGTGGAGAGATTCAGCGCGGTATCACCCACATTCAGAATCTCCACAAGGATCTCCTTCAGGGCCTCTTTTGCCTCCTCAACCGTCTTCAGATGCTGTTCCCGGACGGCCTTGCGCAGACGGGTGATCACCTTTACAGATGTATCCACCCCCAGATCGGCAAGAATCAGACTCTCCTCCAGCTCGTCGTAGAAGTCATCGTCGATCTCAGAAAAGCCGGTAAACACACCGCCCAGCGTATTGGACAAAGCGTCTCTCGTTTTGGTCAGACCGGCTTTGATCTTATTAAAAAAACCCATGGATCTGCTCCTTTATTCCGTAATTCCCAGATATGCCTCCATCTGGTTTAAGTCCAGACGAAGCAGCTTACTGATACCCTGCTCCTGCATGGTCACACCGTAGAGCACATCGGATGCTTCCATTGTGCCGCGGCGATGGGTGATAACGATAAACTGCGTCTTGGCACTCAGATTCCGTAAGTAGGCGGAGAATCGCTCCACATTCCGGTCGTCCAGCGCTGCATCGATCTCGTCCAGCATACAGAACGGTGTGGGGCGCACCTTCAAAATCGCAAAGTACAGGGCGATGGCCACGAAGGCCTTCTCACCACCGGAGAGCAGGGTGATGGTCTTGATCTGCTTTCCGGGAGGCTGTACGCGGATCTCAATGCCGCAGGTAAGGGGATTCTCCGGGTCCTCCAAGAGCAGCTGTCCCTTACCGCCGCCGAACATCTCCTCAAATACCTTGCCGAAGTAGTCGTTGATCTTGGCAAACTCCGTGACGAAGATCTCCGTCATCTGCTGGGTGATCTCCTTGATGATGCCCTCCAGATCTCTCTTGGCGCCCAGCACATCGTCTCGCTGAGCGGTCAGGTAGGTGTAGCGCTCATTGACACGGGCAAACTCCTCGATTGCGCCCAGGTTGGGTGTGCCCAGGGCGGAGATCTTCCGCTTCAGCTCTGCGATCTGCCGGTTGCCGGCGGCCACGGATTCGATCACGCCCCGCTTTTCCGCCGCAGTACCGGGGGTCAGGCCATAGGTGTCCCAAAGCTTGTCCACGGTATTTTTCTCTTCCAGCAGAGTGGTTTCCTTTTTGTTTTCCAGCAAGGCGCAAGCCCGCTCCATATTCACAACGGACTTGTTCTTCTCCTGGATCTCGCTTTCCGCCTTGGACTTATTGGCTTCGATCCGGGCATACTCACCCAGAGCCTCGGCCATCGCCTTGCGAACTCGATCGATCTCACCGGCATTGTCCTCCTGGCGGAGCAGCTGCTGATGGATCTCCTCTTCCAAGCGGCGGTTATCGGCCATAATGGCATCGATGTCCGCCAGTTTTCTGCTTTTATCGCCCTCGGTAGCCGCCTGCAGTACCCGCAGGTCTGCGATGTGGGCATTGGCGGTGGTACGCTCGGCCTCCAAAGCGGCGGATTCCGTACGCAGGAGGTTAATCTGATCCGTGATCACCGCCACGGCCTTATCCGTCTCAGACTGGACACCCTCAAGGGCATTGATCTGCTGACGGGTCTGCTCCAGCTGAGAGGTAAAGACCCGGATCTGCGCCTGAGCGGCGGACTGCTGCTCCCGGTCGGCGTTTTGCCGCTTCTGCAGGTTCTCCAGTTCCCGATCGGCAGACTGTCTTGCCTGGCAGATGGCGTCCAGCAGAATCTCATGCTGACGCACACGACCCTCCTGGGTCAGCACCTGCTTTTCTGCCTCCTGGAGCTGTTCTCTGGCGGCGTTCAGCTGGAACTCCACCTGGTCAGCAGCCCGGCGGGCCTCCTGGAAATCCGTCTCCAGAGCCTGCAGCTTTTCGCTCAGTTCCTTTTCCTGCTTGGTGAGCTTATCCAGCTCATTGGCACGGCTCAAAATGCCGTTTTCTTTATTCACAGAGCCGCCCACCATGGAGCCGCCGGGGTTGACCACCTGGCCGTCCAAGGTGACTATCTTGAATCGGTTTGCGTACTGCTTGGCCATCGCCAGCGCTGCGTCCATATCTTGAACGATCACTGTTCTGCCCAGCAGATTTTCCACAATGCCACGGTAGGCCGGCTCGAACTTTACCAGCTGGGAGGCAATGCCCACAAAGCCGCGGCACTTTTCCACGCCGTTCTCGTTCAAAGGCTTACCCTGGATCACCGACAGGGGCAGGAAGGTTGCCCGGCCGCCATTGGTGCGCTTCAGGAAAGAGATGGCCGCCTTACCGTCCTGCTCGTTGCCCACGACGATGTGCTGCATGGCGCCGCCAAGAGCGATTTCAATGGCCACAGTATTGCCATCCTCGGTACGGATCAGCTGGGAGACCGGTCCGTGGATATTTCGCAGAGCGCCGTGCTTAGCCTCCTGCATCACCTGGCGGACGGATTTATTGTAGCCTTCAAAATCCTTCTCCATGGCGCGGAACACCTGCGCCTTGGTGCGGACGCTTTCCAAAGTACTGTGGAGCTTCTGCACCTGCTCAGCCAGCTCGTCCCGGCGCTTGACACGGGTGGTCTGACGAAGGGTGTAGCCTGCGATAGCATTGTTGTTGGCGGTCACTTCCTCCTGAGCGCTGAGCAGCTGCTTCTGGCTCTCGGACAGATTATCCCGGGCCTCCTGCTCACGGGCTTCGCCGGATTGAAGGTCAAGCTTGATCTGATCGATTCTGCTCTGGCTGTCCGCCATTGCGGATTCCAGCGCCTTGGCATCTGCTTCCTTGGCTGCCACATCGCCGGTCAGATTCACTTCCCGGGTGCGCAGTTCCATAAACTGCCGGGTCAGACCCTGGGCGTCTGCCGTCATAGCCATCAGCTGCTTCTGCAATTTGTCCAGTTCGCCGGCCTTTTGATCCAGCACGGCATCGATCTCAGAAATACGCACATTGGCCTGCTCCAGCTGGGCGGCGATGCCGCTGCTGCGGTCTTCCTGACCCTGCAGGTCCTCACGGCTGCGGAGGATGCTCTCCTCATTATGCTGAATAGAACTACGCAGAACAGCGATCTGTCCGTCGATCTGCTGATGGGTGCCTTCCAGAAGAGATACCTGCTCCCGCAGGGTATCCACCACGCCGTTCTGATGGCGCAGGTCAGCGCCCATCTGCTCTGTGGACAAATACAGTTTCTCCAGATCCTCGTGGGCCTGCTGGAGGACGAAAGACGCAGAAGCATAGTCCTCCTCTGCCTTCTTGGCGTCGGCAGAAAGCTTTTCCAGCCGATCCATCCACACAGCCACTTCCACGCCCTGCAGTTCTTCACGGAGAGCCAGGTACTTGGTTGCCTTCTCGGACTGCACGCGCAGCGGTTCCAGCTGCAGCTCCAGCTCGGAAACCTTGTCGCCAATGCGCATCAGATTGTCTTCCGTGTGGGCCAGCTTCCGCTCCGTCTCTTCCTTGCGGTGACGGTATTTGGAGATACCGGCAGCCTCTTCAAAGATCTCACGGCGGTCAGCGCTCTTCAGGGACAAAATCTCGTCGATACGGCCCTGTCCGATATTGGAATAGCCTTCTCTGCCCAGGCCGGTGTCCATAAACATCTCGTTAATGTCACGCAGACGGGCAGACTGGCGGTTGATATAGTATTCACTGTCACCGGAGCGGTAATACCGCCGGGTGATCATCACTTCATCGGAATCATAAGGAAGCGCCCGGTCGGAATTATCCAGTGTCAGGGTCGCCTCGGCAAAACCCACTGCCGCCCGCTTCTGGGTGCCGCCGAAAATAACATCTTCCATCTTGGCGCCGCGGAGAGTCTTGGTGCTCTGTTCGCCCATGACCCACAAAATAGCGTCGGAGATATTGGACTTGCCGGAGCCGTTGGGACCGACAATGGCTGTAATATCGTCGCCAAAACGGATCAGTGTTTTGTCGGGGAAAGACTTAAAGCCTTGCACTTCCAAACTTTTAAGATACATGTGTCCACCTCAAACTTATAGCCTGCATTTTTCTTTTTTGCGTCGGTCAACCGAGTGTTTTTCCCCCTCAGCCGCCCAAAATAAACGGCTTTTTTCCTCCGCAAAAGAAATATGACATATTAGAGTTCATTTTACCATATCCGTCTTTATTTTTCAAGTTTTTGTTGCCATATCCTGACAAGTTTGCAGGCTTTTTTGCGCTACCCCGGAGAAATACAAATTATGATTGCCAAGGCCTGTCGTTTTTGCTATAATATAGGCGTTATGGATAAGAAAACACATTTTTATGTCAGTGCGAAAAATGCGCTGACCTGGCTGACAGCCCTTTGCATGGTTTGCTCGGCAGTGGCCCGCATCCTGTTTGTCGGTGTGAAAGGAACCGATGTGTGGAGCCAAATCGTTCTGCCAATCGCAGCAGCCTTGCTGTACGGTCTTATCTGCCTGCTCAACGGTAAAGAGCGGTTTTACAAGACCGCAATCCCCGTATGGATGATTTGCCTTTACTACGCATTTATTTTCTTTGGCTATGATTTCGAGTCCTTTGATAAGCTCATCGGTTGCTTGTTTGCAGTCGCGCTGATCTTCGCCGGCGTCCTGTACACACAGATCACTTGCGGCAAGGTCGCAGCCACGATTCTGCTCCTGCCCATTGCCGCGTTCCCCTTTGTATCCCGGCTGTACTTAAACCGCGCGTCCGTTATGGCTGCCGACTGGGCGACTCTGCTTCCCCTGCTTCCGGATGCCCTTATGGCGCTGGGAATGATCGTGGTGGTTTTGGCCATCCGGGTGCATCCTTCCGACGAATATCATCCCACCTGGGGCGACCGCTCTGACGGCCGGCGGATTCGCACCGAGCCGCCTATGAATCAGGTATCTCCCTACATTATGATCAGCAGATGCACCTCTATGAATCTGTTTGAAGAGGCGTTCGAGATCACCAACGTGGAGAGGTACATCCGTCAAAAACGCAAGGAAGGTATGACCTCCTTCGGTCTGATGCACGTGATGCTGGCATGCTACTGCCGCGCGCTGTGTAAATACCCCGGCCTGAACCGGTTCATCTCCGGCCAGAAGATCTACACCCACGGCGATGACATCCAGTTCTGTATGACCATCAAAAAGGAAATGACTTCCACTGCCCCGGAGACCTTGATCAAAGTCCATCTGTCTCCCAGGGACACGGCAGAAGATGTTTACCGCAAGGTGAATAAAGAGATTGAAAATGTAAAAAATACGCCCCTGGACTCCGGCTTTGACAATTTGGCCTCCGCATTCCAGCTGATCCCCGGGTTGTTCCTGAAGTTCACCGTATGGCTGCTGAAAACCATGGACTACTTTGGTCTTCTTCCCAAGTTCCTGTTGGAGCTGAGTCCCTTCCACGGCAGCGTGTTCTTCACCTCCATGGGCAGTTTGGGCATCCCGCCCATCTATCACCATCTGTACGATTTCGGCAATCTGCCCGTCTTCGGCTCCTTTGGCTGCAAACGCCGGGCGCTGGAGATCCAGGAGGACGGCACTATCGTGCAGAAGAAGTATCTGGACTTCAAGTTCTCCATGGACGAGCGAATCGTGGACGGCTTCTATTATGCCGCATTCTTCAAGACCTTCAAGCGCATTCTTTACAGGCCGGAACAGCTGGACAATCCTCCCGAGGAAGTCCTTCGCGACATTGACTAAGTATGAAACAGAAAGTTTTATCTCACCTCACCACAGAGTGTCCCTGGCGGGACACTCTGTATTGGTATGACACCATTGATTCCACAAACACCAAAGCAAAGCAGATGGCGCTGCAGGGCGCTCCCCACGGCACAGTACTCCTTGCCGGCAGTCAGACGGGCGGTCGGGGTCGAATGGGCCGCAGTTTCTCCTCCCCCGACGCAATGGGCGTCTACCTGTCGGTCATTCTCCGTCCCGGCTGCACGCCCGACAGGCTGATGCACCTGACCTGCGCCGCAGCCGTGGCCTGCTGCCAGGCGGTGGAGTCTGCAGCAGGGATTTCCCCTCAGATCAAGTGGATCAACGATCTTGTTTGCGGAAGCAGGAAACTGGGCGGCATTCTCACTGAATTATCATTTGATGCGCAAGGACTTGTGGATTTCGCTGTTATCGGCATCGGTATCAACTGCCGCCAGCAAAAGGAAGATTTTCCGGAAGAATTGCAGGAATTGGCAACCTCATTGGCTATGATTACCGGCAGGGACTTCTCCCCTGCTCAGTTGGCAGCCGCGCTGATCGAGTCCCTGTATAAAATGAGTGCCCGGCTGCTGACTGAAACGAAGCAAATACTGGATACCTACCGGCGCCGATGCATAACCCTGGGAAAAGAGGTCAAAATACTCCATCCGGAGCATATCCGCTGCGGTACGGCAATCGATTTGAGCGACGACGGCGCGCTGATCGTCCGGCTCTGTGACGGCTCAACAGAAACCGTCCATTCAGGGGAAGTCAGTGTGCGGGGAATGTATGGTTATCTATAAATTGCTATTGCTTTTTCACCAGGTATTGGTTATACTGAAAGTAGAATAAATAAACAAGGAGGTCATCATTATGAAAGTTTTTGGTACCATTATGAAGGTTGTGGCTGCTCTGGCCGCTGTTGCCGGCGCTGTCTATGTGATCGCCACCTACGGCGATAAGATCGTCGCTTGGGCAAAGGGTCTGCTGAACAAGTTCAGCTGCTGCGACGAGTGCTGCTGCTGTGACGATGACTGCTGCTGCGACGGCGAATGCGAGTGCGGTGAGGAGTGCTGCTGCGGCGAAGAGTGCGACTGCGAGGAAGCACCTGCCGAAGAGCCTGTGCAGGCAGAAGAGGCCGACTTCGAGGCTTAATTGGCTGACAACAAAAATGCGGGGAGCAAATTGCTCCCCCCATTTTTTATTTGATCGTTATGCCCGGAAAATACTCCGTCGCAAAGTCCACCTGGCCGACCTGAAAGCTCTTCCCGTTCAGGTATTCAAGGCAGCCTGCATCGGTGGTAAACTGGAAGGTAAGTTTATAGGAGTACAGAGCCTGATAGGTCCTGTCAAAGCGTTTGTTCAGCTTGCCGTATTTGCCGTCACCCAAAAGTGGGTGTCCCGCGTGGGCAAACTGGGCGCGGATCTGATGGGTACGGCCGGTGATCAGCTGGCACTCCACCAGGGACAGCTCCTTGTTGCTTGCCAGCACCGTATAATTGGTCTGACAGGTCTTGGTGCCGGGTTTAGGGGTGTCTGTGACAAAGACCCGGTTGCTTTTCTCATCCTTGAACAGGTATCCTTTCAAACTGCCCTTAGCCGGCTTTGGTGTCCCCTCAACGATGGCAAGATACCGCTTATCCAGCTCCCGGTCCTTGATCTTCTGGTTCAGTATCCGAAGCGTTTCCGCATTCTTTGCGGCGATCACGATACCGCCGGTGTTCCGGTCGATCCGGTTGCACAGCGCCGGCGCAAAGGCATTCTCGCCCCGGGGACTCCACTCGTGCTTCTGATAGAGGTAGGCCTGAATGTGGTCAATCAGCGTCCTGCCGTACTCCGCGCCGTCGTGGGGATGCACCGCAAGTCCCGGGCGCTTGTCTGCAAGAAGAATATTTTCGTCCTCATAGACGATGGTGAGCTTCGGGGCAGCCACAGTCAGGTAAGCATTATCCTGCCTTGGCTTTTCAAAAAACTCGTCGTTGATATACAGTTGCAGCACATCGCCGGCAGACAGTCGGCTATCCCGGGCAGCCCGGCCACCATTGAGTTTGATCCGCTTGATGCGGATATATTTCTGGGCCAGAGAGGCGGGAAGCAAAGGCACTGCCTTGGCTAAAAAGCGGTCCAGCCGCTGTCCACTGTCATTAGGGCCAATGGTAAGTTCTTTCATCGAGCGCTCCGGTTATCAAAGATTGTTCTGGCGAAAATGGTTATCGATCTGCTCTGTAAACTCCTTGGCAGGGTTGTAGCCGATCTTCCGCTGACGGTTGTTCATAGCGGCAACTTCCAAAATGACCGCCAAATTACGGCCGGGTGTGACAGGGATCGTATTCATAGGCACCTGCACTCCCAGGATCTCCATATGCTGCTCCTCCAGACCAAGGCGGTCATAGGCCTCCTTGTCCTTCCAAGGCACGATGTTTACCACGAGATTGATCTCGTTTTCAGACTTGACAGCGCCCATACCGAAGAGCTTTGCTACATTCACAATGCCGATGCCACGCAATTCCACATAGTTGCGGATCAGCTCCGGCGCGTTGCCGATGAGGCTGTTTCCGGAGACCTTGCGGATCTCCACCGCATCGTCAGCTATCATACGGTGGCCGCGCTTTAGCAGCTCCACAGCCGCCTCGCTCTTGCCCATACCGCTCTCTCCAAGGATCAGAATGCCCTCACCGTAGACCTCCATCAGTACGCCGTGACGGGTAATTCTGGGAGCCAGGGCAGCGGACAGGTATGCAATAATCGCGGAGACAATGGTACTGGTGGCTTCGTGGCAACGCAGGACGGTGATATCGTGTTTCTTGGCCAGTTCCAGGCAGATGGGCTCAAGGGGATTGTAGCGGGTCACGAGGAGCGCCGGGAACTTGAAGGAGTAGTACCGGTCCAGGGTCATAGTCCGCTCTTCCTCAGACAGTTTTTGCAGGTAGCTGACCTCCACGTTGCCCACCACCTGCAAACGCATAGGCTCAAAGTGGTCAAAGTAGCCTGCCAGCTGCAGACCGGGTCGGGACACGTCCGCAACCGTCAGCTGAATGGACTCGTAGTCGCTGGCCTTATAGGCCACCTCCAGGTCAAACTGCTTGACCAGCGTAGTCAGCGGCACACTGTACACATTAAACATCGCCATGATCCCCTTTTCTCACAATTCTTAAGGACATTATAACTGTCGTGCGGCAGAATAGCAACATTATTTTAAAAAACGAAAAAAATTGCAAAAAAACACTTGCTTTTTGGAAAAAACTCTGCTATCATATTCAAGCGCCTGTTTGGGCGCAGTTTACAGTGATTTATTATGCAGATAGGAGGTGCAGTAGTATGGCGAAGTGTGATTTTTGTGGCAAGGGCGTGACTTTCGGTATTAAGGTCTCTCACTCCCACAGACGTTCCAACCGGGCTTGGAAACCCAATGTTAAGCGTGTCAAGGCCATTGTGAATGGTACTCCGTGCCATGTGTACGCTTGTACCAGATGCCTCCGTTCCAACAAGGTCGAACGGGCTGTCTAATTTCCCTGCATTGAATTACGGCATTGCTTCTGCAATGCCGTTTTTTATTTCCCAAAACAAAAACCACGGCAAGATTCGTTCTTGCCGTGGTCTGTTTTTTACTTGGTGTACTTCATAAAGATCCAGCCTGTAGCGGTTCTGCCCCAAAGGTCTCCGTCGGAGTCCTTGGCAGTTTCCAGGATCTCAACCTTGGCGCCGTAGTACAGATAGCCAACGATGGCGCTGTCGATGCTGGCCTTGCTGCGGACGCGCAGGCAGTCTGCCGTGATGGTCTTGATCACAGGCTCCGGAGGAGTAGGCTCCGGTTCGCCGGCATCCAGTTCCACATAATCCATGCTGATCCAGCCGCTTTCGATCTTACCCCAGACCGTATTACCAACCGTCTTCTGCTCGGTGATGGTCACCTTCTCCCCTGCCTTCAGGAATCCGGCCACCTCATAGGAAGTACCGGGGCCTGTGCGGACACGGAGAGAGTCCTGCACCTTCACGGTGCCGGTAAGGACCTCAGGCTTCACCTCGGGAGGCGTTGTTGTGCTGCCGCTGTCACTGTTGTCAGCATCCAGCTTCACATAGTCCAGGCTGATCCAGCCATTGCTGATCTTGCCCCACTCCATATTACCAACCGTCTTACGCTCGGTAATGGTGACGGCAGTTCCGTCCGTCAGGAAGCCTACAATGCTGTAGCTGGTGCCAGGGCCGCTGCGGACGCGCAGCTCGTCGGCGTCCACCTTGCCGGTCCACACCGTGACGGGAGGCTTGGGAGTTGTTTCGGTATTACCGCCGGAGGGCTCGTTCTTCTCCAGCACAATATAGTCCATGCTGACCCAGCCGGTACTGATCTTGCCCCATTTCTGGGTGCCGACCACTTTCTGCTCCAGAATCTCCACCCGCTCATTGGGTTTCAGATACCCGGTGACGGCATAGGATGTGCCGGGGCCGGCGCGGACGCGGAGCCAGTCCTGCACATTGGCAGTCCCGTAAACCTTGGTCTGCTCAGGCTGGGTTTCTTCCGGCTCAGTTTCCTCAGGCTCGGTCACTTCCGGCTCGGTCTCCTCGGGTTCGGTTTCTTCCGGCTCGGTCTCCTCGGGTTCGGTCTCCTCGGGTTCGGTTTCCTCCGGCTCAGTCTCTTCCGGCTCAGTCTCTTCCGGTTCGGTCTCTTCCGGCTCAGTGGGATCCGTGGGATCCGGCTGATTCTCCATTACGGTTTCGTAGTCTGTAAACTCCAGCGCGATCCAGCCGCCGTCAAACTTGCCCCAGTTATAGCCGGAGCCGGTGGCGGTTTCGGTAATGGTGAACTGCTGGCCCTTGTCGGCAGTGCCTACAACCGTGTGGTTGGTACCGGGGCCGTTTCGCAGATTGACATCGGTTGCGGTGACGGTGACCACAATCGGCTTTTCCGTAGCCGCTCCGCTATTGGAGGGAGGATTGCCCTCATCATCCAGCCACTGGGCGTAGAGGGTCATACTCTTGGTGGTCGCGTCCAGAACAGTCACTTGAGTGCCGCCTGTTTTGGCGGTAAACCAGCCCTGGAAGGTATAACCTGTGTATGTAGGTACCGGGAAGGGCTCTGCAGTCAGATCAGAATCATACCCCTGGCTGCGGGGACTGCTGACGCCGCCATTGGCATCATAAACCACATAACAGTAGTTATCGGGAGGCGTCTGGCTATAGACGCCGTTGACATACATATTCACTTCGCACAGTCTGCGGCGCAGCAGATAGGTGCGGATCTCACCGCCGGCGCTGCACCAGAGAGCAAAGGCGCGGATAATATCATTGCCGGTGGCTCCGGTGGCGATGGCTTGATGGAACGTACCCTCCGGCTCATAGGCCCAGGCAGTACCGCAGTTATAGGAGAACATCACAATGGCATCAAACTGATTCTGGGTCAGCGTGAGGCCGTATTCATCGATAATCCTCTGGTTGATATCCCGCTCAAAACCGGCCAGGTGGTTGCGAAGCAGGACCTCTGCCTCTTCCTCTGTGATGCCGTTCTGCATATAATAAGCCACCATATCATCGGGGCAACGGGTGCCATAGCCGACGGTATACTGGGCAAAATCCCAATAAGGCACTCTGCTGAAGCCTTCTTCCAGCTTCAGAAGCTCGATACACGCATCGCTGGTGACCATTGCGGACTCAGCGCGGACGCCGAAGATACCTGCAGGTACCAAGCCGAGCAACATTACCATTACTAACAGGAAACTAGTAATCTGTCTCTTCACTGGTATGTACTCCTTTCCAATTCATTCGCGGTATATTATAGCAGACAGGGTCTCATTTTGCAACCCTTTTTTTATTATTATTACATGTTTGTTACCATTTTCCCGCCGAAAATGTTCCCATTTCTACCTAATTCTATAAGTTTTTTCCATATTTTTACAATATTAGTTGATTTTACGCTTCTGCAAAGGCTCCCCTTCTATTTGTTCACGGTTCATTTATTGCTTTTGGTGGCGTGTTATGGTATGATAAATCCATCACACAAAGGAGGTATGGACTATGGAACAGAAAAAGGCCTTGATCGCAATGAGCGGCGGCGTTGACAGCTCCGTGGCCGCATACCTGATGCTGAAAGACGGCTATGCCTGCGAGGGCGCCACCGTCAGAATGTGCGATGAAGCGTTGCTTGGTGACCGGCTTGATCTGCAGTATATCGCCGATGCCCAGGCAGTGGCAGGACGGCTGGGAATGGTCTTCCACACAATCGACGGCGCAGATGCGTTTAAGCAGGCCGTAGTGGACGATTTCATCTCCTGCTACGAGCAGGGGCTGACGCCCAACCCCTGTATCCGGTGCAACCGTCACATCAAGTTCTCCTTTTTGCTGGAGAAAGCTTTGGCGCTGGGGTGTGACAGTATCGTCACCGGTCATTACGCCCGGATCCGGCAAGACGGGACAACCGGCCGGTATTTGCTGTACAAAGCCGCAGACGAAGCAAAAGACCAGAGTTATTTTCTGGCCTGTCTGAATCAGTATCAACTTGCCCACGCCCACTTCCCTCTGGGCGCTTACACCAAAGCACAGATTCGGCAGATCGCCCAGGAACAGGGATTTCTGAATGCGAGGAAGCGGGACAGTCAGGATATCTGCTTTATCCCTGACGGCGATTATATGTCCTTTATCCGCCGCTACACCGGAAAGGAATATCCGGCCGGCGCTTTCCTGGATCTGCAAAACAATGTGGTCGGCCGCCATAACGGCGCCGTTGGCTACACCCTGGGGCAGCGAAAGGGTCTCGGTTTGGCTATGGGCGCTCCGGTGTATGTTTGCAGCAAGAACATGCAGGACAACACTGTGACCGTCGGGCCGGAGGAGGCGCTGTATACGACCACGCTCATCGCCACAGACTGCAACTGGCTGCCCTTTGCAGAGCTTACAGAGCCCATTCGCGTGACTGCCAAAGCAAGATACCGCCACACGCCTCAGCCTGCAACGGTATACCCTGAGGAAGCCGGCCACGCCCGGGTAGTCTTCGACACTCCTCAGCGGGCAATCACCCCCGGCCAGGCAGTTGTTTTGTACTGGGAAGATATGGTCGTTGGCAGCGGCACTATCACCGAAACTTTTTAACAAAAAAGGGACACCTCACGGTGTCCCTTTTCGTTTGCTGTCATTACAGGCTATCCACGGCGTTGTTGATAGCGATATTGTTCAGATCGTTCTGCATCATGCAGAAGTTCACAATACCCAGGCCAACCAGGCCCAGGATCAGGTACAGGATGGAATTGTCCTTGTGGGCAATACCCTTTGCGGCGCAGCCGGCGGTGAGCTTCTGCTCAGCCAGGTAGAAGCCGACGAAAGGCAGGAACAGCATAAGTACGATCTCCAGGACGCCGCTGTCGGAAGGATCCTTCACAGCAACAGCCTCACGAGCCAGACATACTGTCCAGTAGATGCCGTAGATGCCGCAGGTGACGATGGTAAGAATAATGCAAGTGACAATATTACGAGTTTTGATTTCCATAACGAAACCCTCCTTTCCCCTTGATTCTACACAGAAAGCGCCCCGCTGTCAATCATTATTCCGCAAAAACTGCCGAAATACCGCTGCAGCAAAAGTGTTGCGTTTTCATTCAACTACTAGTACAATAATCACATCCTGCCATAAGGAGCATTCCTATGACCACGCCACACAAACGGTTTTTATATCTGTTTCTGATCACTGCCGGGATCCTTGCCGGCGGCATACTTTTGTATATACTGGCCGTATCGGATCACCCGGTCCCCTGCCTTTTCCATCTGATCACCGGCCTTTCCTGCCCCGGCTGCGGCAGCACCCGGGCGGTACTGGCGCTGCTCCGACTGGACATTGGAGAGGCTTTCTCTTACAATCTTCTGTTCCCCGTGACATTCTTATATCTCATATTCGTTTATATACGCAGCGCCTTAACCTACCTGAAGACCGGACGGTTCGTTTACCGCTCCCCTGCCCCCATTATGGATTATATTCTGCTGGGCGTGATCCTAGTATGGTGGGTCGCGCGAAACATTCTGCACATATAAAGAATCCGGAAAGCACACACTTTCCGGATTCTTTTATTATTCGGTTCTCAAAGCAACCACAGGGTCTTTTTTGGCTGCGCTTCTGGAGGGGATAATGCCGGAGAACAGCGTCAGCAGCACGCTGATGATCACCAGTACAATTGCCACATTCAGGGGCAGCACTGCCTTCAGGCTGGGGATGCCCGTCAGAGCGTACAGGATGATATTCACAATAATGCACAGCAGGTAAGTGACTGCCACGCCCAGCACGCCGGAGGTAAAGCCGATGATCATAGTCTCGGCATTGAACATACCGGACACATTCCCCTTGGATGCGCCAATGGCACGCAAGATGCCGATCTCCTTTGTCCGCTCCTGGACAGAGATCAGGGTGATCACGCCAATCATAATGGAGGATACGATCAAAGAAACGGAAACAAAAGCAATCAGTACGTAGGTGATAGCATTGATGATCTTGGTGATGGAATTCATCATGATGCCCATAAAGTCGGTGTACTGGATCTTATGTAGCTCGTCAACACCTTCATTATACTTGGAGATGATCGACTCGATCACTTCCTTGCTTTCAAAGGAAACTGCGAACAGATTCACAGAGGAGGGACTGTCCAGATCCAAATAACCCAAAGCCAACAGATTGTCCTCGTAGCTGGAATCGGAGAACTCCAGGATCTTGTCGTAGTAGGCAGCCATCTGCTCTTCGGTGTAGCCGTCCAGGGCCATTTGGAAGCCCATCAGCAGCTCTTCCGGTGCCTTGCCCTGGAGGGATGCCTGCACGGATTGGGCATACTGCATGGTACCCATTTTCACGGCCATGGCCTCGTAGTATTCCAGGATCTTTTCGTCGCTCATATTTGCCAGGTAGCCGTCAATGTCGTAATTTTGCATCTGGACATTTTGGGCAAAGGCCTGCTTCATGGCTTCTTCCAGCTCTGCCCGGGTCTTTCCCTCGGTGGCAGCGGACTTCATGGCGGCAATCTGTTCCTCAGAGGGGATACTCAGGATCTTAACATAGGCC
>JAZNAK010000023.1:0-26831 GCA_045586485.1 Faecousia sp. | reverse complement strand
GGTTTACCGTCCTCGCCGAGCAAAGGTCTTTCCACCACGATTTTGTTATAACCGAACTCTACACTATCAAAAATCTTGGATTCGCAGTAGATGCCGTTCTTGTCGCCAAAGATACCTTCGGTGAACTCTCCGTATGCCTTTACAATAAGCTCACGGCAGTAATCGGTGATGTCGTTTCTTTTTGTTCCGATGGACTTTCTGCGCGCCTCGTAGCAGTGGGAGGCGTCAATCAGCTGCACCTTGCCTGCACGGTAGCCGGGCTTGTCCTTGGAAAGCACCCAGATATATGTACTGATACCCGTGTTCATAAACTGGTCTGTAGAAAGCTGAATGATGGCGTCGAGCCAGTCGTTTTCAAGTATGTAACGGCGGATTTCGGAAGGTCCTGAGCCGGCATCGCCTGAGAACAGGGGCGAACCGTTCTGAACAATTGCCATTTTGCCGTCGTCAGCAAGCTTTGCAAGACCGTTGAGGACAAAGAGCTGCTGACCGTCGGAAATCTTGGGAAGTCCGGGTGCAAAACGTCCGCCTTCGCCCAGCTTTGCTTCTGCTTCAACTGCCTTCTGTTCTCTTTTCCAGTCAATACCGAAGGGAGGGTTGGAGATAATGCGGTCGAACCGATATCCCTTGAATTTGTCCTCGGACAAAGTATCACCGAATCGCATATTGTTGGGGTCGCCGCCGCGAATCATCATATCTGCCTTGGCGATAGCAAATGTGGAGGGATTGAACTCCTGACCAAAGCAGGTTACGATTGCGTCTTCATCAAGGGCGTGGATTCTCTCTTCCATGCAAGAGAGCATCTGGGAGGTTCCCATTGCCATATCATAAACGGTGATGTTCTGCCCGTTAAACTTGGTATCGGACAGCAAAATATCGGTCATCAGGTAGATAATATCGCGGCTGGTGAAGTGGGCTCCCGCTTCCTCGCCGTAGGATTCATTGAAACGGCGAACAAGGTCTTCAAAGACATAGCCGCAGTCAACGGCAGATATCTTATCGGGACCAAGGTAGCCCTTTGGAGAGTTGAATTCTTTGATAACGAGGTAGAGGGTGTTGCTCTCTACCATTCTTTTTATGATGTTTTCAAAATCAAACTTTGCAAGTACGTCCTGAACGTTACCCGAGAATCCTGCAAGGTAGTCCTTGAAGTTTGTTTCTATGCTCTCAGGGTCTGCAAGCAGAGTTTCAAAGGTGTACTTGGACGTGTTATAAAACTGGTAGCCGGAAGCACGGGTGAGAAATCCGTCAACGACTTCCAGATTTTTTACTTTTTCAAAGGTTTCCAGAACCTTAGCATGTGTAGGCAACAGACAGTCATGGAAACGCTTTACAACGGTCATTGGCAGGATAACCAGACCGTATTCATGGGGTTTGAAAGGACCGCGCAGCATATCCGCCACATTCCATATAAGTGTCGCTTTTTCAGCTATATTAATACCAACGTTGGTTACTTCATTCATAACTATATACTCCTTACAGTAGTGCTATTGTAATTATACATCGATAGGTGTCCGATAAAACGGACTTTTCTTTGAATGATAAGGTTATGCTTCGCGAATTTTCTTCACATCAAAGTCGATGCCACGTTCTTTACAAAATGAGTCAATCGCTTTCATTGCTTTGAACGTCGGCAAACCTTTGCCGTTTTCCCACCGATTCACGGTGCTGTAGGATACGCCAAGGGCTTTGGCAAAATCCTGCTGACTCATAAAAGCATCAAGTCTGATTTTTTTAATGCTTGCGCTGAAACTCATATATGGGTGCCTCCTTGCAAAGTTGCTTAATAGTTATAACATTTCACTCTAACATTATAGCATATATATCGCATCTTTGCAATAGGTTTGCAAGAATTGAATTGCTTTACCCAAAACCGTGTATTTTGAGTAAAGCGAATCACACAATTTTGGAAGAAGAATAGTTATGTCTCGAACGAGATATTGCTATCGTGATGACAAAAGTTTGTGTGGCTCTCCGCACAGGAGCCCGTCGGGAGACAGTTCCCGCTTGCGGGTGCCCCCTGCACAAGGGCCCGCCTGGATAGGCTGCTTCCGCTGCATAAGCGGCTCCCTCTGAGCAAGAGCGCTATCCGCGCAGGATTCGGCAGATAGCCTCCCCTCTGGAAAGAGCGCCGGGAAAAAGGGGCATCCCCTTTTTACTACGGCGTACTAAAGTTCGGAAACGTGTTATAGTACACGAACTTTATGAATCCCTTGCATCTGCATTAATTAGAGTGAACCCGAAAAAACGAAACTACTCGGGTTGGAGGTTTTTTGTGCCTGAAAAGAAGGTTAGAACGGTTGTCCACAATGGGCGACGCAGAAGCACCGGTGAGGCGTATAGCCCCAAGCACAACTCGCGCTCCGGAGGAATCGGCAACCACGTCCTCGCAAACCCAGAACATAAAAACATTTACATCACGCTGGATTTTGACGGTAATCCCACCTTGCACGAACAGGTAGACTTTGAAAAGCACGAACGCGAATTCTACGAGGTGTTCCGCCCTTCACTGGAGGCGCAGAACGAGCGATACCGTAAGAAGGGAAACAAGGACCGCATTCTGACAATGGACGAGTATCGCGAGGCGCGCCCACCAGAAGAGACTATTCTACAGGTAGGCAATAAGGATATGGCAGTGCTGCCTGAAGTAACAAGGATTGCGGTCGCAAAGTGGATAGACCAAATGCGTGCCAAATATGGCTCCCGGTATAAGATTGTTGACGTAGCGATTCACTACGACGAGCCTGGAACTGGAGGAGGTATTTGCGCGGACGGAAGTCAAAGCAAGAACCTATCCGGTCACGCCCATGTGCGCGCTGTTTGGTGCGCAGAAGGCAAGGACGGATGGGTGGTGTCCGAAAGCAAGGCTTTAGCACAGTTAGGCGTCACATATGATGATTCCCATGCACGCAGCCGATACAATAATCCAAAAATCACATTTACGCAGGAATCCCGAGAGCTTTTCAATCAGCTGGTCGAGGAGCAAAACATCAATGTCGAAAAGGTGCCTGCACGCCCTGGAAAGAAAACAATGACCAAGGAACAATACATTACAGAGCAGCTGCGAGTTGAGAAAAAAGAACTGGAAGTCAATGTCACTGAGTTATCTAATGAATGCGCTGACATTCGTATTGCGACAGCGTTAGAGGCGCAGAGAATGGATGAACTCACCAAGGAGGTCGAAGTACTTGCTGAAAAGAAAAGCCTCTTAGAGCGCACTCTGAAAGGCTTAGAAAAAGCGGTTGAACAGTTAAAGAAGACGGTTCTTCCGATACAAAAGTTTTTTGAACGCCTCGCAAGTATCAGGCTCGGCAAGGACCGTTCGGCACTTGACGAACTTTTACTAAATGCAAACGTTACTCACGCATATGACGCCATCAAAGAGTTGGATGAGGAACGCTAATATACAAAATCGGAGGACGGTATGCGTTCTCCGATTTTTGTTGCCTATAAACGTATGTCATTATCTTATTGTAGCAAAAAGAAAGTCAATATGAGACCAAACAAAAACAAACCCAGCGTGCGACTATGAACAATCTCCTTTGTTCGTCATTTGATATACACCGGAGTGATGCCACTACGCACGCTTTCATATAATTGCAGGATTCGCCTGTCTCACTCCACACTACCAGCCCGGTCCCGGTCCTAACCTTTCTTTCCGGAAAACAGCCGGGTTGGTAGTAACCTTATCACCGTCAGCCTATGCTGCGTTTATATATACAAAACTATAAAACAAAAAAGGAGCACGAAACATGGAACAAACACTACTTATACTCAACTCTATTGGAGAGTCCGTCACCAAAGAAGAAGTACTCTGCTTTGTCAAGGTGCTGTTAATCGACCTAAAAAGCGACAATCCAAAGCTCAAATGGGAAAGAGATACAAAATCTCCTTGGGGAACTTTCTGCTCATCCGGATTTACCGATACAAGTTGTATACGCCTCCAAAAGCATCGAATTCGTAAACAACCTGTGGTTTTGATGAGTTACGAAAAGGACGGCAAATTCGTCTGCAATGCTGAGGAATTCGACGGAGACCCCAATAACCTTGACCACCTTGCGCATCTCTATAAAATGGTCGCAGCTACGGTAATCCACAGAGAAATCTACAACGATATCGCCATGTCTGACACAGAAAATAAACTTTCTGTCGACGAGATTGATAGCCAATGCCTGAAAGTTAATCAGCTATTTTGCTCGGTGACAGTAAACGAAATCGTTGACACGCTTATGCACAAGCCGTCAGTTGCTAATGTTGAGATTAGCAACGAAAGCCCGGAATGGCATAGACGAATTAAATTGATACACAATTTAGTGCATGTAATTCAATGCACGCGTGTCAGAGAGAGTTCTCTGATTCTCGACGGATTTGCACTCAAAAAAGCTGATGGTCAGCTTTGCGGGCACATCACTACAGACCCAATTGCAAAATGGGCAAACGCACATATTATCGTCGATTCGGAACGATATCCCGATTTTTGCTTTGACGAAATCCGCGTCAAAGTTGCAGCAGATATCATCGGGAATTTACTGATGGTTCTGTAATACCTCATTCAAATGAAAGGCTTAAGCCTTCATAATACATTATTTTTAGATTGGAGAATTACTCACATGAAGAACTTTGAACTTGAAATCACCAATGCAACCGAAAACCCTATCGATGCATACGTCGAGCGTCTGCAAACGATGGTACCGCCCATGCGCTTCGAAATGAACGCAACCGAGGTTACAGAATGTCCGACATTTACCATCGTTGATGATGAAAAGAATTATTTCTCAACGCTGCGTCGTGCACAGGAAGTCGATTTTGTAAAAATCTTTCTGACTGTAACCGACATAAGCGGGAATACTGTGATGTCCTCCTCGGAGTGGACCACCACTGACAATGCCGATTCTCCGCTTCGTACACTCTACAATACGCTGTACGACATAAGTATACAGCAAGTAGCGAATGAACAAGTAGACCCCAGAATAGCTGCTTCCGGTGAAGAAGTTGACCCGGGGGCAGAAACACCGGAGTCACTGCTGATTGATGATTTTATCGCAGCACTCACCGCAGATGCCAAATCCCCTCACCCGGTTATCCACTGGGAGAAAGCAGAACCAGACTCGGAAGATGAATATGTTGCCTATGGCTTTGGCGACAGTCAATGTAGAATTCGTCTTACAAAAAAAAGGCTGGATGAAACAGGTGCTACTTTCACCTTGAAATACGAGGACTTTAATGGTACCGAAGTGTTTTCCTCTATGGAATCCAGCGTCAAATGGGAGGATTCCGAAATTGGCGAGCTGTATCGACTTGTTGCCAATATGGATACGTCTGCAGATATAACTCTACCGATGCAAGACGCTGAGCGATTTGCCAACAGAGCAAAAGTCGCAGCCATCTTTGACAGAATCGTGGATGGAGCGTTTCCATCTATATGTCAGCCCAACCCGGAAACCGTGGAAAACCTACTGCTTGTGCACGACATTTTCACAGAGGCAAACTTGAACGTTGCAGTCCGATACGCCTTGGATGAAATCAAAAAGCGTACTCCAGAACTTTCTCCCAGCCGTATGTTACAGTTGCAAACACAAGCGGAATGTATCGGTAAAATCATACGCCATGCACCGCGTTGTCCCAATGGAGCAGTTTTCAAAAGCGACGTTCTTCCGGCAGTTATCTGTAACGGTACAGCTTGGAAAGGAGAAACCGTGACTGCGAGCGACAATCTGGGAAGAATTTCAAATGCTGCTGTTGCATGGCTGGATATCTTAGGAAGCAAAAAACAGATGTCCTTACAGCGAACGCTGACTAAGCACGCATCGATTCTACTAACCATCATTATGATGGAGCAATTGAAATAACGGCATTGCCCGGAAAGAGAGGTGCAGTCCAATGTAGAATTGAACGCATCAAACAATTAACTGTCGCCTTTTCCAAACGGCGACGAGACCCACCACCAAAAAAGCCCGGCTGGCCATCCAGCCGGGTTTCTTATTTGCCACAAAACAAAAAATCACCCTATCCGGCGGTGAAACCGGATAGGGTATTTGTTTAGATATACACGCTGAAGTGAATGTCGCGCCATTTGCTCAACTTGAAATGATGGGCATTATCGGCGTTTGCAACATACCTCAATGCATCCTCTTTGCTGATTGCGAAATCAGCGATTCGGAGAAAGGGTTTATTTACCCATTTCCTTAATAGCAGCCTGGGCGGCGGCCAGACGGGCGATGGGAACACGGAAGGGGCTGCAGGACACGTAGTCCAGGCCGATCTTATGGCAGAACTCAACGGAGACGGGGTCGCCGCCGTGCTCACCGCAGATGCCGTAGTGCAGGTTTCTTCCGGTGGCCTTTGCCTTGGAGACAGCCATCTCCATCAGCATGCCCACACCGGTCTGATCCAGCTTGGCAAAGGGATCGTTCTCGAAGATCTTGGTGTCGTAATAAGCGTTCAGGAACTTGCCTGCGTCGTCACGGGAGAAACCGAAGGTCATCTGAGTCAGGTCGTTGGTGCCGAAGCAGAAGAACTCAGCTTCCTCAGCGATGGCATCAGCGGTCAGACAAGCTCTGGGGATCTCGATCATGGTACCGACCTCGTACTTCAGGTCGATGCCGGCAGCGGCGATCTCGGCGTCAGCGGTCTTGACGACAACATCCTTAACGAACTTCAGCTCCTTGACCTCGCCAACCAGGGGGATCATGATCTCGGGAACATTGTTCCAGTCGGGATGACGCTTTGCAACAGCGATAGCTGCGCGGATGACAGCCTTGGTCTGCATAGCGGCGATCTCGGGATAGGTGACGCTCAGACGGCAGCCACGGTGACCCATCATGGGGTTGAACTCGTGGAGGGAAGCGATGATGGACTTGATCTCCTCAACGGTCTTGCCCTTGGTGGCAGCCAGTGCAGCGATGTCTTCCTCAGTGGTGGGAACGAACTCGTGCAGAGGGGGGTCCAGGAAACGGATGCAAACGGGGTTGCCTTCCATAACCTCGTACAGGCCCTCGAAGTCTGCCTGCTGCATGGGCAGGATCTTGGCCAGAGCAGCCTCACGCTCCTCGACGGTGTCGGAGCAGATCATCTCACGGAAGGGTCCGATACGGCCTTCCTCGAAGAACATGTGCTCGGTACGGCACAGACCGATGCCTTCGGCGCCCAGCTCGCGAGCCTTCTTGGCGTCACGGGGGGAGTCAGCATTGGTGCGGACCTTCAGGGTGCGGTACTGGTCAGCCCAAGCCATGATGCGGCCGAACTCGCCGGCGATCTCAGCATCCTTGGTGGGGATCAGGCCGTCATAGATATTACCGGTGGAGCCGTCCAGGGACAGTTCGTCGCCCTCGTGGAAGGTCTTGCCACCCAGAGTGAACTTCTTGTTCTCCTCGTCCATTGCAATCTCGGTGCAGCCGGAGACGCAGCAGGTACCCATACCGCGGGCAACAACGGCTGCGTGAGAGGTCATACCGCCGCGGACAGTCAGGATGCCCTGAGCGGCCATCATGCCCTCGATGTCCTCGGGAGAGGTTTCCAGACGAACCAGAACAACCTTCTCGCCGCGGGCTGCCCATTCCTTGGCATCCTCAGCGGTGAAGACGATCTTACCGGCAGCTGCGCCGGGGGAAGCGGGCAGAGCCTTGCCGATGGGAGTGGTAGCCTTCAGGGCCTTGGCATCGAACTGGGGATGCAGCAGGGTGTCCAGATTACGGGGATCGATCATGGCAACCGCCTTCTTCTCGTCGATCATACCCTCGTCCACCAGGTCGCAGGCGATCTTCAGAGCAGCAGGAGCGGTACGCTTACCATTACGGGTCTGCAGCATATACAGCTTGCCGTTCTCAACGGTGAACTCCATATCCTGCATATCGCGGTAGTGGTTCTCCAGGATGGAGCAAACCTTCTCGAACTGTGCGAAAGCTTCGGGGAACTTGTCAGCCATCTCGGAGATGGGCATGGGAGTACGAACGCCGGCAACCACGTCTTCGCCCTGGGCATTGGTCAGGAACTCGCCCATCAGGCCGCGCTTACCGGTAGCAGGGTCACGGGTAAAGGCAACGCCGGTGCCGCAGTCGTCGCCCATGTTGCCGAAGGCCATGGACTGAACGTTAACGGCAGTACCCCAGGAGTAGGGAATGTCGTTCTCACGGCGGTAGATGTTAGCACGGGGGTTGTCCCAGCTGCGGAAAACAGCCTTGACAGCGCCCATCAGCTGCTCAACGGGATCGGAGGGGAAGTCCGTACCCAGCTTAGCCTTGTACTCAGCCTTGAACTGGCCAGCCAGCTCCTTCAGATCCTCAGCGGTCAGCTCCACGTCCTGCACGACGCCCTTCTTCTCCTTCATCTCGTCGATGAGGACTTCAAAGTACTTCTTGCCGACTTCCATAACCACGTCGGAGTACATCTGGATGAAACGGCGGTAGCAGTCCCATGCCCAACGGGGGTTGCCGGACTTGGCAGCCAGAACCTCAACGACTTCTTCGTTCAGGCCCAGGTTCAAAATGGTATCCATCATGCCGGGCATAGATGCGCGGGCGCCGGAACGGACGGAGACCAGCAGAGGATTCTCCTTGTCACCGAACTTCTTGCCGGTGATGGTTTCCAGCTTTGCAACATGCTCCATGATCTGTGCCTGAATGTCGGCATTGATCATGCGGCCATCTTCGTAATACTTGGTGCAGGCTTCGGTGGAAACGGTGAAGCCCTGGGGAACAGGCAGACCGATGTTGGTCATCTCTGCCAGGTTTGCGCCCTTACCGCCCAGCAGCTCACGCATGGAGCCATTGCCTTCGGTAAACAGATAAACGTACTTGTGAGACATAAAATACCCCTTTCGATTATTCACGGGCAGCTCTTGCAGCCCAATTTTTATGGATTTTTGCAGAATGTTCAATAATGCGCAAATAGTATAGCACAAGAAGTTGGAAAAGTAAACCTCGTAATATAAAAAAACGGAAATATTTCCGCTTTTTCCGGGTTTTATTCCCATTGTAGCGTAAAAAGGAAAAATCTGCCCCCGGGGCAGATTTTTCCACGGTCAATATTCTCTTACCACGGCTTTCACGAGGCCGATCAGCTCGGCCTCCGCGCCGTCGATGGGGCTGTAGGCGTCATTTTCCGGCATCAGCCAGATCTGGCCGTCTCTCCGGCGCAGGCGCTTGACGGTGGCTTCGTCGCCAATGCGGGCCACAACAATCTGGCCGTCGTCGGCGCTTTGCTGGGGTCTGACCACCACCATATCGCCATTCAGGATACCGGCATTGATCATACTGTCGCCCCGGACACGCAGGGCAAAGCAGCTGGGATCTCCGTCCCAACTGATGGTGCCCTCCTGGTTTTCTAACGCCAGAATGGGCATGCCGGCGGTGACCACACCCACCACGGGGATCTGGCCGGGGCGCTGGGCGGTGACGATGGCCCGCTTGCGGCCCTTTGCGCCGGGGGAGAGCAACAGGCCCTTGGCCTGCAGCTGTTGGAGATGATAGCTGACGGAGGCGGTGGACCGCAGACCCACAGCCGCACCGATCTCCCGTACAGAGGGGGCAAAGCCGTTTTCCTGGACAAACTGGTTGACAAAGTCAACGATCAGCTGGGATTTATTGCTGGTTCTGGGCATACACAGTCCTCCCTATCAAGCGTTTTATTATTCCTCCGGCTGGGGCTCTTCCGCGGGAACTGTCTCCAAAGTCGATTCCTCCGGCTCTTCCGGGAGCTTCTTCAGCTTACTGCCGGCAGAGATACCTGTGGCCAGGGAGACGATGACCCAGCCGTGGAACACGTAGTCCAGGATCAGATCCATGGAGATACCGATCATATACACAAACAAAATGGTATCCACGCAGAACAGTACCAGGGCAGCGATCATCCAGCCCATCCGGTTCTTCTTGGAGAAGATCCAGCACAGCAGGTACACGATCAGCACCACGGCGCCTGCGGCCAACATTGCCCACAAAAAGCCTTTTTCAAAGAAATCGTAGCCGTACATTTCCAATTCCATATAGTATTCCTTGGGGTACGAACCGGTAAACAGCATACCTAAATCTGCCAACATATAGGGAATATAGGCGGAAAATAGGAAGTACTTATCGCTGTTGGTCACCAGCAGGACCACATTAATGAGGGTAAAGATCAGGATCAGCAGGATGTTATGTCTGGATTTGTGGTATTTGGACTCCAGGATCTGCCGCTGATTTCCCACGGGGGCGGGATTGTTAATGGGCATAATATCCCTCCTTTTTCATAGTGAGTGTTTATACTTCGGCGCTATTATAGCACATTTGAACGAAAAAGAAAAGGGATATTTTCCGTTTTCCGAACAATTTTTTCGCAATTCCGCGCCCCTGCGGCATTATACTGTACTAGAGAATATTCAGAGAGGAAGGATGCTATGGAAACCTACGACAAAGCAAAGGCCGCCCGGGTATGGCAGCGGGTGCAGAGCGCCGCCCCCGCCGTACCGGCCCAAGGCCTGCAGGGACTGATCGCAGAAGAATGGGCGGACGCAGCGCTGTATCTGGCGCTGTCCCGGCGGGTGCAGGGCCCTCACAGTGCCGTTTTGAAGAAAATGAGTCAGGAGGAGCAATCCCACATGGCCTGCCTGAAGGGGATGTACACCCTCCAGGGCAACGGCCGGCCGGAAATCCCCTCCCCGCCCCCGGTGGACAATGCCCCGGTGACCGTTCTGCTGCGGCGGTGCTATGGCCGGGAGATGCGATGCCTTGCCCAATACGAATCCCGGTCTGCCGACCCGGAATACGGACAGATCTTTGCCCGTATAGCCCAGCAGGAGCGGGAACACTGCCGGCTTCTTCTGGAGCTGCTGGGGAGTATCTCCCAAACTAAATAAAAAAGCCGCCCGGAATGGCGTTCATTCCGGGCGCTTCTTTATTGATTCTTAGTACATACCTGCACCCTGGGCAGCTGCCATAGCGGCATCGCCTTCGGGATTGGGCTTGTCGGCCACCAGGCTCTCGGTGGTCAGCACGCAGGCTGCGATGGAAGCGGCATTCTCCAGGCTGGAGCGGGTGACCTTGGTGGGGTCAACGATGCCGTTGTCGATCATATCCATATAGGTCTCGGTGTAGGCGTTGTAGCCAAAGCCCACCTTCTTGGAGGACTTGATCTTCTCATAGACCACGCTGCCGTCCACGCCGGCGTTCTCGGCGATCTGACGGATGGGGGCCTGCAGAGCAGTGGCGATGATCTTGGCGCCGGTCTTCTCGTCGCCGCTGAGCTTAGCGATCAGCTTCTCCACAGCTGCGATGGCATTGACCTGAGCAGTGCCGCCGCCGGCCACGATGCCTTCTTCCACTGCGGCGCGGGTAGCGTTCAGGGCGTCCTCAACACGCAGCTTCTTTTCCTTCATAGCGACCTCGGTCTGTGCGCCGACCTTGATGACGGCCACGCCGCCGGACAGCTTTGCCAGGCGCTCCTGGAGCTTCTCACGGTCGTAGTCGGAGGTGGTGGTAGCGATGGAGGCGCGGATCTGATGGGCGCGGGCCTTGATAGCCTCGGCAGTGCCGTCGCCGTCGACGATGGTGGTGGAGTCCTTAGCAACTACCAGCTGACGGCAGTGACCCAGATCGGTCAGCTGGGTATCGGTCAGCTCCATATTCAGCTGGCTGGAGATCACAGTACCGCCGGTGAGGATGGCGATATCCTGGAGCATCTCCTTGCGGCGGTCGCCAAAGCCGGGTGCCTTGACGCAGACCACATTGAAGTTGCCCCGCAGACGGTTCACCAGCAGGGTTGCCAGGGCGTCGCCCTCCACATCCTCGGCGATGATCATCAGCTTCTTGCCGGCCTTGACAACGGGCTCCAGAATGGGCAGGATCTCCTGAATGGAGACGATCTTCTTGTCGGTGATCAGCAGGTAAGCGTCGTCCAGGACAGCTTCCATCTTGTCGGTGTCGGTGACCATGTAGGGGGAGATATAGCCCCGGTCGAACTGCATGCCTTCCACCACATCCAGGCCGGTCTCAGCGGTCTTGGATTCCTCGATAGTGATAACGCCTTCGGTGCCCACCTTCTCCATAGCCTCTGCGATCAGAGCGCCGATGGACTCATCGCCGGAGGAAACGGTGCCGACACGAGCGATATCAGCAGTACCGCTGACGGGAACGGAATGCTCCTTGATAGCGGCAACGGCTGCTTCCACAGCCTTCTCGATGCCCTTGCGCATGACCATGGGGTTCGCGCCGGCGGACAGGTTCTTCAGACCCTCGCGGGTGATGGCCTGGGCCAGCACAGTTGCGGTGGTGGTGCCGTCGCCGGCCACATCGTTGGTCTTGGTAGCGACCTCGCGGATCAGCTGGGCGCCCATATTCTCAAAGGGGTCCTCCAGCTCCACTTCCTTTGCGATGGTCACGCCGTCATTGGTGACCAGGGGTGCGCCGAACTTCTTGCCCAGCACAACATTGCGGCCCTTGGGGCCCAGGGTGACCTTAACGGTATCAGCCAGCTGGTCGATGCCGGACTGCAGCTTCTTACGGGCGTCCTCGCCGTATACGATCAATTTTGCCATTTCAGTGTCCTCCTAAACTCAATCGGTGACAACGGCCAGGATGTCGTCCTGCTTGACGAACTTGTAATCCTCGCCGTCCAGCTTGATGTCGTTGCCCACGAAATTGCCGACGACTACCTTATCGCCGGGCTTCACGGTGACGGTCACATCTTTGGTGCCGGGGCCTGCGGATACCACTTCAAAAATGCCGGACTTTTCCTTGGTGCTGGTTGCCAGAATGATACCAGATGCGGTGGTCTCGGTTGCCTCTGCGGCCTTGAGCAGAATGTTGTCTGCCATGGGTTTGAGTTTCATAAAAAACGCCTCCATATCCTAATGGTATTTAGATTGCGGCTTGGCCGCATGTATCTACTGATTGCGTTGGCACTCTACCGTTTTGAGTGCTAACAGCAGTACTATAGCAGATACGCACTGAAAAAGCAAGAGGTATTTGCGCAATTTCCATGAAAAAATTGTAAACTTCCGGCGCACCTGCGCTCCCCTTCCCCAATCGGCAAAAACTCCGCAGATTTCACTCTGCGGAGTTTTGTTTCTTAGTGCTGCATACGGAAAATAGACATTCCCGGCGCTTCCAGCGCCAGCTTGCTCACCTGATAGAACACCTGCGCTGCCTCCCCTCTGGTGAGGGCATCGTTGGCGCTCAGTTCCACGCCGTGCTGCTGCATCACCGTCAGACTGGCGGCGGCCCAGGAGGGGATCTCCTCCTGCCGGGTCTGCTCTTCTTCCAACAGACTGCTGCTTACCGTCAGGTCAAGGGCGTTCTGCAGGATCACCGCCGCTTCCGCGCCGGTAATGGGGGCGTTGCAATCATCCAGCTGCTGCAGGTTGGCTGTCAGACCGCTGCGCCGGGCGGCGGCCAGATAGGGCTTCAGCCATTGGGGGGTATTCTCCGGAAACTCCACATCAGCCGTGTCCTCCAGAGGAATATCCAGCGCCTTTACCGCCATAGCAAGGAACTCACCCCTGCTGACGGCCTTATCCGGATAAAAACAGGCATTGCCTCCCACCTGCTCCCCCACGAACAGGCCGGTGTTGCGCATCCATTCCGCCTCAAACCGGCAGGATTGGCCTACGGTGTCGGCATACTGCCGGGCATCTCTGGGTTTGAGGATCTGCACCGTCACCGTGGCCTCCCGGGACACATTCCCGGCGGGGTCAGTGGCGGTATAGGTGAAGGAGTCGATGCCCACCTTGTTCTTCTTAGGCGTATAGGTGAAGGTGCCGTCCTCCCGGACCTCCACAGTACCCCGCTTAGGACCGCGGACCACCGTAAAGGTGAGCTTCTGCCCCTCCGGGTCATTGGCCTTCAGCATAGCGTCGTTGGGCAGATTCTTATAGGTCTCAATGGAAGAATCCTGAGCCACGGGAGCTTTGTTCTCCTTGCCCCGGATGCCGATGGTCATCACAGCCTTCTTTTCCACCCGGTTTTCATAGATGGGCAGGTACTCCATCACGGCCTGGGTGTCCTCCTTAGTGCTCAGAGGGTGAAAGGTCAGCTGTTCCAGCTGGCCGGCCGTGAGAATGTCGCCGGGGCGCAGCACCCGGTTGCCCAACAGCACCGTACCGGCAGACGCCTCCGGCAGGCCGGTGATGCAGATGCCCACCACCGGCGCGTCCTCCTGGGAGAACTCCTGGCCGGTGAAACAATAAACTTCGTCGCAATCCACCTGCGCGGCGGCTGCGCCGATCCCCAGCAGGCAGCAAGCCGCCAGGCACAGACTGATAACACGAACTCGAATCATGGAAAAACCTCCTGTTTTTGTGTTCGCAGGTAGTGTTTGCCAAGGAGCGCAGAAATATACAGTCTTTCCAAAAAAATAAACGCCCCGGCAAAATCCCTTGCCGGGGCGCAGATCCTTACAGTAAGGTTTTCCGGAGTTCTTCCGGGGATAGCGGCGACAGATCGCCCGGAGCGATGTCAAAGAGAGTCTTGCAGCCCGTCTGCCCCCGCTTGTGCAGCTTGCAGGCGGCTCTGGCGCAGGCCAGAAGCACGCTGGCGGTGAACTCCGGATTGGAGTCCAGCTTCAGGCTGTACTCGATGCAGTGCTTGTTCTCGCTATGCATGCCGGTGGTACCGGTACGGATCACACAGCCACCGTGGGGAATGGCGCTGTGGTTCTTTTTCAGCTCCTCCAGGGAGATGAACTCCACCGTGGTGTCGTAATCGGCAAAGTAATTGGGCATTTCCTTGATTTCCCGCTCAATTCTCGCCAGATCCGCGCCCTCCTCCGCCACCACATAGCACTCCCGGGTGTGCTTCTGCCGGGTGGTAAGAACAGGGTTTTCCCCGCTGCGGACACGCTCCAGCGCCGCTTCCACAGGCACGGTGTACTGCCGGGCGTCCACCACACCGGCGAGGGTGCGGATGGCGTCGGAGTGGCCCTGGCTGACACCTCTGCCCCAGAAAGTGTAATCCTTTCCGTCGGGCAGGATCGCGGCGGCGTACAGGCGGTTCAGAGAGAACATACCCGGATCCCAGCCGGCGGAGATCACCGCCACCTTGCCGCCTTCTTTCGCAGCCGCATCCACGGCATCAAAGTGCTCCGGGATATTGGCGTGGGTGTCAAAGCTGTCCACCACGCAGAACTCCCTGGCAAGGGCAGGGGTCATTCCGGGCAGATCCGCAGCGCTGCCGCCGCAGATGATCACTACATCGATCCGATCGCGGAAAGAGAGCAGCTGTTCTGCCTTATATACCGGCGCGCCGGACTGGGTAGAGATCGTCGCGGGGTCCCGCCGGGTAAAGATACCCACAAGCTCCCCGTCGGGGGCGTTGCAGACAGCGCTCTCCACGCCCTTGCCCAGATTGCCGTAGCCGTAAATCGCAATTTTCATAGAATCCTCACCTGTCAGTTCCCAGTAAGTCATACATATCATACAGGCCCGGGCCGCAGTCCTTCAGGAAGGCCGCGGCGGTGATTGCGCCCTCGGCAAAGAGGGCTCTGTCAAAGGCCTCATGCTTGAGGGTGATGGCCTGGGTGGCAGTGCCCACGATCACCTCGTGCTCCCCTACAATATTACCCATTCTGATGGCGTGTATGCCGATTTCTTCGGGGGTGCGGCGAGCGTGACCGCTTCTGCCAAGATTGGCCGTAGCGTTTTCCCGCACGGTGGCGATCTCCCGGTAGAGCATCATTGCCGTACCGCTGGGGGCATCCACCTTCCGGTCGTGGTGCTTTTCAATAATCTCGATTTCCGCATCCGGCATAGCCGCGGCGGTAATCTTTGCCAGCTTCACCAGCAGAGCCACGCCCACAGACATATTGGCGCTGTGGAACACAGGGATCTGCTCCGCCGCTTTCCGGATCGCATCCATCTCCTCCGGGGTGTGGCCGGTGGTGGCGATCACCAGAGGGATCTTGGTGTCCACCGCAAATTGCAGCAGCGCCTTTGTGCACATATGATTGGAAAAATCGATGAGGCAATCCGCCGTTGCCTGGGGGAACAGCGCTGCGGCCTTTTCAAAGGTATCGGCGCAGGGCACGCCTGCATCCTTGGGAGGGCAAATGTCTATGCCGCCCACCAGTTCTGCCTGGCAGTAGCCCCGCCGGGTGGCCTTGAGTACCTCATTTCCCATAAAGCCGCCCAAGCCGTTGAGCAATACTTTCATTGTATACCAATCGCCCTTTCGTTCTTTTTATTTAAGGAAAGATCTCACCAACGCCTTGATCTTTTCCTTCGCGTTTCTTTGTTCGTAGGTGTTCATTTCCTTCAGCACCCGGCGCATAAGATCCCGCCACTGAATGGCCCGCATGGCATTGTCTGCGCCCATGGAGATATAGGGGCACTGACCGATCAGTTCCTTGCCAAACCGTTTGGCAAAGCGCTCGTCGATGCCCAGCGCCAGGGCATAGGGCATCATCTGGTGGAAGTACTCCGGATTGTTCCGGCAGATGTGCTGGAGCTGATCCTTATGCACCAGCTTCAGATACCGGCGCAGGCCGATGGTCTCTCCCATTGCCTGACGGCCGGCATAGGTCCGTCTGCCGCCGAATGCCGCCAGCAGGCCTGCCGTCAGCTGACCCAGCGCCAGAGAAAGGCCTGCGCCGAACTGGCCGGCCAATACGCCCAGCAGCAGCCATACGCCGCACAGGCCCAAAGCGATCCAAAGGCGGCGCTTTTCAAAGGCAAACAGCGTGACCGCCCAGCGCTGGATGCAGTAGCTGCTCACCAGCGCAAATGCGCCAAGCAGCACGATCAAAAACCACTGCAGCGCTGCGCCGGAGCTGAGTCCGACAGCAACGGAAACACCGCAGAACATACCGTATAGCGCCGCAAGGGCGCGGAACACATTGAGGTTACCGGACTTGGGATGGACCAAAGAAGACAGATTCGGCCGCATTTTCTGCACGCTCCGGCAGGCTTCCAAATAGCGGGCCGAGGCAGTATCCACTCGGTTGTGACGACCAAAGAGCAGTTTGAAGCACCGGCGCTCAAAGCTGCTGCGCTCGTTGCCCATGTCCATCTGTCGCTGCACATGAACCCCGCCACCGGGCTGCAGGCAGATCTGCACATAACCCAGCTGCGCCCAGGAGAAGATCATCAGGCTCAAGTCCCCTCCCTGCAGATGCAGGACTCCGGCCAGTTCTCCGACATTATAGCCGTCGGGAGGCGTGGCGCGGCGGGCGGGCCATGCGGGGATATTCCGCAGGAAAATGATCCAATACAGCAGCGCCAGCAGGGCAAACACCGTGGTCAGCGTCCCTACCAGGCCAAAATCGGGCGCAATGAGCCGGGGCTGGGGGAACATCTCCTCCGACACCAGCAACGTCATGGCCAATGTCTCGTGGTCCTTCAGCTCCGTCTGGGCAACGCCGGTGATGGTGGCGCCGGAGACGGTATAGCGGATATCCTTTTCAATGCTGGCTTGATGGTAGCCGCTGGAAAAAGCAGGTTTGGCAGTCACCGGTCCGGGCAGAGTCACGGAAAACTCCAGATACTGCACAGGGTAGGCAAAGCCGGAGAGTATGGGCAGCTGCAGCTCCAAAAGGCCTGCTTTATTGGTGGTGATCAGATTGGGCAGCGCATAGGTAAAGGTGACAGAATAATTCCCCGCCACTTTTCCTGCGATGCCGGAGATGTCCACAAGGCGCAAACCGTTTTCCACCCGGCTTCTGGCCCGGGAGCCGTTCACCGTCACATTGGTGCTCTCCCCGGGCAGCGGGAAGTGAAGATCCTCCACCGGCTGATCCAGCCGGATGGCGGCCGTCAGCGTCACCTGGCAGCTGCCGTCGGAAGAGACTGTGGAGAAGCTTCCCACGGTCTGGGCGGCGGTAGCAGCGCCCACGGTGACCACCAAAGAGCAGATCAGACACACGGTCAAAGCAAACAGAACAATACGGCGCATTTTTCCGCCTCCTTTCCGAAAACAGTACTGTTTCTCATTATTTTACCATATTCTCCATACAAAAGCAAGGCAAAGCCGACAGGATTCTTCCTGTCGGCTTTTTTATCAGCAATAGAAATCCTTGATCTTCTTGGCGCGGCTGGGATGGCGGAGCTTCCGGATCGCCTTGTTCTCGATCTGACGGATACGCTCACGGGTGACGCCAAAGATCTGGCCCACCTCTTCCAGGGTGTGGGTGCGGCCGTCATACATACCGAACCGCATCCGCAGAACATCCGCTTCCCGGTCGGTGAGGGTATCCAGGATCTCCTTCAGGGCCTCTGCCAGCAGGGCATTGGAGGTGGCATCTGCAGGGCCGGGAGTACGCTCGTCCTCCACGAAAGAGCCGATGGAGGTATCTTCTTCATCACCCACAGGGGTATCCAGGCTCAAGGTGTCCGCAGCGGTGCGGTTTGCCTCGATGATCTTTTCCACCGGCAGACCCAGCTCGGCTGCGATCTCCTCCACGGTGGGCTCGCGGCCCAGCTCCTGCACCAGCTTCCGGTTGCAGCGGGTGGCCTTATTGATCACTTCCACCATATGCACCGGCACCCGAATGGTACGGGCCTGATCGGCGATGGCTCTGGTAATGGCCTGCCGGATCCACCAGGTAGCATATGTAGAGAACTTGTTTCCCTTTGTCCAGTCAAACTTATCCACAGCGCGGATGAGGCCGGTGTTGCCTTCCTGGATCAGATCCAGAATGTGCAGGCCGCGGCCGGAGTATTTCTTGGCGATGGAGACCACCAGTCGCAGGTTGGCCTCAGTGAGCTTATTCTTGGCGTACTGGCTGCCTTCAGAGACCATCTTTGCCAGCTCCACTTCTTCCTCTGCGCTCAGCAGCTTGATCTGACCGATCTCCTTCAGGTACATACGCACCGGGTCGTCCAGATTGTACTCCGCTGCCAGATCCACCGGATCCACCAGCTCTTCCTCGTCCAGATCTCCCAGGTCGTCTCCCAGGTCGTCCAGCAATTCCACATCGTCTCCCAGCTCCAGGTCCAGATCCTCGCTGACAATCTGAATGTTCTGCGCCTCGAAACTGTCATAGATCTCCTCAATTCGCTCGGGGGTCAGATCCATTTCCTCCAGATGGCTGCGCAGCTCCGCATCCCGGATCATACCGTCCTTGCAGCCCTGGGCGATCAGCTTCTGCAAAACAGCCTGCAGCTCCTCGGGGCTCTTGGCGGGTTTTTTCGCTGTACTCATACGTGCAATCCCTCTTTATCTTGTTATTTGCGCTTGTCTTGCCGTAAGACTATACCTTGATTCTCCCTTTTTGACAAGGGTTTTGCAAAAAATATTTTCAAAAAAGCGGCTTTCGGCGGTTTTTGTCGCCGCAAAACACAGTATTCCCCGCCTTTCTCCAAAACATACTGTTTACAATGTCCGGAAAAATCGTTATAATAAACTTAAGCTTATAGTGGTGGAGTATGCTCTGCCCACACTTGACTGTTTTTGAGGTGTATCTTATGACAGACCTTTCCAAAATCCGCAATTTTTCCATTATTGCCCATATCGACCATGGCAAATCCACCCTGGCAGACCGTCTGCTGGAGGAGTGTTCTGCCGTCGACCAGCGGGAGATGGAGGATCAGATCTTGGACTCTATGGACTTGGAGCGTGAGCGGGGCATTACCATCAAGGCAACCGCCGTCCAGCTGACCTATCAGGCCGATGATGGGCAGTCTTATGCTTTGAATCTGATCGACACCCCAGGCCATGTGGACTTTAACTACGAGGTCTCCCGCTCCCTTGCCGCCTGCGAGGGCGCTGTGCTGGTGGTGGACGCCTCCCAGGGCGTGGAGGCCCAGACCCTGGCCAACACCTTCCTGGCCACCGATGCGGGCCTGGAAGTGCTGCCTGTAATCAACAAGATCGACCTGCCCTCCGCAAGACCCGCAGAGGTAAAACGGGAGATCGAGGACATTATCTGCGTACCCGCAGAGGATGCTCCCGAAATCTCCGCCAAGAACGGCATCAACATCCACTCTGTGCTGGAGATGATCGTCCGGGATGTTCCCGCCCCCAAGGGTGACCGGGAAGCTCCCCTTCAGGCGCTGATCTTTGACTCCCAGTATGACTCCTACCGGGGCGTGATCGTCTACACCCGCATCAAGCAGGGCGTGGTTCGCGCCGGTATGGATATTAAAATGATGGCCACCGGCGCCACCTACCGGGTGGTGGAAGTAGGCACTATGAACCCCAAGGGCCTAACCCCCCGGGAGGCGCTGGGCGCAGGCGAAGTGGGCTACATCACCGCCTCCATCAAGACCGTGTCCGACACCCAGGTGGGCGACACCATCACCGGCGCGGACAATCCCGCCGCTGAGCCTCTGCCCGGCTACCGGCAGGTGCAACCTATGGTCTATTCCGGCGTCTACCCCGCTGACGGCGCCAAGTATCAGGATCTTCGGGAGGCACTGGAAAAGCTGAAGCTGAACGACGCCTCCTTCGTCTACGAGCTGGAAAGCTCCATCGCCCTAGGTTTTGGCTTCCGATGCGGCTTCCTGGGGCTTCTGCACATGGAGATCATCCAGGAGCGGCTGGAACGGGAGTACAACCTGGACCTGATCACCACCGCCCCCAACGTCTCCTACCGAGTCACCAAGCTGGACGGCACGGTGCTGATGGTGGATAATCCTCTGGACTACCCCGACCCCATGGAGATCCAGCTGGCGGAAGAACCCTTTGTAAAGGTGAATCTTATGGCGCCCCAGGAATATGTGGGCAACATTATGGATCTGGCAACCTCACGCCGAGGTGAGTTTAAGGATATGGTCTACCTGGACGCCAACCGGGTGGAGCTGCACTATGAAATGCCCCTGAACGAGATCATCTATGACTTTTTCGACGCTCTGAAGTCCCGCACCCGTGGCTACGGCAGTCTGGACTACGAGCTGATCGGCTACCGGCCCAGCCGGCTGGTGAAGCTGGACATTCTCCTCAACGGCGATATCGTGGACGCCCTGAGCTTTATCCTCTTTGCGGACAACGCCTATCCCCGGGCCCGTAAGATCTGCGAACGGCTGAAGGAGAACATCCCCCGCGCCCAGTTTGAGATCCCCGTGCAGGCGGCCATCGGCGGCAAGATCATCGCCCGGGAGACCATCAAGGCCCTCCGCAAGGATGTGCTGGCCAAGTGCTACGGCGGCGATATCACCCGTAAGAAGAAGCTTTTGGAAAAGCAAAAAGAGGGCAAGAAGCGGATGCGTACCTTTGGTACGGTGTCCGTCCCCTCCGAGGCCTTTATGGCTGTGCTGAAACTGGACGAAGACTGATTAGGAGATGCCCTATGGCTTTGTTTCATAACAAATCAAGAACCCCTTTGGGGATCTACATCCATGTCCCCTTCTGCCGGAGCAAGTGCCAGTACTGTGACTTTTACTCTCTGACCACCAAGGATGACCGGCTTCTGGACGGCTATCAGGATGCGGTCTGCGCCCACATTAAGGAGGCCGGAGAGCTGGCGCCGGATTACCTGGTGGACACCATCTATTTTGGCGGCGGCACTCCCACCTTCTTTGGCGCTGACGGTATGGCCGCCATTCTCACCGCCATCCGCAAATCCTTCAAGGTCTCCCCCACTGCGGAGATCACCTTTGAAGCCAATCCCGACTCCGTGTCCGACCGCCTTCTGCGGCGGCTGCGCAGCGAGGGCTTTAACCGGGTGAGCCTGGGTATCCAGTGCGACAACGACGATATTCTCAAGCGGCTGGGCCGCCCCCACACCTACGAGCAGGCTGTGGCCGCGGTGAAACGGATCCGGAAGTTCCGGTTCAAGAATCTGTCCGTCGACCTGATGTACGGCCTCCCCGGCCAGCGTCTGCGGGACTGGGAAAAGACCCTCCATAATGTGCTGAAGCTCCAGCCGGAGCATATCAGCTGCTACGGACTGAAGGTGGAGGAAGGCACTCCCCTTTACGAATATAAGGAGTTCTGCAATCTGGCAGACGATGACGGTCAGGCGGATATGTATCTCGCCGCCATCGACATCCTCCAGCAGCACGGCTACCGGCAGTACGAGATCTCCAATTTCTGCCGCCGGGGCAATGTGTCCCGCCACAATCTGAAGTACTGGAACGGTGAGCCTTACCTGGGCTTCGGCCCTAACGCCGCCTCCGATTTCGGCGGAAGCCGCTATACCATCGTGCCGGACCTGCACAAGTACATCGACGGCATTAAAAACGGCGGTCAGGTGCTGCAGGAGGTGCAGGAGCTTGCGCCCCGGGAGCGGGCCGGTGAATATCTGATGATGCGTCTGCGGACTGTGGCCGGCATCGATCCCAAGGCCTATGAAAAGCAGTATCTGATGCCCTTTGCCCCTCTGGAAAAGTATCTGTCAGACTGCAAAGAGCGGGGCTTGGCCACCAAGACCTATGACGGCCGGTGGCACCTGACCCCCAACGGCTTCCTTGTTTCCAACAGTATTATTTCCGACCTTTTGCTGATCCAGGAGAAGTATTAATCACCCCACAACAATAAGGAGGAATCAATATGAGAAGAAGACGGCATCTATCCATTCTGACCGCGATCATTTTGGTGATTGCCCTGCTGGCCGGCTGTAGCAAAGCTGCCCCCAATGAAATGGCCTACCCCGAGGCAGGCGACAGCATCGCCAGCTCCGACAAACTGGTAGATCCCGGCAATTCCGCCGGAGAAAGCACTCCCAATCTCCAGAAGAAGATCCGTACCCTGAATATGGAGGCGGAGACCGAGGACCTGGACACCCTGCTTAAGCACATTGAGACCCGGACAAACGCGCTGGGCGGCTATGTGGAAAAGAAAGATGTGCGCCGGGGCAGTATGTACGCCCAGCGGGTCTACCGCAGCGCCAGCCTTACCCTCCGGATTCCCGCGGAACTGGCAGATTCCCTTGTGGAGGATGTGGGCGAGGTCTCCAACATCACCTATTCTTCCGAGACGGTGAGCGATGTGACACTGCAGTATGTTGCCACCGAGAGCCGCGTAGCTGCTTTGGAAACGGAACACGAACGGCTGCTGGAGCTGCTGGCAAACGCCCAGAGCATGAACGATCTGCTCCTCATTGAGTCCCGGCTCACCGATGTCCGGGCAGAGCTGGAGAAGGTCAAGTCCCAACTGCGGGTCTATGATAATCTTGTGAACTACGCCACCATCCACCTGCAGCTGCAGGAAGTGAAGGAATACACCCCTGTGGAGGAGCAGACCTTCTGGCAGAAGATCGGCAGCGGCCTGTCGGAAAACTTCAAGGGCCTTGTGAAGTTCCTGGAGAACTTCCTGATCTTCTTCATCACAAGTCTTCCCTACCTGATCCCCATCGCCATCGTGATCACCCTGATCGTGCTGGCCGGGAAATCCCGGAAGCGGAAAAAAGCCGCCAGAAAATCCCAGCAATGATAAAAACCAACCCCCGATGCAAAAGCATCGGGGGTTTTTATCATGATTTTGCGTCTTCCATGGTTTTTCCCAGGGAGTAGTAGAACACATTGTCCCGGGCGGGGGTCAGATCGGAGATCAGACTGCGGACGGCAAAGACCGCGTAGCTGCGGAACAGCACCGGGCAGATCAGCCCCTGGTCCATCACCAGCTTATGCAGAGAGAAGTAGTTGCCGTAGTTTTCCAAAGCCTGCAGGCTCAGGGAATAGGCCGCCACATCATTCACGCCGCCCCAGCTCAGCTCACCGTAGGTGGCAAAAAACGGGGAAAGGTCCATATTGGCGGAGAGCTTCGTCTGTCCAAGGTAAATGTCATAATTCCAGGCTTTTACCGCCTCCACATAGGCATTGCCCCCCAGTTCCTTCAGCTTCACCTTCAGGCCGCCAGCTTCCAGCATCTCCTGGATGCTCCGGGCCACCCGCAGGCGCAGGCTGTCGTCGCTGTTCACCAGGAACACAACCTCTTCTCCCACCATACCGGCATCCGCCACCGCCTTGGCAAACTTTTGGGCATCGTAGGCGTAGCGCTCGGCAAGGGTTTTACTGTACTGAGGGAACGAAGGGGACGCCGGCAGAGATGCGCTCCGGGCAAAGCCCCGGTAGTACTCCTCCACCAAAAAGTCCCGGTCGATGGCGTGGGTCAAAGCGATCCGCACCGCGTCATTGGAGAAGACCTCACTGTTGCTGGCGGTGGCAAGGTACAGGAAAATGCCGTTTTCACAGTCCCACAGCTCGTAGTCGCACCGGAAGTCCACATACCGGTCAGAGCCGGGATCGGCGCACACCAGACTCAGGTCGGCAAACTCAAACTGATCCCGGATGTGGGTGTTGGACTCCGCCGGGAACAGGGAGATGGCCTCGGCGGTGACCGCCATATCCGACTTGCACCACCAGTTTTTCCGCCTACGGAGACTCTCGCCGCCGGCGGCGGTATAGAAGGTGTACGGGCCTGTGCCCAAGGGACGCTGATCTGCCACCTGGGAGGCCTGCACAATGGGAATGTCCAGCAAAACCGGCAAGTTCTCAAAGGGCGTGTCCAGATTGATCTGAACGCCTCCGTCGGCGGTCTTGCTCATATCGGTAATGTGGGTGAACCGGCCGCCGTAATAATCGCTGGATCTGGCGGCATTCAGGCTGGCCAAAACATCGTCAGATGTCAGTTCTTTTCCGTCGGAGAAGGTGGCCTTTTCCAGGTAGAAGGTGTAGGTCTTCATATCCTCCGACACAGTATAGCTCTTGCACAGCTGGGGCTCTACCCAGTAGTCCCGGTCCACCGTGAACAGGCTCTGATACAGAAGGGTCAGCAGCGTCCGGTTGGTAAAATCCGTGCAGTCGTAGGGATTGAGGGTGCGGTTTTTATAATAGGCAAGGGAGAGCTTCTGATTTTCATCCGAGCTTTGGGTGTTTTGCGGACCGGTATAGTCGTCATCATAGCTGAGGCCGTCGCCGGTAGGCTCGTGGGGTGCTGCCGGAGCAGCGCAGCCGGTGAGCACCAGGCACAGGCACAGCAGCAGCGCGAACGCCTTTTTCATCTTCTCCCCTCCTTACATACAATGATACCCACCTGAGACCCCCGCTCTCCCCGGGTGACCCGGTGAGACCAGAACCGCTCCGGCGCGCAGGCGGTGCATTCGGTGGCAATTTCTATTTGGGTGACGCCGCTGCGGCGGAGCCACAGGGCGTTAATGCCTTTTAAGTCCACGCGGAACTTCTCCCCTTCTGGGCGGATAAAGGGCTTTGCGTCCTCCCCCAAAGCGGCGATCATGGCTTCCGGCACATCGGCATCTGTCTCAAAGCAGCAAAAGCCAATATTGGGGCCGATGGCGGCGCGGATGTTGGCAGACTCTGCCCCAAAAGCATCGACCATGGTCTCCACGGTCTTCTTTACGATGCCGGCGGCAGTTCCCCGCCAGCCTGCGTGGGCGGCGCCCACAGCGCCGGTGACGGGATCGTAAAGCAGCACCGGAGTGCAGTCGGCAGTAAAGACCACCAGGGCAAGTCCCGGCGTGTTGGTCACCAGGGCGTCGCACTGGGGATAGTCCCTGTGGGAAAGGCTGCCGGCGCAATCTGTTTCCGTCACCACCCGGACGATATCCGTGTGGATCTGATGGGCCAGCACAGCCTTTTCCAAAGAAAATCCCAGCGCCGATGCTACCCGGCGGTAGTTTTCCTCCACATTCTCCATCCGGTCACCCCGGTTGGCGCCCAGGTTCAAGCTGGTCAGATGCCCCGTACTCACACCGCCGTGCCTTGTGGTAAAGGCGTGGGGCGCGGCAATTCCGGCAGCGGCCAGATATTCGAGAGATCCTTGTCTTTTTGTGATCAGTGACATAGCTTACTTTTCCAAACCGGCGGCGATATCCTTATCCCGGCAGCACTTTTTATACTTCTTGCCGCTGCCGCAGGGGCAGGGGTCGTTGGGGCCTACCTTGTTGGTGGCCCGGACAGGCTGCTTCTTCACCACGGAGTCTGCGGTGCCCACGGCGCCGGTCTCCTTGGCCACCTTCTCCCGCTTCACTTCCTGGGCAGGTCTTAGCTGAATCCGGAAGATCCGGCGCACCGTCTCCTCCCGGATGGCAGTGACCATAGCCTGGAACATCTGATAGCCCTCTTCCTTATAGGCGATGACCGGATCGTGCTGGCCGTAGGCCCGCAGGCCGATGCCCTGCTTCAGATCGTCCATGGCGTCAATATTGTCCATCCAGTACTCGTCCACCACCCGTAGCATCACAACCCGCTCCAGCTCACGCATAGTGGCTGCGCCGTACTGGGCTTCCTTCTTCTCATAGGTCTGCAGGGCCAGGTCATAGAGGTAATCGGCGGTATCCTCCACCTGCTTACCCTCCACACGGACGCCCAGAGGAATGAACACGCCGGCAAACTCCTTTTCCAGAGCCACCAGGCTGGCAGCGTCCATCTTGCCGCCGTTTTCGCTGGCGGCTTCCGCCACGGCGCTGTCAATGATCTCCCGGAGCATTGACAAAATGCTCTCCCGCAGATCCTCTCCGTCCAGCACCTTCTGCCGCTGGGCGTAGATGACCTCCCGCTGGGTGTTCATCACGTTGTCATATTCCAGCACGCTCTTTCTGGAACGGAAGTTCCGGCTCTCCACACTGCGCTGGGCGTTTTCCACCGCGCCGGAGAGCATTTTCGCGTCAATGGGGGTGTCCTCGTCCAGACCCAGAGAGTCCATAATGCCCATAATACGGTCCGAGGAGAACAGGCGCATCAAATCGTCCTGCAGGCTCAGATAGAACTTGCTTTCGCCCGGGTCACCCTGACGTCCGGAACGGCCGCGAAGCTGGTTGTCAATCCGGCGGGATTCGTGGCGCTCGGTGCCGATGATGAACAGACCGCCTGCGTCCCGCACCTTCTGGGCCTCCTCTGCCATTTCCGATTTATACTTGTTCAAAAGTGCCTCATAGCGGCTGCGGATCTCCAAAATCTCCGGATCGCCGGTTTCTGAATAGGCATTTGCCTCACGGAGAAGCTCTTCCGGAATGTCTGCCTTGCGCAATTCGTT
>JAZNAK010000022.1:0-36488 GCA_045586485.1 Faecousia sp. | reverse complement strand
AACTCCTTGGCCCACAGAACGACATGGCTACGATCCGACTTCCAGATAGCAACCTTCTGGATCTCGTGAGAAGTACGGAAACCGTCGAAGAAGTTAATGAAGGGAACACGGCCCTCGATGGATGCCAGGTGAGCAACGGCGCCCAGATCCATAACCTCCTGAGTATTGGTCTCGGCCAGCATGGCGAAACCGGTCTGGCGGCAGGCCATGACGTCGGAGTGATCGCCGAAGATGTTCAGAGCGTGGGTGGAAACGGTACGGGCGGAGACATGGAACACGGTGGGCAGCTGCTCGGCTGCGATCTTGTACATGTTGGGGATCATCAGCAGCAGACCCTGAGAAGCGGTATAGGTGGTGGTCAGAGCACCGGCGGCCAAAGAGCCGTGAACAGTACCTGCAGCACCGGCTTCGGATTGCATCTCAACGACCTTTACAGTGTCGCCAAAGATGTTCTTACGACCTGCAGCGGACCACTGGTCAACATAGTCGGCCATGGGGCTGGAGGGGGTAATGGGGTAGATGCCAGCAACCTCAGTAAAGGCATAGCTGACGTGGGCGGCAGCGGTATTGCCATCCATTGTTTTGAATTTTCTTGCCAAAATGAAATACCTCCTAAAAGTAATCAATTTTCAACCCACCTATCATACCACTTCAAATTGATTTTGTAAAGTCGAAAGGCGCGATATTCCGTCAAAAAAAGCAAAATACCCATATAAATATTTTAAAATATTTTTGTGTGCGGCAGAAACTGTCAAAATTGTGGGAAAAAAGAATTGAGTTTTTTCCTGCAATGGGGTATGATGTAAAAAAAGTATGCAAAAAGGGGGTAATGATGTGATCTGCAGTATCAACACCATGGGTGTCAACGGCATCCAGGGAAATCCCATTTCCGTTGAGTGCTATATTACCAACGGGCTGCCTGCATTTGATATCGTTGGATTGCCTGACGCAGCGGTGAAAGAGGCCAGAGAACGGGTCCGCGCTGCGGTCAAGACCAGTGGCATGAAGTTCCCAACTGGCAGAATCACAGTGAACCTTGCCCCTGCCGGACTTAAAAAAGCAGGCACCCATTATGACTTGCCGATCCTTCTGGGCATCATGTCTGCTTGCGGAGCGATCCAAAGACCGCGATCCTCCAGCGCATTTCTCGGTGAGGTGAGTCTTGACGGACAGATCCGTCCCGTTTCCGGTGTGCTTCCTATGGCAATCGCAGCGAAACGCGCCGGTTTCGAAAGGGTGTATGTGCCCGCAGAAAACGCGCCGGAAGCAACTCTTGCCAGAGGACCTGCCATTATTCCCGTGCGTACCGTCAAGGAGTTAGCAGATGCCTTAAACGGTGAAACGGAACTGGTGGAAGAACCCATCTGGGTTCCGGAGCGCAGAGAGAATGCTCTTCTTGATTTTAAGGATGTGCTTGGTCAGGAGGATGTAAAACGGGCAATGGAGGTTGCCGCTGCCGGTGGCCACAACATTCTGCTCATTGGCCCTCCCGGCTCCGGCAAAAGCATGCTCAGTAAGCGCCTGCCGTCAATCCTGCCGGATATGACCTGGGAGGAATCCCTGGAGGTGACACAGATCTACTCTGTAATGGGGATGCTGTCTGCGAAATCTCCCCTTGTGATGAACAGACCCTTCCGCAGTCCTCACCACACAGTCTCCAACGCAGGCCTTGCCGGCGGTGGAACGAATCCCAAGCCGGGTGAAATCTCTCTTGCCCACAACGGTGTGCTGTTCCTGGACGAGCTTCCGGAGTTTCATAAGGATACGCTGGACATGATGCGTCAGCCTTTGGAGGACGGACAGGTGACCATTTCCCGGGTCTCCGGGTCGGTCACATATCCTGCGGAGTTTATGCTTGTGTGCGCTATGAATCCATGCAAATGCGGCTGGTACGGCGACCCGTCCGGCAGATGTACATGCTCTGAGATGTCTGTCAATTCCTACCGCAGCAGGATATCCGGTCCGCTCCTAGACAGAATTGATATCATCATGGAAGTGCCGGCGGTAAACTTTGAGGATCTCCGCCGTCGTGAGGAGGCAGAGCCCTCCGCCGCCATAAAAGAAAGAGTCAATACAGCAAGAAACCGCCAGCGCAGGCGTTTTGGGGATTTTGGTTGCCTGTGCAACGCCCGTATGGGCCCCGATGAGTTGCGGGCATACTGTAGGCTGGACGAAGAGAGTGAAGTGCTGATGAGACAGGCCTTTGATGCCTTCGGCCTAACAGCGCGCAGCTATGACAGAATACTGAAAGTAGCACGAACCATAGCGGATTTAGAAGAATCTGAACAGATCACTGCTTCCCATATTGCAGAGGCGATTCAGTACCGCACGGTAGAATTATAAGAAACGGAGAATATGACTTGAAAGAGATTTTTTTGCTTAAACTGGGCGAGATCGTCCTAAAGGGAGCGAATAAGCGCCAGTTTGAAGACAAGCTGCGCCAGAATGTTCGCCGCAGAATGAAATCCTATGGCAATTTTGATGTGTATCTGATGCAGTCCACAGTTTATGTGGAGCCTATGGACGAAATGTGCGATATGGATGGAGCATGGGATGCCTGCCATACCATTTTCGGCCTGGTCAGCCTGTGCCGCTGCCGCTCCTGCGAGAAAGACATTGATAAGATTTATGAAACCATTGAAGAGTATTTAGGTGACGACCTGGACTGTGCACCGTCCTTCAAGGTGGAATCCAAGCGTTCTGATAAACGCTTTTCGTTGACTTCCATTGAGATTTCCCAGGAAATAGGCGGCAGACTGGCGGAAGCCCATCCCAACTGCAAGGTGGATGTGCGTAAGCCTGCCTATACGGTATATGTTGAAGTCCGTGACCTTGCGGCCTATGTCCACGGACCTGCCGAGCCTGGAGCAGGCGGTCTGCCCACCGGCGTGGGCGGCCGTGCGATGTGCCTGCTCAGCGGTGGCATCGACTCTCCTGTGGCGGCTTATATGATCGCAAAGCGAGGCGTGGAAGTGGAGTGCGTCCATTTCTTCTCCTATCCCTATACCTCCCAGCTGGCCAAGGACAAGGTTATGGAGCTGGCTAGACTCGTCACCAGATACTGCGGCAGGATGACCGTCAATATCGTCGGTTTCACCCAGATCCAGGAGGCAATCCGGGATAACTGTCCGGAGGAGTTCTTTACTCTGATTATGCGCCGGTTTATGATGGAGATATCCCAGCGGATTGCGTTGCAGGATGGCTGCGGCGCGCTGATCACCGGTGAGAATCTTGGACAGGTGGCCAGCCAGACCATGCAGGCTATGCAGGTGACCGGCGCGGTTGTGGATATTCCTGTGTTTATGCCGCTGATCGGTATGGATAAAGAGGAGATCGTCACCATTGCCCGGAAGATCGGCACCATGGAAACATCCGTGCTGCCCTATGAAGATTGCTGCACAGTCTTTACTCCCAAGCACCCCAAGACAAAGCCCGCCATCGGCCAGCTGATCAATGCGGAAAAGAAACTCGACCGCGAGGCTCTGATTGCTCAGGCGCTGGAGACAGTGGAGAAAATTACGGTGAAGTACGATGACGCACCTTATATGTGATGCTTTGGCCGCTCTGTCCGGCAAGACACTCGTGACAGCGGAAAGCTGCACAGGCGGCGGGATCGGTGCGGCGCTGACTGCGGTCCCGGGAAGCTCCCAGGTGTTTAAGGGCGGGATTATCGCTTATACCAACTGGGTGAAAGAAACGATTCTTGGCGTTGACCGGCAATTGCTTGACACCTACGGCGCAGTATCTGCTCCGACGGCCCTGGCCATGGCGGTGGGAGCAAGAGAGCGCCTTGACGCAGATGTGGCTGTTTCGGTCACCGGCCTGGCAGGCCCCGGCGGCGATGCCTTTGGAAATCCTGTAGGTACGGTCTTCGTTGGATACTGCGACAGCGCAAAGTCCTACGCCAAGGAGTACCATTTTACAGGGGATAGGGAAGAGGTGCGGAATGCTACTGTCCGTACGGCTCTGGAATTGATCCTTTCGGAAAACAAATAAAAAACTGCCCCGCCGAATCATAGGCGGGGCAGTTTTGGAGCTAGTGACCTGACTCGAACAGGCGACCTTCTCATTACGAGTGAGATGCACTACCGACTGTGCTACACTAGCAGATATGCAAAGCGATAACATTATATACAGAAATATGCCCGATGTCAACTGATTTTTCGGCCACAAAGGCGGAAGGATTTTGTAAAATGGGGGTTGACAAACGGGATCAAATGGAGTATTATACACAGGCTGACTGCAATCGCGGTCAATATGGAGAAGTCGCGTAGCTGGCCGAGCGCGCACGATTGGAAATCGTGTATACCCCAAAAGGGTATCGAGGGTTCAAATCCCTCCTTCTCCGCCAAAGAAAAGTCATCCCAACCGGGATGGCTTTTTTCTTTTGCGAAACGAAGAGAGAATAAACCCAACATTGATATACGGTTGCGGTTATTTTCCTTTTGTGGTATAATGCCTATAAAGGAGGAGAGATTATGAAAGCTTATAAATCATTTTTGTTTGTGCTTATGTCCATTGTTTTGATTGTATCTCTGTGTGGTTGCATCATAATTCCCCTGACAAAGTATTATGATATCCCCTCTGAAGAAGTAGTTTCTGTGCAGTTTTATGATTTGCGCAATCCAGAATCATCACATTCTTCAGGATTTGATGCAAGCATTGAACCTGCCTTTACTATACCGGAAGAAGATAAAGAAGACTTTTTAGATGATTTTTCAAAATTGAAATTTTCTGATTCTATCATCATTGTTATTGCAGCAGTTGACCCCAGTTTTTATTACGGTGATTGGGTTGTAAGAATCAACTTTTCTAATGGCCAGTACACCTTTTATTCGTGCGGCGGATTCGGTCAAACCTTTGATGCCGATGGTAAGTGCATATCTGCCACACACTTTAGTTGCGACGAAGAAGAACTCGAAAGTATAGTCGGTAAATACTATGAAATAGAGTAGCGGCACATTACTTTATATTACCATATTAATTGCAATACAATTCCTTGGCGTGGTTTGACGTTGCACCCCCTAGCCTCAAAAGGGCGTGCATTTGTATCAAAAATAGGTTTAGTCTGCAAAGAAAAGTCATCCCAACCGGGATGGCTTTTTTCTTTTAGTATGGAAATCACCTGCAATAATGACACACCCACCTTATGAATATGCAGAGGAAATCAGTGCTTGACTGCAAAATTATGCAAATATGCAAAATATACTTGTATATTTACCGGTTTTGTGCTAGGATAATATACAATCCGCTTATATACGTTGTAGATCCCCTATGGCGATCGTCACTTTGCCATTTGAGGTTTCCTTACGCGATGAACCATTCATAAAGAGAAGGTATTGCTACCTATGAATACATTGTTAGAGAAAATCCATAACCATCAGGAGCTGAAGGCCCTGAATGCATCTGACAGAGTCAGGCTTTGTCAGGAAATACGGGAGTTTTTGGTCTCCGGTGTTTCGAAAACTGGCGGCCACCTGGCCTCCAATCTGGGCGTTGTCGAACTGACTGTGGCAATTGAGACTGTCTTTGATACTGCCACCGACAGACTTGTATTTGATGTGGGACACCAGTCCTATGTCCATAAAATGCTCACCGGTCGCCAAGCTGATTTTGCGACACTGCGCCAGTTTGGCGGTATGGCCGGTTTCCCCAAGCCCTGCGAAAGCGATACCGATGCCTTTGTCGCCGGTCACGCTTCCAGCTCGGTCTCCATTGCGCTGGGTATGGCGCGGGCCAGAACGATGCAGAAAGAAGACTACCATGTGGTTGCTCTGCTGGGTGATGGCGCAGCAACCGGCGGAATTGCCTATGAAGGGCTGAATGATGCGGCTGTCAGTCATGAGCCGATGGTGATCATTCTCAATGACAATGCACTCTCCATCGACAAGAATGTGGGCGGTATGGCTTCCCATTTAAGACAGCTTCGCGTCAAATCCAAGTACCTGGGAATGAAACGGAACACAAAGGCATTCCTGGAAAAGCTTCCCGGTGGTCGTGGTGTTGAGAAGCTACTGCGCTCACTGAAAGACGAAGCAAGAAGAATGTTGATCCCTTCAACCATATTTGAGAGTATGGGATTTACTTACCTGGGCCCGGTGGACGGTCACGATACAGAGAAGCTGATTGAGCTGCTCAGCGCTGCCCGGGATATGAAACGCCCTGTAGTTCTGCATGCTATTACTCAGAAGGGCAAAGGGTATGCCCCAGCCCAGGAGCATCCCAAACTGTTCCACGGAATCGGTAAGTTTGATCCCGAGACCGGCGAGCCTTTTGCTAAAAAAACAGAAACCTTCTCCGACCGCTTTGGAAGCACGATGCTTGAGCTTGCGGAACGAAACGAAAAGCTCTGCGCCATTACAGCGGCTATGCCCGGCGGTACGGGTCTGCTTGATTTCAAAAACAGATATCCTAAGCGGCTCTTTGATGTGGGTATTGCAGAAGAGCATGCGGTTTCTATGGCGGGCGGCCTTGCAAAACAGGGGATGCTTCCTGTGGTAGCCCTGTATTCCACATTCCTGCAAAGAGCCTACGATATGATCCTGCAGGATATTTGTATGCTGAAACAGCATGTTATCTTTGCTGTTGACAGAGCAGGCCTTGTAGGGGAGGACGGAGAGACCCACCACGGCATTTATGATGTTGGATTCCTGCGCCATGCGCCGGGTATGACACTCCTTGCACCTGCATCCTGCAAGGAACTGCAGCAGATGCTCCTTTGGGCGGCAGAGGAGCAGACAGGTCCTGTTGCAATCCGCTATCCCAGAGGCGGTGACCGGGGGTATTCTGATTCCGCCTGGAGCGCCGATTCCTTGGCGCCGGTGGTGTGCCACCGGGAGGGCAAAGATGTTGTCCTGCTTACCTATGGAGTGCTTGTGAACAACGCCCTTGTGGCTGCGGAAGAGTTGTCGCAAAAGGGCGTTGAGGCTGCCGTTCTGCGCTTAACGCAGCTTGCGCCGTTGCAGGCAGAGAAAATTGCTGAACTTCTGCCTGACGACACCGATGTTGTGGTCCTGGAAGAGGTCAGCGGAAATTGTGGCATCTGCCAGGAACTGGCATATAGGCTTCAGCAGATTCGTCCAGACTGTACTGTACGGGGAATTGACCTTGGCAACAGATACATTGGCCACGGCTCTATGGATGCTCTGTATGACCATTGCGGTCTGAGTACCGAGAAAATTGCTGATTTTGTTATGGGGGTGCATCAAGTTGAAAATTAAAAAGCGGCTGGATGTCCTTCTGGTGGAACAGGGTCATGCCGATACACGCACCAAGGCACAGGCGATTATTATGAGTGGCCTTGTGTATGTGGACGGTCAGAAAGCGGACAAGCCCGGCACATCCTTTGAAGAGAGTGTTGCCATTGAGGTCCGCAATGGCAGCTGCCCCTATGTAAGCCGGGGCGGGCTGAAGCTCGAAAAAGCACTTCGTGACTTTGGCGTCGATCCTACAGGCTATGTGTGCAGCGATTCCGGCGCCTCTACAGGCGGATTTACCGACTGCCTGCTTCAGCAGGGCGCCAGCAAGGTCTTTGCCATCGATGTGGGCTATGGACAACTGGACTGGAAGATCCGTTCCGATCCCCGTGTAGTAGTTATGGAACGCACCAATGTGCGGTATGTGACGCCGGAAGACCTTGGTGAACCCCTGGATCTTTCGGTCATTGATGTGAGTTTCATTTCTCTGCGGATTGTTCTGCCGGTAATCAAGACATTTTTGAAACCCACCGGACAGGTGCTGTGCCTGATCAAGCCCCAGTTCGAGGCAGGGAAGGAAAAGGTGGGAAAGAAGGGCGTCGTCCGGGATCCTGCGATCCATAAGGAAGTGCTGGACAATTTCGTTGCCCTCACCCAGCAGATCGGCTTTACGATTCTCGGTCTGACCTTCTCTCCGGTGAAGGGCCCGGAGGGAAACATTGAGTTTTTGGCTCATTTGACATTGGATGACAAACCCGCCATAGAGCCGGATACGGCGTTGGTCGTAGCCAATGCTCACGAGACATTGAAGGGGTGAAGAGAATGAACCGCGTGATTTTATCCCCCAATCCCTACCGGGATAAGAACTTTGAAACGCTCCGCCAGGCTCTTTCTGTACTGAAGGAAGCGGGCATCGATACCCGCGTGTGCCTGCCTTTTGAGGTGGATAGGAGCTACGATCTGCCCCGGGATATTCGTTTCTCCCGGATGGACAGAGAATTGCCTAATGCGTCTATGGTCATCTGCTTCGGCGGCGACGGAACGCTTCTGCATATGGCAAAAGCGGCAACCCGTCAGGGAATCCCTGTGCTGGGTGTGAATATCGGCACGATGGGCTTTATGGCAGAACTGGAGAGCACAGAGCTTTCCCAGTTGGCCCGGATCGCTACCGGAGACTATACTATCGACAACCGCATGATGCTGGATGTGACGGTCCTTCGAGACAGAGATATTATTTTCCATGACCTGTGTCTGAACGATGTTGCAATCACAAAGGGCGCCGTTGCAAGGATCGTACATCTGTCGGTCAAGTGCGACGATGTGCAGGCAATGGAATGCGGCGGCGACGGCATCATCGTGGCAACCCCCACGGGCTCTACGGCCTATAGCCTTTCTGCCGGTGGCCCGATCGTTGAGCCGGACGCCCACAGTATACTGGTGACGCCCATCTGCGCCCACGATGTTGCCAGCCGGTGTATTGTAGTGTCCGACAAGCGAACGGTATCTGTCGCAATGACCCATAATGCACGGCGTAATGCCTACCTGTCCGTGGACGGGGGCAAAGCTCTGCGCATGAATATGGGAGACACGGCAATTATTCGCAAATCCAATCTGTGCACCAAACTGGTGCGTTTGAAGGACCGCAGTTTCTTCGATGTGGTCAATATGAAGTTCCGTATCGGATGAGGTAATAGATATGAAAAGTCAAAGACAAGCTAAGATACTGGAGATCATCTCCAACAAGAACATAGAAACCCAGGAACAGCTTCTGGCAGCTCTGCAGGATGCCGGATTCCGTGGTACGCAGGCTACGATCTCCAGAGATATTAAGGAGCTGCGGATCGTCAAAGAACTGACCAATATGGGAACATACCGCTACACCACATCTTCCAGCGAGCTGAGCGGTTCTTTCTCAAACCGGATGAATACCATTTTCCGGGAATGTGTGGTTGGCTTCGACTACGCCCAGAATATTATCATTATCCGCACTCTGCCGGGCCTGGCATCGGCGGCCGCATCTGCCATTGATGCGATGAATATGAGCGCAGTTGTGGGCAGCCTTGCCGGCGATGATACGGTGATGGTCGTTATGCGGGATGTGAATGCGGCAGCGTCGTTCTGCGGCGAGATCAAGAGTTTGCTGAACTGAGGAGGAGCCTGGCATGCTAAGCCTTCTGCATATTGAGAATATCGCGGTTATCGAGTGTGCAGACATCTCCTTCGATGCCGGCTTTAATGTTCTGACTGGTGAGACCGGCGCAGGCAAATCCATTGTCATTGACGCGATCTCTGCGATTTTGGGTGAGCGTGCCTACCGGGATATGATCCGTACTGGCGCTGATAAGGCGCTGGTAAGAGGCGTTTTCACTGATGTACCGGAACTAACTTGGTTTTCCGAAAACGGCGTGCCCTACGATCCCGAGGTGATAGTCCATCGGGAGATCTACACAGACGGCAAGAATATCTGCAGAGTGAATGAATCTCTGGTGACAGTCTCCATTCTGCGGAAATTGGGTGCGCAGCTGATCGACATTCACGGCCAGCATGATTCCGCGTCCCTTTTTGATGAAAGCAGCCACTTGACCTTTTTGGACACCTTTGGGGAAAATGAGCAGTTGCTGAATGGGTATTTTGAGCAGTATCAGTCTGTAATCCAACTGCGAAATGAGATCCGCCGTATGAGTATGGACGAGGGAGAAAAGCTTCGTCGGATGGAGACTCTCCGCTATCAGATCGAGGAGATCTCGAAAGCTGACCTGCAGGATGGCGAGGATGAGCAGCTGGAGCAGCGCCGGAAGATTCTGCAGAATGCCGAGAAGCTCAGCGACGGTATGAATGCTGCTGTTGCCTGTCTCTACGGAGATGAGGACTCAGATGGTGCGGCATCCCTGCTGGCGGATGCAGAGCGGGAATTGGCCCGCCTCTCCCGCTTTACCGATAGCCTTGCTGCTCTCCACGATCGGGTGGCAGATCTGATGTATCAGGTGCAGGATGCAGCCGAGGAGCTGAGAGATGCCCGGGATGATATGAGCTATTCCGCAGACGAACTGGAGCGGATCGAAAGCCGGCTGGATGTGATCCACCGCCTGCGCCGAAAGTATGGCGCCACTTGTCGGGAGATCCTTGCGTATCTTGCAGATGCGCAAAAGGAGCTGGATGAGATCGAGTTTGCTGACGACACCATTGACCGGCTGAAGAAGAAGCTTGCCAAGGCGGAGCAGGAAGCTACTGATGCTGCGCTGCAGCTTCGCAGAAGTCGTATGCTCACGGCAGATATTCTCTCTCAGCGGATCCTTACAGAACTTGCTCAGCTGGATATGCCCAAGGTGCAGTTTAAGTGCCATTTTGAAGAGACAGAACTGACGGCCATCGGTATGGATACTGTGGCATTTTATATGTCCGCAAACGCAGGCGAGGCGCTGAAGCCCCTGAGTAAGGTTGCTTCCGGCGGTGAGTTGGCGCGGATTATGCTGGCAATGAAGAATGTGCTGGCGGAGCAGGACAAAGTGCCTACATTGATTTTTGATGAGGTGGACACCGGTGTATCCGGCCGTGCTGCCCAAAAGGTGGCAGAAAAGCTTCGTAATGTTGCTGCTAACAAGCAGGTGCTTTGCGTGACCCACTTACCCCAGCTGGCGGCACTTGCTGATACGCATCTGCTGATCGCAAAGCAGGAGCGGGGCGGCCGTACCTATACAAGCGTCACACCCTTGGATTTTGAAGGCCGAAAACGGGAACTGGCCCGGATAATCGGCGGCGCGAATATCACAGAAACGACCCTCAAGAGCGCAGGCGAGATGCTTCTTGCCAAGGCTTGACAAACGGATAAAGATTTGCTAGGATATCCTAAACGCAATGACGGGATGAAGTAAGCATTTTCCTTGCTGTCAGAGAGTTGCCGGTTGGTGAGAGGCAACGCAGGATCTGCTGAAGCTACCTCCCTGAGCGGCTTTCCCGAAACAGCAGTAGGGAAGGACGGGCCGGCCCGATACAGCCAGGTGTTGTGAACACCGTGAGGGTGCAGCCGCGAGACTGCGCCAAACCAGAGGTGGTACCGCGTATTTTACGCCCTCTGTCCGCAAGGACAGAGGGTTTATTTTTTGGAGGAACGAAATATGAAACTGTATGACGAGCTGGTGGCAAGAGGCCTTATCGCCCAGGTCACCAATGAAGAAGAGATCCGCGAGATGATCGACAACGGCAAAGCCACATTTTATATCGGCTTCGACCCCACCGCCGACTCTCTCCATGTGGGACATTTTATGGCTCTGTGTCTGATGAAGCGACTGCAGATGGCAGGCAACAAGCCCATTGCTCTGATCGGCGGCGGCACGGCTATGATCGGTGACCCCTCCGGCCGCACCGATATGCGCTCTATGATGACCGAGGAGACCATTCAGCACAACTGCGCCTGCTTCAAAAAGCAGATGGAGCGGTTTATCGAGTTTGGCGAAGGCAAGGCAATGATGGTCAACAATGGCGACTGGCTGCTGAAGCTGAACTATGTGGACTTTATCCGTGAGATCGGTGGCTGCTTCTCTGTGAACAATATGCTTCGCGCTGAGTGCTTCAAGCAGAGAATGGAGAAGGGCCTGTCCTTCCTTGAGTTCAACTATATGCCTATGCAGTCCTACGACTTCTACTACCTGTATCAGAACTATGGCTGCAATATGCAGTTCGGCGGCAATGACCAGTGGAGCAACATGCTGGGCGGCACCGAGCTGATCCGTCGCAAATTGGGCAAGGACGCCCACGCAATGACCATCACACTGCTGCTGAACTCTGAGGGCAAGAAGATGGGTAAGACCGCAAAGGGCGCTGTATGGCTGGACCCCAACAAGACCACACCCTTTGAGTTCTATCAGTACTGGCGGAATGTGGACGACAATGACGTTCTCAAGTGCATCCGCATGTTGACCTTCCTGCCCCTGGAGCAGATCAATGAGATGGATGACTGGAAGGATGCTCAGCTGAATACCGCTAAGGAGATTCTGGCATACGAACTGACCAAGCTTGTCCACGGTGAAGAGGAAGCAGTTAATGCTCAGGCAGCAGCTAAGGCGCTCTTTGTGGGCGGCGGTGATGATGCCAATATGCCTACTACCGAGATTGCTGCCGATCAGCTGACTGACGGCAAGATCGGCATTCTGAACCTTATGGTTCTGTGCGGCCTTGCGCCTTCCAACAAACAGGCTCGCCAGCTGGTGGAGCAGGGCGGTGTGCTTGTCAACGACGAAAAAGTACCCAGCGCCCAGTTTGCGGTGACGGAAGAAATGCTCAAAGAGGGCGTGAAGATCCGCAAGGGCAAAAAGGTTTTCCAAAAAGCGATTTTGGCTTGATTTTGATAAGCGGCGCATTATGCGCCGCTTATTTTTTCTAGACATATGGGTACAAATTGTTTATACTAGTAGTGATATGGAAAGGTTTGGAGGTTATCATATGAAACTCAATACCAAACGGACAATCTATGTAGGCTTTGCCTTTTTTCTCATTTTGGCGTTCTGGCAGGCCTACGACAGCATCATACCTCTGATTTTGACCAACAAGTTCGGTATGTCCCAATTCTGGTCCGGTGCGATCATGGCGCTGGATAATATCCTTGCGCTGTTTTTGCTGCCTCTTTTCGGTACGCTTTCGGACAAGCATAAAGGCAGCAGCGGCCGGCGTACGCCCTTTATCCGCGTGGGCACGATCGCAGCGGTCATTCTCCTTGTTGCCCTGTCTATGGCAGACTTTGCCCAACTGAAGAACATTGAAAAGGTGTCTGTTGTGGATGACTCCGCGGCCCTTGGTATTATCTACGATTCCCAAGCGGATCAGAAGATCATAAAGCCCAATAAGGAGACCGCAACCTTCACTGAGGAGCATTTTGTCCTGTCTCAGGAGATCTCCAGAGAAGATTTCGTTAATATCAAAAGTGAGATCCTCAACGAAGACGGCAAGAAAGTGACAAATGCAGACTATGTGGATTATGTGGTACCCGCACGGCAGGCATATGTCCGACAGATCACGGCGGAGAATCCCCAGACATTAGTTTTGTTTGTGGGTATTTTGTTCCTGCTTCTGATTGCAATGGCTGTTTTCCGCTCTCCCGCAGTTGCGTTGATGCCCGACGTGACGGTGAAACCTCTGCGCAGCAAGGCAAATGCCATCATTAATTTGATGGGTTATACCGGCGGCATCCTTGTTTTGGTGCTGGGCAAAGTGTTTGCAACGGATGCTACCCGAAATGCGATGATGAGCTATATCGGCTATTTCGGCGCGGTTGCAGGCCTCATGATCGTTGCGCTGATTATTTTCCTCGTGAAGGTAAAAGAGCCTGCGTGGTGCAGGGAGGCCCTGGAGGAGTCCGCTAAGCTGGATACGGCCAATGAAGAAGTGGATGCTGCGCCCAGGCGCAAGCTTACCAAGGGCGAGAAGATATCCCTGATTTTGCTTTTGGCTTCTGTAATTTTGTGGTATTTCGGCTATAACGCCGTGAGCAGTAAGTATAGTGTTTATGCATCAAACCGCCTTGGTAAAGACTTTAACATTACGCTTATGATCGGCACCGCCGCTGCGATTGTATCCTTTGTGCCTGTGGGCATTATGTCCTCTAAAATCGGCAGAAAGAAAGCAATCCTAATTGGTGTTGCGATGCTGACGGTAGCTTTCTTCCTGGCGCAGTTTGTGACGGCGCAGACCTCTGTGGTTTTGATGATCGGCATCTTTGTGCTGGCGGGCTTTGCCTGGGCAACCATCAATGTCAATTCCTTCCCCATGGTTGTGGAGCTTTGCTCCGACGGAGATGTGGGCAAGTACACGGGCTATTACTATACTGCCTCTATGGCGGCACAGACCATCACACCTATGGTCTCAGGCTTTTTGATGGACAAGCTTGGCATGGGCGTTTTGTTCCCGTACGCATCAATCTTTGTTGCAGCCTCTTTTGTCACGATGCTGTTTGTCAAGCACGGCGATAACAAGGTTGTAGCTAAGAAGGGCCTGGAAGCCTTTGACACGGAGGATTGACTGTAATGACCATCCTCGTCGTGCTTTTGGCGCTGATGGCGCTGTATCTGTTCGTTTTGAAGGGAAGAACGGGGCATAAAGACCTCCCTGCGCTGCAAGGGTGGTACTACGCACACAGGGGACTCCACAGCGATGGCATTCCGGAAAACAGCATGGCAGCATTTCGAGCCGCCAGGGATGCAGGCTATGGCATGGAACTGGATGTCCACCTGATGGCAGACGGCAATCTTGCCGTGATTCACGATTCTTCACTGAAACGCACTGCCGGCGCCGATATGTGCATTGAGGAAATGACCGCGGATCAACTGTGCGATTACCCTTTGGAAGGAACAGATGAGACGATCCCACTGCTATCTCAGGTGCTGGACTATGTACAAGGAAAAGTGCCGCTGATCATAGAGCTTAAATCCCATAATGACAACTATGCGCAGCTGTGTCGGACGGCCTGTGATTGTTTGCGTGGTTATGAGGGCCCGTTTTGTATTGAGTCCTTTGACCCTCGCTGTATCGCCTGGCTGAGAAAGCACCGCAAGGATATCATTCGCGGTCAGCTGACAGAAAACTTCTTCCGCAGCAAAAGCACTTTGCCGTGGTTGGTGAAGTTTGCGATGCGACATCAGCTTCTCAATGTATTCACAAGGCCGGATTTTGTGGCTTACCGCTTTGCGGATCGGAAGACGATCAGCAATTTGATCTGTCGAAAGCTCTGGGGCGTGCTTGGTGTCAGCTGGACGATCCGTAGGAGAGAAGACTTTGATACGGCAGTTGCTGAAGGCTGGTTGCCGATCTTTGAGGGGTTTATCCTATAATGTAAAACACCCTGCTTTTATGAGCAGGGTGTTTTCATGTACAAATAGAATCCTTATGAGAAGTATGAGCGGATCTTTTCCCGATTTTCCTTGCTGAGCTTGCACAGGGGAAGTCTGCAGCCGCCGCAATCAAAACCGATGCATTTGAGTGCTTCTTTAACAGGAATGGGATTAACCTCACAGAATAACAGATCAATAAGCGGTAAAAGCTGCTGCTGAAGCGTTGATGCGGTTTCCATATCACCACTCAGCGCCGCCCGGCACATTGCGTTTGTCTCCTCCGGCAAGATGTTGGACAGTACTGATATGATACCGCTGCCGCCGGATGCTATTGTGGGTACGATCATATCGTCATTGCCGGACCACACGGTAAAATCCGGCTCACAGGCGTGTCTGATCCGCGCAATTTTGGTGATGTCGCTGCTTGCCTCCTTGACTCCAACGATATTGGGCACGCGAGACAGCCTTTGGTACACAGAAACGGGAATATCTACACCGGTGCGGGACGGAACATTGTAGAGTATGACGGGCAGGCTGACCGCGTGGGCGATGGTGAGATAGTGGGCAAAGAGACCGTCGGCGGTTGCCTTGTTGTAATAAGGGGAAACGATTAAAAGTGCGTCAGCGCCGGCCTTTTCTGCGGCAATACTCAGTTCCACTGCGTGCTGGGTTGCATTCGATCCGGTACCGGCTATAATCTTGCAGGCATCGCCTGCGTATGCTTTGGATCTTCCAATGAGTTCGATTTTTTCGTCATCGGATAATGTGGGGGACTCGCCGGTGGTGCCGGCAATCACGACGGCGGGAATGCCTGCCTCCAGCTGCCTGCGCAGCAATTGTTCTGCCATGGGATAATTTACCTTTCCCTCAAGAAATGGCGTCACAAGGGCCGTACAAGCCCCGGTAAACAATGGCTTACCCATAAAATACACCTCCAAGTCAATCTATGCAGGAAGAGTGAGATTTGCGTGTTGCAAAATATTGTGAAATGGGCTATAATTTATTGCAAATGTTTGATTCTTTGATTTTGGAGGGGTATTTTTGAAAACCCATGATTTTTGGTACGACCTGCCGGAGGAGCTGATCGCGCAGACGCCTCTGGAGTCCAGAGATTCCTCACGGCTGTTGGTTTTGGACAGACAGACGGGAACGGTAGACCACAAGCACTTTTATGATATCGTTGATTACTTGAATCCCGGAGACTGCCTGGTGATGAATGATTCCCGGGTCTTGCCTGCACGACTGCTGGGCAACCGCCCCACAGGCGGTGCGGTGGAATTGCTGTTGCTGAAAGACCTGGGGAACAAGAAATGGGAATGCCTTGCAAAGCCCGGCAGAAAGCTGCAGGAGGGCCAGCAGGTCGTATTTGGTGACGGAAAGCTGACCGCCACGATCACCCAGGCCCAGCCGGATGGCAACCGGGTGGTGGAGTTCCATTATGAGGGCATTTTTCTTGAGGTGCTGGAGCAGTTGGGCAAGATGCCACTGCCCCCGTATATCAAGGCCGAGCTTAATGACAAGGAACGCTATCAAACCGTGTATTCCCGTGAGGTCGGCTCTGCGGCAGCCCCTACTGCTGGACTGCACTTTACCAATGAACTTCTTGACAAAATCCGTGCTAAGGGTGTCAAGACTGCCTTCGTCACCTTGCATGTTGGCCTGGGTACATTCCGACCGGTAAAGACCGACGAGATCGCGGATCATCATATGCACAGTGAGTTTTGTATGATGAGCGCTGAAACTGCCGAGCTCCTGAACCGCACCAAGGCTGAAGGCGGCCGTGTGATCTGTGTCGGCACCACATCCTGCAGAACATTGGAGAGCCTTGTGAATAGTGACGGCACATTCAGCGAAAAGTCTGCATGGACAGAGATCTTTATTTTCCCCGGCTATACATTTAAGGCCATGGACGGCCTTATCACCAATTTCCATCTGCCTGAAAGCACTCTTGTGATGCTGGTGTCAGCCTTTGCCGGCAGAGAGAATGTGCTTAACGCCTATGCACAGGCCGTACAGGAGAGATACCGTTTCTTCTCCTTTGGCGACGCCATGTGCATACTTTAGGAGAATACCTATGTTTGAACTGATAAAGACCGAAGGGTCTGCCCGCCGCGGTGTATTTACCTGCGCCCATGGCACTGTCCAGACCCCCGTATTTATGAATGTTGGCACTCAGGGTGCGATCAAAGGCGCTCTCAGCGCCAAAGACTTGAAGGACATTGGATGTCAGGTGGAACTGAGCAACACCTATCATCTGCACCTGCGTCCGGGTGATGAATTGGTCAAAGAGTGTGGCGGCCTGCACAAGTTTATGACATGGGATGGCCCGATCCTCACAGATTCCGGTGGATTTCAGGTGTTTAGTTTAGCGTCCTTGCGTAAGATCAAGGAGGAAGGTGTCACATTCGCCTCCCACATCGACGGCCATAAAATCTTTATGGGCCCTGAGGAGAGTATGCAGATTCAATCCAACCTTGGCTCTGATATTTGCATGGCCTTTGACGAGTGTGTTGAAAATCCTGCCCCCCGGGAGTATGTGAAGCAGAGCGCCGACAGAACCTACCGCTGGCTGGTGCGCTGTAAGGCAGAGAACGCCAGGCTGAACAGCCTTCCGGACACAGTAAACAAGGAGCAGATGCTCTGGGGTATCAACCAGGGCGGCACCTATGCCGACATACGCGTGGACCATATGAAGCGGATTGCCGAGCTGGATCTGCCGGGATATGCCATTGGCGGCCTTGCGGTGGGCGAAACTGCCGAGGAGATGTATGACATTATTGAGGCGGTTGAACCTCACATGCCTAAGGACAAGACCCGCTATCTGATGGGCGTCGGTACACCCACCAACATCATTGAGGCGGTTGCAAGAGGCGTTGACTTCTTTGATTGCGTTATGCCGGCAAGAAATGCCCGGCATGCAAGATTGTTTACCTGGCAGGGCGCGATCAACCTGAAAAATGCAAAGTACGCAAGGGACCTGTCTCCGATTGATCCGGAATGCGATTGCCCTGTATGCCGACGGTATACCAAAGCGTATATCCGCCATTTATTTGTTGCGGAGGAAATGCTGGCAATGCGTCTGTGCGTGATGCACAATCTGTATTTTTACAATAAGCTGATGGAGCGGATCAGAAATACGCTGGATGAAGGCACATTTGCCGCTTTTAGAAATGAATATTCTGAAAAACTCAGCCGCAGAATCTAAATTATTCTTGCTTTTTGTGGCAGGAATGTTATAATAAACCAGTATTATAAAATAAAGGAGCGAAATCCATGTTGATGTTTTTAGCCGAAACTGAACCGACCGGCGGTTTGCTGGGCATGCTGCCTATGCTGCTGATTATGGTTGGCGTGTTCTACTTTATGCTCATCCGTCCCGAGAACAAGCGCAAGAAGGAAGCCGAGCAGATGCGTTCCAGTATGAAGAACGGCGACCAGGTGACCACTATTGGCGGTATCGTCGGTACTGTTGTTGATGTCAAGAGCGATAAGTTTGTGATTGAGACCGGTGCTGACCAGGTCCGTATCGAGTTTGCAAAGTGGGCTCTGTCCACCAATGAAACTGCTGCTGCCGCTGCCAAGGAGGCCGCACAGAAGGCGCAGGAGCAGAGAGCAAAGGAAAAGGCAGCCAAGAAGGCCGCAAAGAACAAGGAAAAATAAGATAACAAAAGCGCTTCGGTGAAAACCGAAGCGCTTATTATTTATCCCAGGAGCAAGGCTCTTGCTTTCCTTGCTACAATAATCTCTTCGTTTGTGTCAACTACATACACCCGGACCGGACTGCCGTCTGCGGAAATGTCGTCGCCGCCCTTTGCGTTGTGGTTTTTAATTTCGTCCAGGCGGATGCCCAAACACTCCAAGCCTTCCAGAGCCAGCGCCCGGACGGAGTCGCTGTTTCTTCCAATGCCGCCTCCAAAGACCACGGCGTCCACGCCGCCCATCGCGGCGGTATACGCGCCGATGTATTTCTTAATGCCGTAGGCGTAGGCTTTCACAGCGTTCTTGCAATCCTCATTGCCAAGCTCCGCTTGCTCCTGAATATCCCGCAGGTCGTTGGATACGCCGCCGGACATGCCATAAAGACCGCTCTTGGTTTGCAGCATCTTCTTGACGTCACTTAATTCCATACCGCATTCTTCCACAAGGTGGAAAATGATGTAGGGATCCATGTCGCCGATGCGGTTATTCTGCAACACGCCGCACTGGAGACCCATTCCCATTGTGGTGTCGATGCTGATGCCGTTTTTTACGGCGCACAGGCTGCCGCTGCCACCCAAATGGCAACAGACCAGCTTCAGGTCATTACGGCCCATTTCCTTAGCAGTCCAGGTTGACAGATACTCCAGAGAAGCGCCGTGGAAACCATACCTGCGAATGGAATGCTCCTTGCTCAGTTCCAGAGGGATGGGGTAGAGGTAGGCCTCCGGGGGCATCTGTGCGTGGAATGCAGTTTCGAAAGAGCCGATCATAGGGGTGTCCGGCATCAGCTCCTTAAACTGCCGAATGGCAGCAATATAGGGCGGGTTGTGTGCAGGCGCAACGGAGTTGAAGTCAGCCATCGCCTGCAGTACATCCTCTGTGAGGTATTGCACACCGGTGACACCCTTTGCATGGACAACCTTAAAGCCTACACAGGAAATCTCTGTGAGGGAGGAAATACAGCCGTTGAGCAGCTGCTCCAGCATGGCACTGATAGCTTCCCGATGGGTAGGGAAGCAGGCATCCTGGCGTAGGGCATCGCCGGTCATACTGTTCTTGTGGTAGAATGTGCTCTTGACTGCGCCCACGCGCTCAGCACCGCCCGCGCAAAGGACTTTTTCTCCGGCGTCCATATCAAAGAGCTGATATTTCAGCGAGGTGCTGCCTACATTACAGATCAAAATATTCATAAATTACTCCTTAAACAGACGGTATTGAGGCAGAGAAGAATATGCCCGGAACTATATCGTGACAACCTCATTTACAGTCAGTATATCTCCGTCTACAGTAAAGCGAATGTCAAAACCGGCAAAGGTCAGTCCGTAAACTCTTTCGGGACTGCGCTGGTAAGAGGGCCGCGGATCGTGGGACAAAACCGCGATGGCAGCCTCCTGCTTATTCTCAGGGAGCTTTTTCAGCAGCGCTTCGGGAAAAACCACCTTGAGAATAAAATCGTCTGCAGTTGCGGTGAAACCGCCAAGTGCGTCCGGGTGACAGTCGCTGTAGGGAATATACGGTTTGATATCAAGGATCGGCGTGCCGTCCATCAGATCCGCGCCGGCTACATGGATCACTGTGCCATATTGCTCCGTATGCTCCAAACCGACCAGACGCACGCAGGAAAGGCCAAGGGAGTTGGGGCGGAAAGGGGAGCGGGTGGCGAACACGCCCATACGGGTATTTCCGCCCAGACGCGGCGGCCGCACTGTGGGTGTCCAATCTGCGCGGACAGACTCGGAGAACTGCCAGATGATCCAAAGGTGGGAGAAATCCTCCATGCCCCTTAGGGCATCCGGGTTTCGGTATTCAGTTTCAAACACAATGGTTGAACGCAGACTGTCCACCAAACCGCTTTGTCTGGGGATGCCGAACTTGGTTGGAAAATCGCTGCGCATCGTTGCAATGGGATGTACCGTAATATCCAAAACACCGCACTCCTTTCTGAGGTTTTCTTTCCATTATCATATCATATCTGTCAAGAAAAAAGGAGACTGCCATAGCAGTCTCCTGAAGATTCGCCTAAGTATTGATCAGTGGTTTTCGATCCACTCGTTCACCTTTGCCTTGGCCAGGCGCTGGATATCTTCTCCGGGATAAGGAGAAACCTCGCCGCCACGAACATAGACAAAGTACAGGCCACCGGGCGTCTGGAACAGGATCTCCTCATAACCCGCGGGGTCGCCGTAGTATCCGTAGGTGCACTTCTTTACTACGGTAGCGGTTTCAGAATCATATTCCTTCTTGCAGATGATCTTCTTCATATAGGAACCTCCCTTCTGTATGAACAGGCTGGAACTCATTATACAGGTAAAAGTCTGAAAATCAAGCTAATTTTGTCAATTTCCAGTTTTTACACACAGAAAGCCAGTCATTTGATGATAAAATTGTTGGGAAACACAAATTAGTTGCCGTTGATGTATTTTGTGTGCTATTATAAATAGCAAAGAGGTGATAGAATGCGCGATATTCCTGTATTTACAACCCCGCACGGTGTAGCGAGCCTTGTATTGCGGGAGATTCCCTACAAGGGGATCGCCTATATTACATTGCAGGATACGCTCCAACCGAAGGAGCTGGTGGACGAGTGCGTTGACTTCTGCAAGGCGGTAGGTGCGGAAAGGATCTATGCAAAAGGGCACTCCATTTTGGAGGCATATCCTTTGCACACTGCTGTTTGGCAGATGGTAAGATCCCGCGACGGCCTGCCAGAGACGGATGCCGCCCTGTTCCCCGTGACAGAGGAGACGCTGGAACGATGGCGGGATATCTATAATGATAAAATGCGGGATATTCCAAACGCGTCTACAATGAGCAAGGAAGACAGCCGAAAAATCCTTGAAAAGGGGAGCGGCTACTTTGTGCACAGAATGGGTGAGCTTCTGGGTATCGGCATTGCCGGCGGCGAAACGGTGGAATCGGTGATCGCGGTGGAGCCCGGCGCCGGAACAGATGTAATGCTGGCGTTGTGCGGCAGCCTGTTTGCGGAGCGGGTTGTTTTGGAAGTGGCGTCTGTAAACCACAGAGCGGTGCGCCTGTATGAGCGTTTGGGTTTCGTGAAAACGGCAGAACTATCCGTTTGGTATGATGTCGAAATAAAAAATATGAGGTGACAAGAAAAAGTACTTGACAAGCAATTGGATTTGCTGTATGATATGCGAGGTGTAAAGGAAAACTGATTGACAGGAGGTGCGCCGATGGACGCAGTTGAGATGCTGTTGCTGTTTGATTACTATGGCGACATGCTGACGGAGCGCCAAAGGATGTGCCTTGACCTGCGGTACAATCAGGACCTTTCTCTGGCGGAGATTGCTCAGGAATTGGGCGTCAGCCGACAGGGCGTTCACGACAATATCATCCGCGCCGAGGCCCATCTGCAAAAGATGGAGGCCAAGACAGGATGTGTCCGCCGCTATTTGCAGAGCAGAAATGCAATGCAGTCGATTTTGGCATCTGCACGGGTGCTGAAAGACCATGCCGACCCGGCTGTCCGGGAGATTGCCGGCAAGATTGCTGAAGCGGCAAGTTCCATTGAGGAGTAAACTATGGCATTTGAAGGATTGACCGAAAAAATCTCTGCTACCTTCAAAAAGCTCAGAGGCAAAGGTCGTCTGAAAGAGTCCGATGTGAAGGAGGCTATGCGTGAGATCCGCATGGCACTGCTGGAAGCGGATGTCAGCTATAAGGTAGTTAAGGATTTTACTAAATCTGTGACAGAGCGCTGTGTGGGTGCGGATGTGCTGGAAGCGCTTTCCCCCGCGCAGATGATCGTTAAGATCGTTAATGAAGAGCTGACCGCCCTTATGGGCGCGGAGGCCAAACACATTACCGTCAACCCCAACGGCCCCACAGTTGTGATGCTTGTGGGTCTGCAGGGCGCCGGTAAGACTACTAACGGCAGCAAGCTTGCCGGGCTTATGAAGCGCCAGGGCAAGAATCCTTTGCTGGTTGCTTGTGATATCTACCGTCCTGCGGCGATTGAACAGTTGCGGGTCTGCGGCGAAAAACTAGGTATCCCTGTCTTTGCAAAAGGACAGACAGACCCGGTCCAGATTGCCAAAGAGGCGCTTACCTATGCCCGTCAGCACGGCCACGATATGGTGTTCTTGGACACCGCCGGCCGCCTGCATGTGGACGAGGCGCTGATGGAGGAACTGAAGAATATTAAGGCAACCGTCAACCCCAGCGAAATTATGCTGGTTGTGGATGCTATGACCGGTCAGGATGCTGTTAATGCGGCGCAGAGCTTTAATGAATGGCTGGATATTGACTCTGTGATGCTTTCCAAGCTGGACGGCGATGCCCGAGGCGGTGCGGCGCTGTCTGTTCGCGCTATCACAGGTAAGCCCATTAAGTTTGCCGGTATGGGTGAGAAGCTGGAGGATATCGAAACCTTCCACCCCGACCGTATGGCTTCCCGTATTCTGGGTATGGGCGATATGCTTTCCCTGATCGAAAAGGCGGAAAAGGCATATGATGCCAAGAAAGCTGCCGAGATGGAAGAGCGCCTTAAGTCCAACAAGTTCACTCTTCAGGACTTTTACGACCAGATGGTGCAGCTGAAGTCTATGGGCTCTATGCAGGATCTACTTGCCCAGCTGCCCGGTGGCGCAGGCCTAAAGAATGTGCAGCTGGATGAAAAAGCTATGGGCCGTACAGAGGCGATCCTCCTTTCAATGACACCTAAGGAGCGGGAGAATCCCAATATCATCGGTGCCAGCCGGAAAAAGCGAATCGCAAACGGCGCTGGTGTGAAGGTTGAGGATGTAAACCGGCTCTTAAAGTCCTTTGACAAGATGAAGGCAATGATGAAGCAGTTCTCCGGCCCCGGTGCGGGCAAAAAAATGAAGCGCATGGGCAGACTCGGCGGTTTCGGCGGGTTCCCCGGCTTCTGATCAGTTGGTTCGCTGAAAGCAAATTGCTTTGCGATATATATTAATTAGAAAAATATTTGGAGGTGAAATCCCATGGTTAAAATCAGACTCAGAAGAATGGGTGCTAAGAAGGCTCCTTTCTACCGTATCGTTGTCGCTGATGCACGTTCTCCCCGTGACGGCCGTTGCATCGAAGAGATCGGTACCTACAATCCTCTGACCAACCCCGCTACCATCACTGTTGACGCAGAGAAGGTTCAGGCTTGGATCAAGAACGGCGCACAGCCCACCGACACCGTACGCGGCCTGCTGAAGAACGCTGGCGTGCTGTAATTTCCCTTAAGGAGCTACCCCAATGAAAGAACTTTTGCTGTATATGGCAAAGAATCTGGTGGACGAGCCTGAGGCAGTGACAGTGACAGAAGTTTCTGATGAGGAAGGCAAGGTCCTGGAGCTCCGTGTTGCCCCCGGCGACATGGGTAAGGTTATCGGCCGCCAGGGACGAATTGCTAAGGAGATTCGTACCATTGTGAAGACCGTTGCCCAGCGCACCGGTGAAAAAGTCACGGTGGAAATCGTGGATTAACGGGTTATGCGTGACGCTTGGCGCCACGCATTTTCCCTTCCTTGGAGGAAGATATGCGAAAAGACTATATTGATGCAGGGGAGATTGTGACCACCCACGGCGTCCGTGGAGAAGTGAAAGTGCTTCCGTGGTTGGACAGCCCCGAGATGCTTTGTGATTTTGAACGTTGCCGTATTGACGGAAAAGAATATACAATTGACACCTGCCGGGTGCAGAAGACCTGTAATCTTCTGAAACTCAGTGGTGTGGATACAATGGAAGATGCCCAGGCTATGCGCGGCAAGACTGTCCAGCTGTATCGGGAAGATATCGACGAAGAGGTGATCTTTGCGGTGGAACTGCTGGGCGTGGATGTGTTCTGCGACGGCGAGAAGATCGGCAAGATTACCAATGTGCTGGACTATCCCGGTAATGCAGTCTATGTGGTAGGAAAGGACGAGTATATGATCCCCGCGGTCAAGGAGTTTGTCCTCTCTACCGATATTGAGAAGAACGAGATGCATGTAAAGCTCATTGAGGGGATGCGTACCGATGAGAATTGATATACTGACGCTGTTCCCTGAGACGCTGGGGGATGTGCTGTCTGAGAGCATTTTGGGACGGGCACAGGAGCGTGGTTTTATTACAATTGATACCCACCAAATCCGGGATTACACCAGCAACAAACAGATGCAGGTGGATGACTACCCTTACGGTGGCGGCCGCGGCGCGGTCATGCAGGCGGATCCGCTGTACAGATGCTGGGAGGCGGCCTGCGACAAAGCGGGTGGGCCTGTCCATACGATCTATCTGTCTCCCTGCGGAAAAACTTTTTGCCAAGCGGATGCGATTCGGCTCAGCAAACTGGAGAATATCGTTTTTGTGTGCGGACACTATGAGGGCATTGACCAGCGGTTTATCGATGAGTGTGTGGATGAGGAACTTTCCTTGGGTGACTTTGTCCTTACCGGCGGTGAGATCGCGGCAATGGCGATGACGGACGCCATCTGCCGAATGGTACCCGGCGTACTGGCAGACCCCGAGTGCTTTGAGGACGAGAGTCATTTCAACGGCCTTTTGGAATATCCCCAGTACAGTCGCCCTGCTGTGTGGCATGGCCGTGCCGTGCCCGAGATTTTGCTGTCCGGAAATCATCAAAAGGTAGCCCAGTGGAGGCGGAAACAGTCTCTGCGCAGAACCCGTGAGCGCAGACCGGATATGTATGCAAAACTGGATCTGTCCAGCAAGCAGGACAGAAAGCTTCTTTTGGAGATGGAAGAAGAGGATCGGGTAGAATTAACAGATGTGAATGAAAAGACGGTATGACCGATGGGTCATACCGTCTTTTACATTACTGTGTGGGGTCATAATTAACGATGATACCTTGATAGGTCAATGCATCTACCTCGGTGACCTTCGTACCGTACACATCCACCTGTATCAGCAGGGGGCAGGAGGCCAGCGGAGCAACGGAGTCCAACTCGGGGTTGTAATCCATGTGGACGAAGTTGAGCCGCTTCAGCCCCTTCAGGGACTCGAGGGACTCGATTTGGTTGTGAGAGCCATTGATACTCACAAGAGCGCTGCTGCTGCCAAAGGCCGGCAGCTGCTCCACCTGATTTCGGGAAAAGTCCAGATGGGAAATACCAGTCAAACCGGACAGTGCAGAAAGATCTGCAATGGCGTTATTGGAGATATCCAGGTATGTGAGTTTGGTGCATCCGGACAGACCGGAGATATCTGCAAGGGCATTGTAAGAAAGATTCAGGTGCGCAAGCTCTGTCAGTGACGCAATACCGCTGATGGTTTCAAGGGAGTTGTTTCCGCAGTCAAGCCACATAAGTCCGGCCACAGAAGACAGAGGAGACAGATCTGTCAGACTATTGAAAGCTACATTCAAATGTTCCAGCTTGCTTAGCGCAGAAAGGGCGCTCAGGTCGTTCAGCGCATTGTGCTGCAAATCAACCGTCTGCAGATTCAGAAGACCGGACAGGGGAGAGAGATTGCGGATGGTGTTGTTGCCAGCATCCAGGTAAACTAGATTGGAAGCTTTTTCAAGGCCGGACAGCGTAGAAAGACTGCAGCCGTTAATGGTAAGCCGTTCCAGTTTCGGCAGCGCGCCGATCAAAGGCAGCTCGTCCGCTGCAACGGCGGTGTTTGTAATGGAAACATCCGTCAAGTAGATAAGCCCGGACAGGTTAGACAGTTGGCCGGAAGGGCCATCTGCAATGGTGAGCTTCTGCAGGAAGGTCAGGTGCTGCAGATCGGTCAGGGTCTTTGCTTCAGCCGGTACGGTGAACGCTGCAATATCCCACAGATCGTTGGAGTATATATCCTTTGTGCTGCTGATCGACAGAATCTGGCGGATAGCAGCTTCAATAGCGGGATCTGCAAAGTCAATCTTTTTAATAATGCCACCTACGGTGAATCCGAAGACAGATGCAGGACTGACCAGTCCGTCTTCTCCAACGGTCACAGCATAGATAGTGTTCTCGCCTTCCACCAACTGGATGTCGTGCTGATAAAGGTCCTTATGAATGGAGGGAAACTGGCCGTTGGCATTTACATAGAGGGTTCCTTCCTGGGCGGAGACAGAAACGGAAATAAGCTGGGTGTAATATGAGCCGGAGCTGAGAGGATCGGGAGAACAGGTAGGAGCGCCGGGACGCATAGCATCCAACTGTGCCTTGACTTCACTATTGGTAATGTGGTTAAGCATTTCAACAGCGTCCAGAAGCTTGTCCTGCTCGACATAGGTCTTGCAAAGAGCGATATACAATTCCGCACCTCCGCCGTCAGCAATGGCGCGGGAGAGTGTGTACTCGGCCTTGGTGTAATTGCCGGCCGCCTTGTGCTGCTCCGCCAGCTCAATGGCAACGGCGTCATTGTCGCCGGACTGCCGGTAGGCCAGATCGTAGATCTGTGAAGCCAGGGCGTGATTTCCGCGGCCTTCAAAATATCGGGCGCTTTGCAGCAGCATATCCCGGGTAAACTCGCGGTCATATATATTCAAATACCAACCCACACAAATGACGATTGCTAGGACCAGTACGATAGGCAGAATGATGCGAACAGCTTTCTTCATAATGCGCTCCGTTTCCATAAAATCTCTTAACAAAATTATACTGATGTGTCTTCGCCGTGTCAAGTGGAACAAAATACAATTGCCTGTCGGCAGAATCCGCCGCAATTTGAATGTTCTTCTTCTTACAATAAAGAAGGGGTGATTACAAATGAGGCGGAGTTTAAAAGAATGGTTGCTGGCACTTTCGATGGGAGTGCTGTTGCCGGCGCTTCTGTTTTCTGTCATGGAAAAAATCATAGCACGCAGGCAGCCTGCACTGTCCACAGTAGAAACAACAAGTGCCTGCACAGAGGAGGCAGAAGAGGCGACGGACAATTATGAGATTATGATTTTATTACCTGACGGTACATACAACCGCATGGACCTGGAGCAATATGTGATATGCGTTGTGTTAGGAGAATTGCCTGCTGATTTTGAAGAGGAAACCATAAAGGCGCAGGCGGTGGTAGCAAGGACCTATGCGCTCAAGCGGTCGCACTCTGCAAAGCACCCACAGGGTGCGGTTTGCACGGATTCGTCCTGCTGTCAAGCGTACTGCTCATATGATGCTTTCCTACAAAACGGTGGTACTGAGCAATCATACGAATCGGTTGCTTCCAACGTTCTGTCTACAAGAGGAGAGGTGCTGATGTATGACGGAGCATTGATCGAGGCCACATATTTCTCCTGCTCTGGCGGCCGTACAGAGGACGCCAAGGCAGTCTGGGGATCTGATATACCATATCTGCAGGCACAGGACAGTCCGGGGGAGGAGAATGCGACTCACTACACAGATACTGTGAAGATCACCGCATCAGAGTTTGCCCGTCTTCTTGAGATCCAATTGAATGGATCTGCATCATCCTGGATCGGCGACATTACTTATACCGCTGGCGGCGGTGTGGATACGATTGAGATCGCAGGCAGCAGCTTTAAGGGTACTACCGTGCGGCAGAAGCTGGGACTTCGATCCACAGTGTTTTCCATTATGCCGGTAGGGGAGTCAGTGCATATCATAACGAAAGGTTTTGGGCACCGAGTGGGTATGAGCCAGTATGGCGCGGAGGCGATGGCAGTGCGCGGAAGTACCTATCGGGAGATTGTGCAGTATTATTACCCGGGTGCTTATCTCAAAAACCTTACTCGGAATTGACAAAGAAACGATTCTTTAGTAGAATAGGTAAAAATGTAGAAAGGGGGGCGTACTGTGCCGATTCAAATACCTAACGACCTGCCGGCTGCCGGCATCCTGCAGCGGGAAAACATATTTGTTATGCCTGAAGACCGGGCAATAAAGCAGGACATCCGTCCCCTGGAGATTGTGGTGCTCAACCTTATGCCCACCAAGATCGCAACAGAGACCCAGCTCAGCCGATTGCTGGGCAATACGCCTCTGCAGGTGCATTTGGAGCTGATGCACACCAAATCCCACATCGCAAAGAACACGTCTCAAGAACACCTTGTCACATTTTATAAGACCTTTGATGAACTCAAAGACCGTAAGTTTGACGGCATGGTCATTACCGGCGCGCCGGTTGAAAATATGGCCTTTGAAGAAGTGGACTATTGGCCGGAGCTGTGTGAGATCATGGAATGGAGCAAGACTCATGTCCACAGCACATTCCATATCTGCTGGGGCGCGCAGGCGGGACTCTATTACCATTATGGTGTAAATAAGCACCCGATGGATAAAAAGCTCTTCGGCGTTTTCGAACACACGAAGGATTATCCCCGCTCCATTCTTCTCAGAGGTTTTGATGACACATTCTGGGCACCTCACTCCCGGCATACCACTGTACTGCGGGAGGATATTGAGGCAGTTCCCGAACTGAAGATCCTGGCCTCCTCGCAAGAGGCCGGTGTCTACGCCGTTATGAGCAAGAAGGGAAGACATATTTTCGTCACCGGCCACGCGGAATACGATCCAGAAACACTGCAGACAGAGTACCTGCGGGATAAGAATCAGGGCTTACTTATTTCTGTTCCCCGGAATTACTATCCCAATGATGATGATTCCAAGGCGCCCATTGTTCGGTGGAGAGGCCACGCCAATCTTTTGTTCTCCAACTGGCTGAACTACTTTGTTTATCAGACGACTCCATACGACATTGCAAGCATTGGTAAATAATTGCAACACCCGCCTGAAATTGCTTCAGGTGGGTGTTCTTGTCTGGAATATTTATTGACAAACATTTTATAAGCCTATATAATTTCAGTAAAAAGAAAGGTTAGCATTCGCTAACTACTGAAAATGGAGGATACATAATGACCATCGACGATTTGAAGATTGGCCAGACAGGTATTATCGCCACTGTGGGCGGCGAAGGCCCACTGCGCCTTCGTTTTTTGGATATGGGGCTGATTCCCGGCACGCAAGTTCAGCTACGGAAAATCGCGCCTATGGGTGATCCTATTCAAATCCGCGTGCGCGGCTACGAATTGACTATCCGTCGAGATGATGCCCGTATGATCACATTGTTGGAGGGCGGAGAATGATTTTTGCATTGGCTGGCAATCAGAATTGCGGCAAGACCACTTTGTTTAATGCCCTAACCGGCGCAAATCAGAGAGTCGGTAATTTTCCGGGGGTGACCGTGGATCAAAAGACCGGTACTATCCGGAACACGGATCACCAGGTTGTGGACCTACCCGGCATTTATTCCATTCGGCCCTATTCTCAGGAGGAGATCGTCACCCGTGACTTTATCCTGAACCAGAAGCCGGACGCGATCATCAATATTGTGGACGCTACCAACATTGAGCGCAATCTTTATCTCACCCTTCAGCTTTTGACACTCCGTATTCCTACTGTGATCGCGCTGAATATGATGGATGAGCTCAGTGGAAACGGCGGCAGTGTGAATGTGCAAAAAATGGCGGAGGCATTGGGCGTACCGGTTGTTCCCATCAGCGCTGTTAAAAAGCAGGGTATTATGGAGTTGGTAGATACACTGCTGGAGACCGCGCAGGAAAAGCGGATACCCAGGGTTTTGGACTTTTGCCCTGACGGTCCTGTGCACCGGTGTATCCATGCAGTGAGTCATATTATTGAAGACCACGCAGGCCGAGTGAATGTCTCTCGCCGATTCTGCGCTATGCGCCTGATCGAAGGCGAAGAGTCGTTTTTCAATTTGCTGCAGCTGAGTGAAAATGAGATAGAGCTGATTGAACACTCGGTGATCGAGATGGAGACGGATCGTGGCCTTGACCGAAACGCCGCCCTGGCGGACATGCGGTACAACTTTATTGAGGCCATTTGCCACGATTGCGTTGTCAAGGCAGAGGAGAGTAAAGAATACCATAGAAGCGTTCAGATCGATAAAGTTCTTACGAACCGATATTTGGCGATTCCTCTGTTTGTTGCCATTATGGGTCTGGTGTTTTACCTTACCTTCAACGCCTTTGGCGCATGGCTGTCGGATTTGCTCGCCTACGCCATTGACGGCTTGACTCTTCTGGCAGACGACCTTCTCACCCGGTATGGATTGAATCTTGTGGTACATAGTCTGATCATCGACGGCATTTTCTCCGGTGTTGGCAGCGTTCTGAGCTTTCTGCCGTTGATCCTTGTGCTGTTTTTCTTCCTGTCCATTCTGGAGGACTCAGGCTATATGGCCAGGGTCGCTTTCGTGATGGATAAGCTTCTCCGCAAGATTGGCCTGTCCGGCAGGAGCTTTGTGCCGATGCTTATTGGTTTTGGCTGCACTGTCCCCGGCGTTATGGCTACAAGGACACTGTCCTCCAATCGAGATCGGAAGATGACGATTCTGCTGACTCCTTATATGAGCTGCTCGGCAAAGATTCCTATCTACTCTGTTTTTGCAGCGGCCTTTTTCCCGGGCAGGGAACTGCCGGTGATGATCGCACTGTACTTTGGCGGCATGCTGGTGGGCGTGCTGGTTGCTCTTGTTTTGAAGAAGTCTGCGTTCCGTGGCAATCCTGTTCCCTTTGTTATGGAATTACCCAACTACCGCTTCCCGTCTGCCAGAAGCGTTGGCTTGCTGATGTGGGAAAAATCGAAGGATTTCCTGCAGAGGGCATTCTCTGTGATCTTTGTGGCAACAGTACTGATCTGGTTCCTGCAAACCTTTGATCTGCGGATGAATGTGGTAAACGACAGCTCCGCAAGCCTTCTTGCAGCCGTAGGCAGACTGGTTTCTCCCATCTTTGCCCCTTTGGGATTTGGCGACTGGAGAATGGTGACTGCGCTGGTGTCCGGCTTTACAGCTAAGGAGGCAGTTGTCAGTACCTTTGGCGTTATTCTCGGCGTGGGAAGTGAGCAACTGACAGTTGCGCTTCATAGCTTGTTCACTCCCGAGTCAGCTGCAAGTTTCCTGACATTCTGTCTGCTGTACACTCCCTGTGTTGCTGCGGTTGCTGCGATCCGCAGGGAACTGAACTCCGGCTGGAAAACAGTGGGCGTGGTCCTTCAGCAATGCCTTGTCGCCTGGCTGTGCGCCTTTGTGGTATATAGGTTGGGGGTGCTGCTATGACATGGCTTGACATTGTATTGATCGTTCTGATCGCAGCGTATTGTGCATATATTGTACTTAGTAAAAAGAAATATGGCTGCTGCGGCGACTGCAGTAAGTGCAGCGGATACGCCTGCAGCGCGCAAAAGAAGGATGTGGGCAGATATGAAACTACACATTAACGGCAATGAAATTACTGCCAAACCCGGCCAGACGCTTTTGGAATTGTTGACAGCTCTTGGACTTGATCGGCTGGTATTGTCCCAGCGTCCCATCGCGGCGAGAATTGCGGGTGAGGTATTCAATCTGAATTATGTGCCTCTGCGTGTATCTGAACTTTGCCCCGACCGTCCGTCTATCCGCCGCGCAATGGCGGCCTCCAATGGTGAGGTCCAGCTTCTCTACTATAAGGATCCCAGCGGCAAGGATGTATATGCCCGTACCGCATGGTTTGTGCTGTTCCTTGCTCTGCACAACTGCTATCCCGATTTGCAGGCCATGATGGGCTGTACTGTTGGCCCTGCGCTGATGATCCATCTGACAGATAGTGATGGATTTAAATTGGAAACTCTGAAGACGGAGATGGAACGGCTGATCCGCCAAAATATTCCTTTGATCCGCCGCCGGGTCAGTCTGCAAACAGCAATTGATCGTTATGAAGCTGCGGGCTACACGGATAAAGCGCAGCTGCTGCGCGGCCGGACAGTCGACTATTTTGACGAGTATGCCTATGGAGACTTTGCTGACTACTTCTATGGCGAACTGGCCCCCTCCACCGGCTATCTGCAGGTATGGGATCTTCTTCCGGCTGAGGGCGGCTTCTTGTTTGTCTATCCCGATGACGCCAATCCAGATCAGGTCGCCGGGTATACGGATATGCCTCATTTCCGGTCGGTGACCAATGAAGGTGAGCGGTGGTGCCGCCTTATGGAGTGCGAAACAGTGGCCGATTTGAATGCACTAGTTGACTCCGGGAAGATCCGTGAGCTGATCCGCGTAAACGAGGCGCTCCACGAGAAAAAGTACTCGCAGGTAGCCGATATGGTGTGTCAGCGAGGCGCGAAAGCGGTTATGCTGGCAGGCCCCAGTTCTTCAGGAAAGACGACCTCTGCCAACCGCTTGGCAACCCAACTGCGGGTTCACGGCAAAAAACCGATCTTGATGAGTCTTGACGACTACTATATAGACCGTGACAAAATTGCCCCCGGCCCGGACGGAGAGGTCGATCTGGAGCACATCAATACGATCGACACAGACCTGTTCCGTCAGCATTTAATGATGCTTCTTGCCGGGGAAACGGTGGAACTGCCTGCTTTTAATTTTATTACAGGTAAGCGTGAGTGGCATGGACATAAGCTGCAGCTTTCCGAGGATACGGTAATCATTGTTGAGGGCCTGCACGCGCTGAATCCTGTGCTCTTACCTGAGGATCTGGATAGAGGTTTGGTCTTTAAGCTCTATGTAAGCGCATTGCTGCCGCTGAATCTGGATGACCATAACCGTATTCCCTCCAGCTATCTGCGGCTTCTGCGAAGAACTGTCCGTGACTATGAAACCCGGGGATCGTCTGTGGAACGGACACTGTCTATGTGGGATTCCGTCCGCAGGGGAGAGGAGCGCTGGATTTTCCCGTTCCAGGAGAACGCAGATGTGATCTTCAACAGCTCGACAATTTATGAGCTTGCCGTGCTGAAGAATCATATTTTCCCTCTGCTTACCGCGATTCAGCCGGAAGAAAAGTGCTATGAAACAGTTCGCGGCATGGTCAAGATTTTGAATTATGTACATTCTGCAGATGTAGACGATGAGATTCCGCCTACCAGCTTGGTACGGGAGTTTATCGGCGGCAACAGTTTTTATCGTAAATAATTAAGAAGGAACCTGCGTGCTGTTATGCGCAGGTTCCTTTTTGTTTTCATAATAAGATCGGCTGAATCTGCCGTCCCTCAAGAGCGGCAGTGAGCGTATCCGGAATCTTGGAAAAATCCGCGACCATACTGGTAGGCTTGCTATTGGGATTATCCTGGCCAAACGGAACAAAATAGTAATGCTTCCGGGAGAGGAGCTTGCCGATATTTTCAGCCGCGCCGGACAATGCATCGTTTGTCGAAACCGCGACGATGATAGGACGACCATTCCGCAGATGGCTCTTCGCAGCCATTGTTACAGGTCCGTCTGCAATGCTGTGTGCCAGCTTTGCTAAGGTGTTGCCTGTGCATGGGGCAATGACCAGTGCGTCGAGAAGCTTCTTTGGACCAATCGGTTCGACCTGCGGGATGGTGTGCAGCACACGGCGTCCGCAGATTTCTTCCGCAGCTTGAATGTGCTGCGAATGTAAACCGAAGCGGCTGTCGGTAGTGTAGGAGACGTCGGAAAAAATCGGAGTCAGCGTGTATATTTCAGAAAGTGCCTTCATAGCAGGGAAAACCTGGTCATAAGTACAAAATGAGCCACAAACGGCAAAACCAATATTCATGTTGACTCCTTTCTCAGTAATGGAATCAGTGTTTTTGCAACCAACATACCGGAGCTCTCGGGCGCGTCTTTTCCGGGGAGCCCCCGTGCCCATATCACATCATCACTTCCCAAACCCAATCGGGAAGCTAAGTCAATCTTCAGAGCATTTCCGTGGCATTTTGGGAAAAGCATAATTGGAACTGTATTAAATACTACCCGATATGCACTGAGATCAACTGAAGCGAAGTCTGTGGCTCCATAACCAAGCGCGGCAAGGATACTGCGATCTGACTCTCGCCTGGCACAAACGGTCACATTGGCGCCCATTTGCCGCAGAAGCTGCGCAAGACATTTGCCGATCCGCCCCCAGCCGATTACCAATGCTTCACACCCGGCTAGAATGACCGGCAGCTGCGTAAGAGCCAGCTCAACGGCGCAGTGCGCTGTGATTTCTGCATTTAAAGCAAGATAGGTTGGATCCTGCAATAAATCGATTGTAGTGTAGTAGTCCAGTTCCGGACGATCAAGATTTCCGCCGATCACAATAATGTTCTTCGGCAATAAGGTAAGCAAGGTGCTTAAGTTTCCACCGCCGACAATACCTCCGTCCGGCGCAAAACTGGGGACCGGAAGGAGTAAATGGGTCACCTGCAGGTTAGGCTCCGATGTAATTGTAAAGCCGGCCTGTTTCAATGCTTGTGTACCATAGCTCATAGCGGGGGAGTATCCTGCGGAATAAATAATACAATCACCCATAGTCATCCATCCTTTCACGACAGATTATGTCGCAGCGCAGTGTGTTGTGCTTGATTTTTTGTAATGATTTTGTATAATAAATATAGAGGTGATAGAAATGCAGAGACTAGGCTTTATCCATGATATGATGGATGTAAAGGTTTTGATTTTGTTTGTTGCTTCCCGCGCCAGTTATCCCATGACGGCACAGGAGGTTTATGAGCTGTGCTATCAGGATGAGTGCCTGAGTTATTTTGATGTATGTACTGCTCTTCCTGAGATGGTGGCCTCTGGTCATATGCAGGAGACAGAGGAGGGGCGGTATGAGATTACAGAGAAGGGAAGATCTGATGGCGCTCTTACGGAGGATTCCATAGCATTCACCGTGAAGCAAAGAGCTGAAAATGCGGTAGCGCGCTTCAACCGTCACCTGCGCCGCAGCAGCTTTGTGAAATCTCAGATCATCCCCAGAGACAATGGTGACTTTTCTGTCGTTATGGCTTTGGATGATGAAATGGGAAATCTGATGACCCTTGAGCTCGTTGCGCCCAACCAGCGACAAGCGGTCCGCCTGAGCAAGCTATTTGAGAAGAAGGCGGAATCTATTTACAATCTTACAATGTCGGAACTGCTGGATTCTGAGGAAGAATCCCAGGATTGACCTTGTCCTCACAAGGAAATCGTGGTATAGTTTATATATACCGGAATACCGGTTAAAGAAAGGAGCAACCGCATATGAAGTTTCAGTACAGTGAAAAGAAAGTCAGGCTGCCCGAGAATGTCCACGCTTACGCCGAGAAAAAGGTTATGAAGCTGGCACGGTATTTTGAGGAGGATGCGGAAGCACTTGTCGTGTTTTCTGTTGAGAAGAACCGTAATAATGTAGAGCTTACGGTTCACGGCGCAGGAACATGGTTCAGAGCCAGCGAAAGCACATCGGATATGTTTGCATCTATTGATGCGGCAGTGGGCACCATCGAGGGTCAGATCCGTAAAAACAAGACCCGCCTTGCACGGCGCCTGCGCCAGGATGCTTTCAGCCGTACAATTGAAGAAACATCCTTTGTTGCCGAGGAGGCAGAGGACGATCTCAGCATCATCCGTGTGAAGAAGTTCTACTTTAAGCCCATGACCCGTGAAGAAGCCATACTGCAGATGAATCTGCTGGGTCACAATTTCTTCGCCTTCCGGGACGAGGATAACGGTGGATCCTTTGCGGTTGTCTACCGCAGAAATGACGGCGGATACGGCCTGATCGATGATGTGGGTTAATTGATATGATGCCTAATTGGGGAGCTCAATTGAGCTCCCTGTTCTTTGTGCAAAACGCGCAGTAATGCTTGCTGAAACCGATGTTAACCTGTCCAAATAACGAATTAAAAAATATGCCGGAAAAGTGAAAAAAATATCTTGACAAACAGTATGCGTTGTGATAACATAAGCAAGCTGACCGCGTAGCGGGAAGCGATATGTACCTTGTAAATTGAATAACGCAAAGACGAACAAATAACACCTTGGACAATTGATTTATTTTAAGGTAATTGTTTAAGCGTAAGCGAAAACAGCCAACGAAAATTCTTGAGTAATATTGCTAGAAGCAAATTATTCA
>JAZNAK010000021.1:0-22248 GCA_045586485.1 Faecousia sp. | reverse complement strand
CCGGGCGCCCACATTCTCACCCCGCTGGGGCACATTGCGGCTGCTCTGCCGGCGGCTGCTGCCACCGAAGAACTCGCTGAAAATGTCGCCGAAATCACCGAAGCCGCCGAATCCGCCAAAGCCGCTGCCATAGCCGCCTGCTCCGCCGCCGTAATTGGGATCGACGCCGGCAAAGCCGAACTGGTCGTAGCGGGAGCGTTTCTGATCGTCGGACAGTACCTCATAGGCTTCGCCCAGCTCCTTGAACTTCTCCTCCGCTTCCTTGTCGCCGGGATTGCGGTCGGGGTGGTACTTCATGGCGCTTTTTCGGTAAGCCTTTTTTATTTCCTCGGTGCTGGCGCTTTTGTCAACGCCCAGCACCTCATAATAATCTCGTTTTTGTTCTGCCATTTATTTCACCTCTTGCAAAGGGAACATACGCTTTGAAGGGGCGGTTTGCACCGCCCCTCTGGGGTTTTTAGTCGACGGTCTGATAGTCAGCGTCTACCACGCCGTCATCGCCGCAGCCGCCGCAGTTGGGATCGCAGCCCTCGCCCTGAGGAGCGGCATTCTTGTACAGCTTTTCAGAGACGGCATAGAAGGCCTTCTGCACCTCGTCGGTGGCGTCCTTGATGGCCTGAATGTCAGTGCCCTTGTTGACTTCCTTCAGCTTGTCAACAGCGGCCTGGATAGAGGACTTCTCCTCCTCGGTGATCTTGTCGCCCAGCTCGCCCAGCGTCTTCTCGGTCTGATAGACGATCTGGTCAGCGGTGTTGTGGGTGTCCACTTCTTCTTTCTTGGCCTTGTCTTCAGCGGCAAACTGCTCAGCTTCCTTCACGGCCTTGTCGATCTCATCCTGAGACAGGTTGGTGGAAGCGGTAATGGTAATATCCTGCTCCTTGCCGGTGCCCAGGTCCTTTGCGGAGACCTTTACGATGCCGTTGGCGTCGATGTCAAAGGAGACTTCGATCTGAGGAACGCCCCGGGGCGCGGGAGCAATGCCGGTGAGCTGGAAACGGCCCAGCGTCTTATTGTAAGCAGCCATCTCACGCTCGCCCTGAAGCACATGGACCTCAACGGAGGTCTGGCCGTCAGCGGCGGTGGAGAAGATCTGGCTCTTGCGGACGGGAATGGTGGTGTTGCGGTCGATCAGACGGGTGAATACGCCGCCCATGGTCTCAATACCCAGGGACAGAGGCGTGACGTCCAGCAGGACCACATCCTTCACATCGCCGGTGAGAACACCGCCCTGAATGGCAGCGCCCAGGGCCACGCACTCGTCGGGGTTGATGCCCTTGAAGCCTTCCTTACCGGTGATGCCCTTCACAGCTTCCTGCACGGCAGGAATACGGGTAGAGCCGCCCACCAGCAGGACCTTGTGGAGATCGGAGGGCTTCAGACCTGCGTCGCTCATGGCCTGACGGACAGGCTTCATGGTGCGCTCCACCAGGTCAGCAGTCATCTCGTTGAACTTTGCCCGGCTCAGAGACACATCCAGGTGCTTGGGGCCGGTGGCGTCAGCAGTGATATAGGGCAGGTTGATGGCGGTGGTGGTCATGCCGGACAGCTCGATCTTGGCCTTTTCAGCGGCCTCACGCAGACGCTGCATAGCCACCTTGTCGTTCTTCAGATCAATACCCTCGGCCTTCTTGAACTCGGCAACCAGGTAGTCCATGATCCGCTCGTCGAAATCGTCGCCGCCCAGACGGGTGTCACCAGCGGTGGCCAGAACTTCCACGATGCCGTCGCCGATCTCCAGAATGGAGACGGCGAAGGTACCGCCGCCCAGGTCGGAGACCATGATCTTCTGCTCGGTCTCCTTGTCCAGGCCGTAAGCCAGCGCGGCTGCGGTGGGCTCGTTGATGATACGCTTCACTTCCAGGCCGGCGATCTTGCCTGCGTCCTTGGTAGCCTGACGCTGTGCGTCAGAGAAGTATGCGGGAACGGTGATAACAGCCTCGGTGACCGGCTGGCCCAAATAGCTTTCAGCATCTGCCTTCAGCTTCTGCAGTACCATTGCGCTGATCTCCTGGGGAGTGTAGCCCTTGCCGTCAACGGTCACCCGGTAGTCTTCGCCCATATGGCGCTTGATGGAAGCGATGGTGCGGTCTGCGTTGGTGACGGCCTGGCGCTTTGCCACCTGACCTACCATACGCTCGCCGGTCTTGGAGAAGGCCACCACAGAGGGAGTGGTTCTGCCGCCCTCAGCGTTGGCGATCACGACTGCCTCGCCGCCTTCCAGCACGGCAACGCAGGAGTTGGTAGTACCCAAGTCAATTCCGATAATCTTACCCATAATAATTTCCTCCTAAATCAGAAAAGTTTATACAATGTTATTTGGTGCGGCGGCAGTTCAGTTGGCCACCTGTACCATTGCGAAGCGGACGATCTTCTCGCCCATCTTAAAGCCCTTTTGGAACACCTGGGAAATGGTGTTTTCTCCCAGAGTCTCGTCCTCGGTGTGCATTACCGCGTTGTGGAGATTGGGGTCAAAGGTCTCGCCCACCTCACCGAAGATCTCCACGCCCAAGCCGGCAAAAATGCTGATCAGCTGGGTCATGGTCATCTCCACGCCTTTTTTGTAGGCCTCGTCCTGGGTGGGCTGATTCAGGGCCCGTTCCAGGTTGTCATACACAGGAAGCAGCTTCTCCACCGCGTCGGCTCTGCCGTTGCTGTAGGAGAGCTCCTTTTCTTTAATGGTGCGCTTGCGGAAGTTATCGTAGTCCGCCGCCAGCCGGACCAGCAGGTCATGCTCGGTGTTGTACTTTTCTTCCCATTCGTTTACCGCCGGCGCTTCCGGAGTCACTTCCGGGGCGGTTTCTTCCTTTACTTCCTCTGCCGTTTCCTGGGCAGGGGTCTTCTTATCTTTCTTCGCCAAAGCTTACTCCTCCTTCCCGGGCTCTGCCGTTCTCTCAGGAAGGGTCGGCTGCTCGGGCTTTGCAAACATTTTCGAAAGGCTCTCGGCAAAATAGGAGAGTCTTGCGGTGACCTTTGCATAATCCATACGGGTGGGACCCACCACGCCGATCATGCCCTGCATGCCGTCACCGATGTCAAACTTGGTCATAACCACCGAGGTATCCTTCAGCTCCTGGGCCACATTCTCAGGACCCACCAAAACCTTGGTGCCGTTCTGATTCTGCATAATGGCCGGCAGGTTGGACAGGGAATCCTCATCGAGAGAGGACATAAGCTTTTGGGCCTTGTCCACATCCCGGTACTCCGGCTGGCCAAGCAGACGCATCTGTCCAGCCACCGCCATATTGGTACCGCCCTGACCTCGGAGGGTCTCCACGGTGAACTCCATAATCACAGGCACCAGCGCGCCGGCATGGCCGGATGCGTTCATCACCCGTTCCAGAAGTTCCGGGGTAAAGTCGCCCGATGTCAGGCCGGTCATAGTGGCGTTCAGCACAGCGCTAAGCATTTGCAGATCGCTTTGCTCCACCTGCAGGGGCAGCTTGATCAGCTTGTTGACCACCTGCTCATCGGAGAGCATAATCACAAGGATCACACTGTTCTGCCCCGCCAGGATCAGTTCAAACCGCCGCACCGTCGCGCCGCCGTAGCGGGACGCTACGGAGATGGCAGGCAGGTCAGTGGCCTGGCTTACTAATTTTGCGACTTTTTCCAGCATTCTATCCACGCGCTGCATCTTTTCTTCGATGGCCGTGTTGATGGACTGGGTCTCATCCAGAGTAAGGCGGTAATCGGCCATGAGCTCATCCACATACAGCCGGTAGCCGGCGGCAGCGGGAACGCGGCCGGCGCTGGTATGGGGCTGCTCCAGATAGCCCATGGTGGTCAGTTCCGCCATCTCATTGCGGATGGTGGCAGAGGAGTAATTCATGTCCGGCAGCTCAGCGATGGCCTTGGAGCCAACAGGTTCCGCAGTACGGATGTACAATTCAACAACGCTGCGAAGCACCTTCTTCTTTCGTTCTGTCAGTTCCATAAAACCCCTCCTCTTTTCAGGTTTAGCACTCGGAATCTTTGAGTGCTAAGCACACTATAGCAGAGAGTGCTAAAATTGTCAAGCATAATATTTTGAACTTATTTTGAACAATAAAAACCAGCGCTCCGGGTAATTCCGGAGCGCCGTTTTTCGTTGATTATTGACCCATTTCCCTCTTGAGCCGGTCCATTACATAGTGGCAGTTGAGGATCTTCTCCCGGAGCTGACCCTTGGAGAAGTAATACTGGTTGGCGGCTTCGAAGCCGATGGCCGCGTTCATCCGCATTAGGGAGAGCATCTGCTCGGTGCAGACCAGTTCTTCCTTTGCCATTTCCAGCATGGTCTGCCGGTCCTGCTTGGCTCTTGCCTGATAGAAATGTATCTGATTCAGGCCGGATTTGTACAGGCAGTAGGCGGCATGGGCCATCACATTCAGCTCGCTGGGGCATTGCTCCGGCGTGCCGATCTCCTGCTCCAGCAGGTCAAGGCCCTCTTTCCACTTGCTGCAGATCTTTGCATACTGGTTTTCGTAGACTTCCAGAGGGTAATCGCCCCGCCAGTTTTCCATATCGTCAAAGACATAACAGGTCATACTGACGGTGTAGCCGGTGGGGTCTAAGTACAGCAGATTGCTAGGACCTGCGTTCTGAGGTCCGAAGTACAGAGAATAAATGTGGAACGGGAACTCCTTCAGCGCCTCCGTAAACAGCTCTGTGGCCCGCTTTCCCACTTCCGGGAACACCGATTCGTCGTAGCTTTCATAGAAGTACTTGGCCGCATGCATAATGTTCCGGGAGGGATAGCCGCCCAGAGTCCAGCTAAGCAGCAGGTTGGTCACGCCCTCATCCCGCACCTGACGGATATGCTTCTCGATATTGGGATACACCGGCAGCGCAGGCACGGTAGAGCCCTCCCAGGAGGTATTGATCTGCACCTTGGCGGCGATCTCCATACCCCGCTCCCGGGCCAGCTTCCACTCAGCCTTGGCCCGTTCGCCGGGACCGATATTGCCCATGGAATAGTCCACGACCTGACCCTTGACGCCGCCGAACTCATAGGGAACATGCAGCTCACTCTGGCTCATCAGCACCACATTTTGCGGCAGATGACGAATGATATCCAGATTATATTCGTCCCACGCCCAGCTCCAGGCGATGACCTTCATGTTGGGATCTGCCCGATGAACGCCCCGCTCAATGCAGGCGATGTTATTGGCGATGACCTCGCCCACGCTCATATCCTTGCATCTGGGGCAGTTGCAGGGATCCGGGGCCAGGGAGGAGTAGCAGTTGGTGAGATTCTCCGAACGGGTGATAATGAATACACCGCCCAGCTTCGGCGCCTGCCGGCAGACGAACTCCACATTGTTGGTCAGGTAGTCCTGCACCGGCTTGGTGGAGGTGCAAAGGCACACGCTTTGCTCGGAGAGCTTATGACCCTTCATCTCCGGATACTTCTCAAAGAACTTTTCCGGCAGGCCTCTGGGCTCATTTAAGTACAAATACACCTGAATGCCGAACTTCTCGCAGCGGTCAATCAGATCCCGCAGGTTTTCCAGCCGCTTTTCATAGCCCTTGGACAGTTCCGGCGCAAAGGGGAACTCCGACAGCTGAGCCAGCACGCCCTGCACCCAAATGGCATTGACGCCGGTTTTCCGGTAGCTGTCCAGCATTTCATCCGGGCAGTAGGTTCTGCTGTCCACATCCAGCGCGTGCTGATACAGGCTGGAGAAGCCGTAGATCATACGCAGGCCGAAGACTTCCTTGCCGGAGAACTTCATGTCCTGAACATCATATTTAAAATCAAAAGCCTCTGCGCCGGTGATGTCTACCGGCTGGATGATCTTTTTGATCTCTCTTGTCCTGGCGGCTTCTTCCTCCGTCAGTTCCCGCCACTGCACGGGGGCGCAATTGGGCTTTTCTCTGTGGAGCTTGGTCTCCAGGAAATCCTCTTCCCGGAGGACGATCGCCAGATCTTCCTCTGTCATCTCCAGCAGCTCCAGCAGCTGATCGTAAGGCAGAATATGCCACAGAGACCGGAGCATGGTGATATAGCCCTTCTTTATCCACACATCGCTCTTGCAGGGAGCGCCAAGGCCCATATCTTCCGCCGCGCGAATGACATTTTCCTCGGTGGTCTTCAGAATGGCGGCGATCTTTGCCGGTGTCACATACTCATAGGCCCGGAAGATAAAGGCCTGATGGGCAGTGGGCAGATGGGGCGTGGGGATGGGCAGCTTGCCCACAGGAGGCAGAGAGAGCATCATAACAAAACCCTTCTTTCTTCTCGTTTTGCGCGTGTTTTTGATTACTGGTAGTATACTGCCGGACGGCAGCAATTGCAAGTTCTTTTTTCCCGCCGCACCCGCGGCCAAAGCTGTTAATTTTTCTTAAAAATATTGTCAATGGGGTAGAACTCAGAGCGCTTTTGTGGTATAATGTGTGCAACTATACCATTGGAGAGAGAAAACTATGCTGGAACTTTTAGCGCCTGCGGGGTCTATGGAAGCCCTCCGGGCGGCAGTACAAAACGGAGCCAACGCAGTTTACCTGGGCTGCGGGCAGTTTAATGCGCGGCAGAGCGCCAAAAACTTCACCCCCCAGGCTCTGGCGGAAGCTGTCAAATACTGTCATATTCGCGGCGTGGCCGTCCACCTGACTCTGAACACCCTGGTGTCCGACAAAGAGTCTAAGGAGGCTGCGGCGCTGATCCATCACGCCGCCACCTGCGGTGTGGACGCCTTTATCGTGCAGGATCTGGGTATCGTCCAGCTGTGCCGGCAGATCGCCCCCCATATCCCTCTCCACGGCTCTACGCAAATGACTGTCCACTCCTTGCCCGGCGTCCAGTTCTGCGCCGGTCTCGGCATGAGCCGGGTGGTCCTCAGCCGGGAGCTGAGCCGGGAGGAGATCCGCTACATCTGTGAAAACTCCCCCATTGAAATTGAAGTCTTCGGCCACGGCGCCCTGTGTATGGGCTACTCCGGTCAGTGCTATCTCTCTGCCGCCATCGGCGGCCGCTCCGGCAATCGGGGGCGCTGCGCCCAGCCCTGCCGCCAGAGCTATGGCTACAACCGCTGGGAGAACAAGTATCCCCTGAGTCTGAAGGACAACTGCACCGTGCAGTATGTAAATGACCTGATGGATATGGGCGTTGCCTCTTTGAAGCTGGAGGGTCGGATGAAGCGGCCGGAATATGTGGCCGCCGTCACCCAGGTCTACCGCCAGGCCATCGATACCGGCAGAGTGACGAAGCCTATGATGGACCAGCTGACCACCGCCTTCAACCGCCAGGGCTTTACCGACTACTATTCCGGCCAGACCGGTCCTAATATGTTCGGCATCCGGGAAGATGCCATCACCAACGAACGCTGGTGCAGGGAGATCCGCCAAAGCTATGAGGCGGTGGAAAATCCCCTCGTGCCGGTAGAGTTCCACGCCACTGTCCACGCCGGCCGCAGCCAGCTGACTGTCACTGATGCAGACGGCCACAGCTGTACCCTCACCGGTCCTGCCCCCGAGGTAGCGCGGTCTGTGGAGCTGTCCCACGAGGAGCTTGCCTCCCGGCTGAGCAAGACCGGCGGCACGCCCTATCGGTGCATCCGGGTCAATTCTGACATCGCCCCGGGTCTGACCCTGTCTGCCTCCGCCATCAACGGCCTGCGCCGGGATGTGCTGAATCTCCTCACCGCCCAACGGGGCCGTCAGGAAATGCCTGCCCTGGGCCGATCTTCCGACTTCCCCTGCCGTCCCGGCCCCCACGCCGCGCCGGAGCTGACGGTACAAGTGACCACCCGGGAGCAGATCACTCCCAAGCTGCTGAACTCCAATCCCGCCGTCCTCTATGTCCCTATCCACATTTTGTGTCAGGACATTGCGCTGTGCTCCAAACTTACCAGCCAGGTGACGGTTTGCGCTGTCGCGCCCCGGGTGGTCCACGATAATGAACTGTCCAAGCTCCGCCAGGATCTGCTGAATCTGAAAAATCTCGGCGTGCGGGAGGTGCTGGTGGGTAATGTGGGCCTGCTGATCCCCGTGCGGGAATGCGGCCTTGTGGCCAGAGGTGACTTTGGCTTGAATCTGTACAACTCCGGCTCTGTCAATTTCGCCCGGGATCTGCGCCTGCGTTCCGCCTGTCTGAGCTTTGAAATGACTCTTCCTCAGATCCGGGATGTGAGCAAAGCCGTTCCCTGCGAACTGCTGGTATATGGCCGTCTGCCGCTGATGCTGACGGAAAACTGTCTCATCCGCGGCCGGACCGGGCAGTGCACCTGCCACAACGGCCCTGCCAAGCTCACCGATAAGACCGGCGCGGAGTTCCCCATTATCAAAGACGGAGATTCCTGCCGCAGCGTCCTGCTCAACGGCAAAAAACTCTACTGGCTGGACCGGCAGGACGATCTTGCCCGGCTGGGCCTTTGGGCCACCCGGCTGTACTTCACCACAGAAAACCCCCGGGAAGTGGACCGGATCCTCTCCCAATACGCCGATCCCTCTCCCTTTGACCCCGGCGCCTGCACAAGAGGCCTGTACTTACGGGGTGTCGAATAACCTATCATTACCGAGGAGCCGCTATGCAACTGATTCTTGCATCCCAATCCCCCCGGCGCAAGGAATTGCTGGGGCTGTTCCATATTCCCTTTGCCATCCGGGTGGCCGACATCGATGAAACGATGGACACAGACGCCCCTCCCTTTCAGGAGGTGGCCCGGGTCAGCCGGCTGAAGGCGGAGGCCGTACCCCGCACGCCCGACGATGTTGTGGTAGCCGCCGATACCATCGTGGTGTGCAACGGCCAGGTGCTGGGCAAGCCCCAGGATGAGGAAGATGCCTTCCGCATGCTGAAGCTCCTCTCCGGCCAGAATCACCAGGTGATGACCGGCATGACTGTCCTCTGCGGACAAACAGCTACCGTCTGCACCGAAGTGACAGATATCCACTTCCGGGAACTTAGTGACCGGGAGATCCTGTCTTACATCCGCACCGGTGAGCCTATGGACAAAGCCGGCGCCTACGGCATTCAGGGCGGCGCGGCGCTCTTTGCCGACAAGATCGTTGGCGACTATTACAATGTAATGGGTCTGCCGGTATGCCGGCTGGGACAGCTCCTGCGGGCGACAGTTCCGGAACTGATGGAGGAAAACCTATGAAGCACTACTTTACAAATCGCATGCGGGCAGTCCTGCTGATCGCGGTGCTGCTGGCAATCGCTCTGCCTGTGATCAGCTCCCTGACCGGGCTGAAAGTGCCGGAGATGGTGGTACAGGGCGTTCTGACTCCCTTCCGCACCGGCGTCAGCAAGCTGTCCGACCAGGCCCAAAAGGTTTACGGCTATATTTTTGAATACGAGACCCTGCTGGCGGAAAACGAGGCCCTGAAGGCCCAGCTGGCCCAGATTGAAGACGAAGCCCGGGATGCCTATGCCATCAAGCAGGAAAACGAGCGTCTGCGGGAAGCGCTGAAGCTGCTAGAGGTCAACGAGGGCTACAAGTTCGTTGACGCCTATATCATCTCCACCAGCTCCGTGGACTGGAGCAACACCTTCACCATCAGTCGGGGCGCCAATGCAGGCATCGAAGAGGGTATGTGCGCCATCACCGCCTACGGCGAACTGGTGGGTCTTGTCAGCGAAGTGGGTCCCAACTACGCGGTGGTCAAATCCGTGCTGGACTCCTCCCTGGGGATCAGCGCCACCATCGCCTCCTCCGGTCACAGCGGTATGGTCCAGGGCGGCTACGCCTCCGGTCTGGAGGGTCTTCTGCGAATGAACTATCTCCCCTCCTCCGCCACCATCCGCAACCACGACCAGGTAGTCACCACCGGTTCTACCGTCTACCCCCGGAATCTGATCCTGGGTCATGTGGTGGACGCCGGTTTCGACGACACCGGCATCGCCAAGTACGCTCTGCTGGAGCCTGCGGCGGATGTCCGCAGCCTTGAGCAGGTCTTCATCGTCACAGACTACAACGCCGGGTGATCGCTATGGCAAAGAAGTACAATTTTCGGCCGGACAAGCCCCGGGGCAACCTGCTGAGCCACCTGACCCTCACCAAAAAGCAGCAGCTGTCTGTCCTGAAATGGGGTCTTTATGCCCTGCTGCTGATCGTGGTCTCGGTGGTGCAGGATGTGCTGCTGAGCCAGGTGCGGATCTTCGGCGTGACCACGGAGCTTGTTCCCTGCGTCATCTTCCTCATCAGTATTTGGGAGGGTGGAGAAGCCGGCAGTATTTTCTCTCTGGCGGGCAGTCTTTTCTACCTGTTCTCCGGCACAGCGCCGGGCTCCTACGCCATGGCGGCCATCACCTTTCTGAGTGTGGGCGCCTGCCTGTTCCGCCAGGCCTTCCTGCGGGAGAACTTCTTCTCCGCCGCAGTGTGCACGGCTTTGGCAATGGCAATATACGAGGTGCTAATATTTGCCTTCGGACTGTTTTTCGGACTGACCCTGTTCCCCCGTTTTTGGGGATTCCTTCTCACGGCAGCCCTCTCCCTGCTGATCGTGCCCATTCTCTACCCCGTTGTGAAAGCCATTAACGCCATTGGAGACCACACATGGAAAAAGTAAGTAAAAAACGCGCCGCCTTTGCCCTGCTGATTTTTTTGGCCATCCTGCTTTTGTTCGGCCTGAAGCTTTATGATCTGCAGATCATCGAGACCGGCGGCCGCACCAACAACGAGACCACCTTCACCACCCTTTACCGGGTGAAGGCCGCCCGGGGCGATATCACCGACCGCAACGGCAACCTTTTGGTAAGCAACCGGGCCAGCTATGACCTGGCGCTGAATCACTATGTGCTGCTGAATGCCGACGGCACCAATGAAAATCTTCTCCGGCTGGTCAAGCGCTGCGAGGAGGCCGGCATCGAATACACCGAGCACTTCCCCATCTCTCAGGAGCGGCCCTTTACCTATACGCTGGACCAATACAATTCCATTTGGCAGAGCCGTTTTCAGACCTTCCTGCACTATATGGACGGCCTGGATTCCGACATCACCGCGCCCCTCCTGGTGGAAAAGCTCCGTGACCGGTACAGCATCCCCGACGAGTGGACCGACGACGAGGCCCGGAAGGTCATCGGCCTGCGGTACGAGATTAGCCTGCGCTACTGCGTGTGGGGTCTTCCCACCTATCTGTTCATTACCGACGCCTCCGAGGAGGAGCTGTCCACCATCGTGGAGCTGAACATCCCCGGTATGAAGGTGGAGGCTTCCACCGTCCGGGAGTATAACACCAAGTATGCCGCCCACATTTTGGGCTATGTTGGCGCTATGGACGCCGAGCAGTGGAAATACTACGAACCCCTTGGCTACGAAATGGACGCCGAGGTAGGCCAGACCGGTCTGGAGGCCGCCTATGAGCAATACCTCCACGGCGTGGACGGCTGGCGTGAAGACACCGTCACCGCCGATGGCACGCTGATCTCCTCTGTCTACCGGACAGAGCCGAAGGCCGGCTCCAATGTGGAGGTGTCCATCGACCTGAATCTGCAGATGGCCGGCGAAGACCAGCTGGCAAAGGTCATTGAAAACCTCCGCAATCAGGAGCCCTATGAATGGGGCGGTTTGCCGGACGGTCACGACGCCAAGGGCGGCGCCTTTGTGGCCATGGCTGTGAAGACCGGTCAGATCCTTGGCTGCGGCAGTTATCCCACCTACGATCTGTCCACCTTCTTCGATGACTACGAAACGCTGGCAGAGGACGAGTACGATCCCCTCTATAACCGGGCGCTTCTGGCTACCTATCCCCCCGGCTCTACCTATAAAATGAGCATGGTCATCTCCGCGATGGAGGCCAAGCTGATCGACTCCGAAACCAAGATTGAAGACAAGGGTGTTTTCAAAGAGGTGGAAGGCTTTGCCAATCCGCCTCAGTGTCTGGAGTACACCAACTACGGCAGGACCCACGGACATGTGAATGCCGCTGAGGCCCTGCAGCAGTCCTGCAACTACTTCTTCTATTATCTGGGCGCCCGGCTTGGCTGGCAGATCACAGACGAGGTGGCCAAGGGCCTTGGCCTTGGCGAGCACACCGGCGTAGAGCTGCCGGAGTACATTGGCCATCGGGCCAATCCGGACACCAAGGCGGAGCTCCATGTGGGCGACGACGCCCGGTGGTACACCGGTGACCAAGTGCTTTCCGCCATCGGCCAGTCGGAAAACCGCTTTACCCCCATCCAGCTTTGCGTATATGCCTCCACTCTGGCAAACCAGGGCAACCGCTACAAAGCCACCTTTATGAACCGGGTGGTCTCCGCGGACTACCGGCAGTTGCTGGAGGAGAATAAGCCTCAGGTGCTGAGCCATATGGATATCTCCGACGAGACCTACAACGCCTACAGCTACGGCATGTATCTGGTCACCAGCACCGTAGCAGGTACCGCTGACTCCACCTTTATGGGCTATCCCATCAAGGTCGCCGGTAAGACCGGCACAGCAGAAATCGGTATCCGCGGCGCTTCCGACAACGGCGCATTCATCTGCTACGCCCCTCTGGAAGATCCCCAGATCGCAATCGCCGTGTATGTAGAGCGGGGCGGTCACGGCTCCAGCGTGGCCTCTGTTGCGAAAGCCATTTTGGATGTGTACTTTGATGTGGACGAAGTGGGCGATGTTATCACCAACGAAAATCAGATCAGCTAATAAAAATCCCGGAATGCAAATGCGTTCCGGGATTTTTATTAAAAGAACAGCAGCGAGTACCAGGTGACTACATTCTCACCGTACTGAAATGTCAGACCGTTATCCTCCAGCGTGGGAATCAGGTTGATGCCATGGCTCTCCACGCAAGGGTGCATCCGCTCGGGATGGCGGCAGGGCTTCCCCTCCAGCCAGGCGCAGCGCTCGCAAATATCGCAGGCCTCCGTGGACAGCACATAGGGCTCAACTCCCTGCTCCCGGAAGAACTCCCGTACGGTGTTGGTGATCTCCTCGTGAGCAGGCCGGGTGGCCAGGGTCTCGGCGATGTCCGAAATGTCTGTCACCTCAGCAATGGTGCCGATCATCAGGCAGTTTTTATAGGCAAGGCATTTTCTTTGGCACGCTTCTACCTCCCCCACCGCCGGGGGGCAGGCCCAGGTCTTGCCGTACATGGGGCACTCAGCAGAGCATATGTAGCGGATCCGCTGGGAGAACTCCAATCCTTTGGGATCGATGTAGCCATAAAAATACAGGGGCAGCTCTGACAGCCGTAAGTCCAGTTTTTCGCGATCCATCATGTCAGTTCCTCCAAGATCCGCCGGCAGCCTTCCCAAATGTCATTCCAGGTCTGGGTGAAGTCACCGGAGTAATAGGGGTCCGCCACCTCCCTGTCCAACAGGGGAAGAAACCGGCCGTAGTCCGGGAACATCCGGCCCAGCCTGCGCTGGTTAAAGCCGTCCATATAGTAAATATAATCAAATATCTTCAGATCATCCTCCGTGATCTGACGGGCAGACCGGGCAGACCAGGGGATTCCGTGGCGCTCCAGCTCCCGGCGGGCAGGGGGATAAATAGGAGAGCCGAGCTCCTCCCGGCTGGCGGCGGCGGAGGCGATGTAAAACTCGTGGGAGCGGCCGGCCTTGGCCACCATATCCTTGAGAACAAACTCCGCCATAGGACTGCGGCAGATATTGCCGTGGCAAACAAATAAGATTTTTATCATAAAAAATCCTCGCTTTCGTTGGGGGTATTATAGCATATTTTGCGCAGGGAGTAAATAGGAGCAGCGCGATTGCCGCTGGCATGCGTTGTATTTTGATCCGCTACACAGAGCGCCACCCTCACTTTACACCCCTCGGCCGCGTACTGCCGTGGGGCCACAACTTGGCTCCGCTGCCTGACCGGCAGCTGTTTTCTTTGCGCAATACCGATTTGTGCAAAATGTCCATTTGCCACCAAAGGGCAATCTTTGCTATAATTCAAGTACCTTTATCTTTACAAAACGGAAGGAGAAGCCAGTATGAAAGAATACGAAATTGTGGCTAAGTTTTGCAATGCCTGCGCAGGCTCGTCCAGACCGCAGACATTTTTCGAGGAGACAGAGCTGGAAAACACGGATGATTTTGTCCGGATGAAGCATGGCAAGGATTTTGACAAGTTCTCCAAGGAGATCCTGCCTTCCGGCCAGATCGTCTATCTGTATGACAATGGCAGTGTGATGTATTCTTATGAGTTTACGGAGCTTTCATAGGGGGGAATATGTTTCAGATAAATGATATCGTTGTCTACGGCGCGCAAGGTGTTTGCCAGATCGTAGGCATTGACCGGCAAAAAGCGAATGGAGTCAGCAAGGATTACTTTGTTCTCAAGCCAAAGAATGATCAAAACGCGACCTTTTATGTTCCCACATGGAATGAAAAAGCCTTGGGAAAAATGAGAAAGGTTATGACCAAAGCGGATGTGGATGCCTTAATTGACGCAATGCCGGGCAAAACCCCCAACTGGATAGCAAGCGAAGCTGAGCGGAAGGAAACATACAGGAAGATTCTTGCCGCCGGTAACCAGGCCGCTATCATATCCATGGTCCAGGCCCTTTACTTGCACAAAAAGCAGCGGCAGGCCGAGGGCAAACGGCTGCATATGTCCGACGAGTATTTTATGAGAGATGCCGAGCAGCTCCTGTACAACGAGTGGCAGTATGTGCTGAATGTGGACAAAGCCGGCCTGATGGACTATATTTTCCGTCGCATTGAAGGCGACCGCGAAACCGCAAATGACCGCTGATAACAGCCGCTGGCCAAATGGTCAGCGGCTGTGCTGTTTCCAAAAGCTGCCTTCCGGCAGTTTGGCTGCAGTTTTTGTTGATTTCCCCGGGAATCAATGATAAAATTGTGTCACAACGGCACGGGAGGGCAGCTTATGATCACAGTAAAGCATATCGACACCATCGACGGCATCAAGGATCTGATCTTTGAGCAGACCTACAACGAGACCATCGACAGAACCCGCAGCTCCTATTTCTACCGGGGTATGTGCAGCGCCACTTACGACCTGACCACCAGTCTGAGCCGCAACTGCAAAGGCGCATACGCAAAATTGGAGCAGCCGCTGCTGGATAATTTCATAAACTATGTCCGCATTGAAGATCCCTCCATCAATGAATCTGTTTGGAAAGCCATGGTCATCGGTCAGCACTACGGCCTGCCTACCCGCCTGCTGGACTGGACCCACTCCACATTGGTTGCCCTGCATTTTGCCACCACAGAGGACAATCTGGACAAGCTGGGGCACCGGGACTGTGTGGTGTGGCGCATCGATCTGCGGGATCTGAACCGCAATCTTCCTCCCAAGTACCAGGAATACCTGGAGCGGAAAAACACCTTCGTGTTCTCTCTGGACGGTCTTGCCGAGCTGGCCGCGGACATTGCCCAGTACGATGCGGATATGGGCGACCGGGCTCTGGTATGCTTTGAGCCTCCGTCGGTGGATCAGCGGATCGTAAACCAGTACTCCTTCTTCTCCGCCATCCCCAGCGGCATTACGGATCTGGAAGCTTTTTTGGATAAGCACACGGAAAACACCGTAAAGTATGTGATCGACAAGAGCCTGCGTTGGGAGCTACGGGACATTTTGGACCAGCTGAATATCAACGAGCGTATGATCCACCCCGGCACAGACGGCATCGCCAAATGGCTGGCTCGGCACTACTATGTAAAATCCGATGATTGCCCCGATGAGCAGCCGTAATTCCCTCCCCTGAGCCTACAAATAACGACTACAGCCGCCTCCAAAATGGAGGCGGCTGTTTTTATCCTCTGAGAGGGCAAAAAACTTACCCAAAAGGGGGAGATAAATTGATATATTTTTATTGATTTTGCCTGCAGGATGGTGTAGAATTACAGTGTATCTCCAGCGAAACTTTTCGCCGGGCGCGGCAGACGCCTTTTCAGGAGTGCAAAACACCTTCGAAAACAGGTCTTCCCCTTCCCATCATTTCATAAAATCTATGTAAAAGACGGCAAAGGAGGTCACTTACATATGAAATATACTACCTTCCAAAAATGCTTGGCATGGTTGCTGACACTGGTGCTGGTGATTGGACTGGCTCCCGGCGTAGCACTGGCCGTGCCGGAAAGCCATGCGGATCGGACAGCCGACGCAGCCACCATTGACGCGTGGAAGCCGCTGTTTACGGATCCCGATGCAGCGGGCGTTAAGATGACCACAGAAAACGCCGGCGGTATCTGGACGGACAAGTCTGTCTTCACCGCAGACAATGTTCCCGCGCAGTGGATCACTGACGGCATACAGATCGCCGATAAGAACGACAATTTCCTGGTCGCTCTGTCTGCCATCGCCTCCAACAAGGAGATCACCGGCTATTCCACCATTCCCACGGATACCGTGTTCATTTTGGACCTGTCCAGCTCCATGCAGTCCAATGACGACAGAAATCAGAGCGCCATTGACGAGCTGGTGGACGCCACCAACAAGGCCATCACCGACCTGTTGGCCCTGAACCGGAACAACCGTGTTGGCGTTGTGCTTTATGCGGGCAACACCTCCAAGGAGTTCAATGACAATCAGGGCATTACCACAGTCCTGATGCCCATCGACACCTACACCACCAATCGGGCCGGCACCTACCTGGAAGCTTATAACAGCAACCTCAGTGTCCGGGTCTTCAGTGGTGTACGCAACTCCGGCAACCAGCGCGTATCTGCCAGCCTGGATTCCGCCCGGGGCACCTTTATCCAGGACGGCGTTTATGAAGCCATGAAGCTGTTCCTGGCCCAGGACACCAAAGTGACCGAGGGCGTTCAGGCCGGCACCACCCGTATTCCCATTATGGTGCTGATGACCGACGGTGAGCCCACCATGGCCAACAACGACTACAACGGCAACGCCGCCAAGACCGACCTGGGCACCAGTAATATGTACCTGCGTTTTAACAACCAGGACTATAACCACCGCTATTCCATCGCCTTTATGACCCAGCTGACCGCGGCCTTTGCCAAGCGGGAAATGGCTCGTCATTACGACACCAACGCCCTGCTGTACACCCTGGCATACGGCGAGGAAGTGACCCGTCTGCCCGAGGCATTGGCGGTTATGGACCCCGCCCAGGACACCGTACTGAATGATTTTTGGGCGCAGTTCCTGGCAGGCGAGCAGGTGACCGTGTTCACCACCCAGCGCAACACCCGGCCTGCCTCCTATACCTATCTGTACGCCCAGAACGATCCTGCGGATCCTCTGACGGCACGGGATAAGCTCTACACCACAGACTATTTCCCCGCCGACACGGATCAGGAGCTCCACGATGCCTTTGAAGCCATCGTAGACGAGATCATTCTGCAGTCCAAGTACTACCCCACCTATGTGCAGGACGACCACGACCACGACGGCTACATCACCTTTGCCGACAAGATCGGCGGTTATATGGAAGTCGTGGATATGAAGGGTATCCTCATCGGTGACGCCTATTACTCCGGCGCCGCTCTGGCAAAGACCTCCATTGACGGCAGCCTGGGCACTGTGAGCAGTCCCACCAAGCTTGGCAACAGCTTTATTGCCTCCATCAAGGAGCGCCTGGGCATAAGCGACACTGCCATTGCCCGTCAGCTGGTGCAGAACGCCTTTGACTACGGCCAGATCGCCTATAACGAAAGCACCGGCGCCTTCAGCAACTATATCGGCTGGTACTCCGATGCAGACGGCCATTACCTGGACTTCTGGCACGAGGGCATCACCTCCGCGCCCCCTGCCGGCGCCACCCATGTCATCAAATCCTACGGCATACTGGGTCAGACAGATCCGGCCCACGGCATCTCTGCTTCGGATATGCTGTACGCCTCCATTCGCGTGACCAAGGAGCTAAACGACTTTGACGGCGACGGTGTTGTGGGCGAGACCCAGGTGATCTGGCAGATTCCCGCATCTCTGATCCCCACCATCACCTATCAGGTAGATGTGGAGGTGGACTCTGACGGCACCATCACAAATGTGACAAACCTCAGTCTGGAAAGCAGCCAGGTTGCCCCCATCCGTCTGGTTTACGAGGTCGCCCTTCAGGAGGATCTCCACGACTGGAATATCACCGAGAAAATCAACGCAGGCTACCGGGACAGCACCGCCAACAAGGACGCCGGTTTCGTATTCTACACCAACCAGTGGAACAAAGCCGGCGAGAATCCCCAGCTCCAGACCAACCGAAATACCTACAGCCACTTTGAACCCTCCACTCAGAACGAGCGTTATTACTACACCCAGGACACCGTGATCTACGACAGCGCCTACAATCCTGTCACAGGCGCGCAGCCCAGCACCGGCGGTACCTACTACCGCCAGTACCCGGTGTACGAAGCTTTGGATAACGGCACCTTCCGGATCCACTATCACTACGAACGGATCTCCGCCGCAGCTTTGGCCTCCGAAAATCTGACCCAGAATGAGAGCGGTCAGTGGATGGTCAAGAAGGGCGTTATCCACCGCTACTACAACGACTATCAGTTCCAGAAGGGCTCCGGCAACCATACCGACACCATGGACTACTACTTCTACCCCATGATCGAGGTTCTGCAGGGCAGCCATTACTACTCCGCTGTCACATTGGGCAACAACGGTAAGCTGACTGTCACTCCCGCAACCGGCGTCAAGGTCAGCAAGACCGTCTCCGAGGCTGTCGCGGGCGCTTCCGACACCTTTAACTTCGTTATCTCCGGCGGCAGCGGTAATGCAGAATTGATCCGGCTGGATGCCAACGGTGACGAAGCCGCCCGGGAGACCCTGACCTTCACCGGCGGTGAAGCTGCCTTCACCCTGAAAGACGGCGAGACCGTTTACATCATCGGCCTGGAAGATGGCAGGACCTACACCATCTCCGAACAGGGCAACAGCGTTTACAGCGTTTCCTCTGTTTTGGTCAACGGCGCAGCCGCTGCCGGCAACACGGCCACCTTCGTGGCAGCAAATCAGACGATCCAGTCTGCTGCCTTCACCAACAGCCCCAAGGGCTACGGCAACCTGTACATCACCAAGGAAGTGGAAAGCGATCACGCCATCCCCGGCAGCATCCTTGCCGAAGTATTTGAGCTTCAGGTGCATGTAGGCGCCGCCCTGGTCGGTGAGGACTTCACCGTAAAAACCAGCGCAGGCAGCGATCTGACCGCAACGGTGGATGCAGGCGGCTATCTGAAAGTAGCCGGAGCGAATCTGACCATTGTCAACGGTCAGCGCTACGGGATCCTGGGTCTGCCGGAAGGCACGGTGGTGACCGTGGAAGAGCTCCTGACCTCCGGTCAGAGCGCCATCTTCCAGAGCGCTATACTGACCCGCGACCACACCGGCGCCGAGCAGGAGACCAACAACACCGTCACCGTTTACAAAGACGGCAACAGCACTGCAAATATTATCAATACCTATCATCCCCAGTCCACCACAGTCAGCCTGAATGTGAAGGGCACCAAGACCTTCAACTGGGACTCCCCTGTGGACGCCACCTTTACTTTCCAGGTGCAGCAGTGGAATGGCACTGAATGGGTGGGCCTGACCGGCAAGACCGCCAGTGTCACCTACACCACCGCCTCTGTAGATAAGCAAGCCTCCTTCCAGATCAGCGATGTCCTTTCCGGTGTTTCCTTTGACCGGGTAGGCACTCATACTTACCGTGTTGTAGAAGTGATCCCCGAGGCTGCAGAGAGACTCCCCGGCGTCACCTACGACCGAACAGTCTTCCCCTTCACCGTCACCATCACCGACAGCAACGGTCAGCTGGAAGCTATCGTCGCCACCCACGGCAGTGCCTTGGACGTCACCGGCGGCATCTTCACCGTAAACGCAAGCTTCCGCAATGAATACCACACCGCGCCCGTAAGCATCAATGTGTCCAAGACCGTTGTGAATACCTCCGCCACCGCTGAGATCAGCGCCGCAGGCTTCTCCTACACCGCCGTGCGCACCGATGCCACCGGCCAGATCCTCACCGGCACAGACGCCGCCTCCCTGACTCTGGTCACCGACGGTGCAGGTAAGATCCGCTTCTCCGCTACCTACAATGTTGCAGGCGATTACTACTACACCGTCTCTGAGGATATTCCTGCCGGCGCAGTTCTGGTCACCGAAGGCAAATATGCGGGCAAGTATTTCCTGGAAGGCTGGTACTTCGACGCAACCGAGTACTTTGTACATGTCAATGTCACCTATGCCGAAGGCTCCTCCACCGATCTGGTGGCTACCGTTTCCGTTGACGGCGGCGCGCCTGCAGGCAATGACGCGACTGTGACCTTCACCAACACCTACGATCCCACCGACGCAAAGGTGGACCTGAATGTGAGTCCTGCGGTGCTGAAGCACCTGGAGGGCCGGCCGCTGAACGCCGGTGAGTTCACATTCTACATTTACAACAACAACGACCACACCAACGCCCTGCTGGAAGGCACCAACGATGCCGACGGCAAAGTGACCTTCAACGGTGAGCTGTCCTTCGATAAGGTTGGCGTCTATCACTACGATGTAGTGGAAGCAGAAGGCTCTGTTCCCGGTGTCACCTACGACAAGACCGTATACGATATGGTCATCGTGGTGGAAGACAACGATCTGATCGACGGCAAGCTGGACGCCTACTACTACTATGAAGACTCCGTTTCCCAGCAGGTCACCTTCCGCAACACCTACAAGCCCGCTGACGCCCAGCTGGTGCTGGACGGCACCAAGAAGCTCAGCGGCCGGAATATCATCAATTCCGAGTTCCGCTTCAAGCTGACCCAGGTGACCGACGCCACCGGCGCTACCGCCGTGGCAGGCGGTCTGAACCTGACGGCTGAAAACGGTCCTCACCACACAGGCGATACCCGCACCGCCACCTTCGCATTTGCGCCCATCACCTACACCGGCAGCGACGCAGGCAAGACCTTCTACTACCTCATTGAAGAGCTCCACTCCGGCGAGGTGATCCTGGGCGTCACCCACAACACCGAAAACGCATCCTTCGTAGTCAAGGTGACCGTTTCCGATCCCGGCACCGGCGTTCTGACTGTGACCGAAGAGATCGTTAAGGGCGGCAGCGAGATTCTGTTCCGGAATGTTTATATTCCCCAAGGCACCTACACCGAGATCCCCGCCATCAAGGATCTGACCGGCAGAGTGCTGGGTGACGGCGAGTTCTCCTTCCTGATCACGGAGAAAACCGACGACACCTACGCCACCGACAAAGATGGCGGCGTTCAGAGGACCGTTCAGAACAACGCAGACGGCTCTATCGTCTTCGGCAAGCTGGACTACGATACCGTTGGCCACTACTACTATGTGGTGGAAGAGCAGAACAATTCCCTGGGCGGTATCGCCTACGATACCACCAAGTACCATGTCCATGTGGAAGTCACAGACAACGGCATCGGCCATCTGGTGGCAACTGTCCATCTGACCATGGTCCTCATTCCCGAGGAGGGCGCACCTGTCTACCTGCCCACCGGCGGCATTGATTTCCACAATGTGTATGCCCCCAGAGACGGTCAGCTTGTCATCTCCGGCAACAAGAACCTGCTGGGCGGCAAGGAACTCACCGACGGCGAGTTCACCTTCGCGCTCTACGAGGGCGATACCCTGCTGGGCACTGCCCCCGTCAAGGCTGCAGACAAGACCTTCTCCTTCGATCCCATCACTTACACCGCCGAGGACATCGGCAAGACCTTCACCTACACCGTTAAGGAAGTGATCCCCGCCGATGCTACGGACAATGGCGACGGCACCTGGACCAAGGGCCAGTATATCTATGACGGCTCTGTGTTCACCGTGGTCGTCACTGTCAAGGACGATGTAAAGGACGGTGTCCTGGAGATCACCAAGACTGTCAATGGCTCTGAGACTGCACAGATCGTCTTTGAAAACACCTTTGTTCCCGACTCTGTGGAGCATACCCTCCAGGCCAAGAAGGAATACGACAAGGGTCTGAAGGGCAACGATTTCATCTTCTCCCTGAAGAGCGCCGACGGCAAGCTCAGCGTGGATCAGGAGAAGAAGAACGACGCTGAGGGCAATGTGATCTTCGATCCTGTCTCCTTCCCCGAAGCCGGTACTTACACCTTCACCGTCAAGGAAATCGGCAAGATCCTCGGCTTTATCCGCTACTCCGTGGCTGAATACAAGGTGACTGTTCAGGTCATCAATGTCAACGGCGTCCTCTCTGTGGTGCAGCCTGTCACCGTGGAGAAGATCGACGGCGCAGCGGAAGAAAACAATCTCATCTTTATTAACCACTATGTGCTGGACGGCGAGGGCGAAGTGACCCTCACCGGTAAGAAGACCCTCACCGGCGACCGCGCCAATGTGAATGCAGGCGAGTTCACCTTCGGTCTGTACGATGCAGAAGGCAAGCTCATTGAGAGCGTCACCAACGACGCAG
>JAZNAK010000020.1:0-11643 GCA_045586485.1 Faecousia sp. | reverse complement strand
CGCAGACGGCGGTTGCCCAGGTGGTCAATATCGTCGGGCATGCCAATGCCCATAGCCACGCAGTTCAGATAGTTGATGGAGGCCATGATATCATCAGCAATGATGTGCTTGGGGATCAGATCGTCAATGCGCTCAGCGATGGCTTCTTTCCAGTCAATGTCCTTATTCTCCAGCATTTCTTTCAGTACGGAGAAACGGACTTTCTCCCGGATGCCGTACTGGGCAGGATCAAAGTCCACAAAGGAAGCCATGTCCACCATGTCGTTGGAGAAGATCTTGACAACACTGTCGCCAACCTTGACGGAAGCCTCGTTGACGCCACGCTTGGACAGTTCGTGTGCCAGATCACGGGTAATGAACTCACCGGGCATGACCAAAATCTCTCCGGTCATGGGATCAGTGATGGGCTCTGCGGCCTCCTGGCCGGACAGACGGCTCCAAATGTCCATCTTCTTATTGAACTTGTAACGGCCCACCTTGCTCACATCATAACGGTGTGCATCAAAGAGCAGACCTTCCAGGTGTGCAATGGCAGTCTCCACCGTGGGAGGCTCACCGGGACGCAGACGGCGGTAGATCTCCAGTAGAGATTCCTCCCGGGTCTTGCAGGTATCCTTTTCCAAGGTTGCCATGATCCGCTCATCCTCGCCGAACATAGCCTTAATCTCCGCATCAGTGCTGACACCCAGTGCACGGATCAGGCAGGTGATGGGCAGTTTGCGGTTCTTGTCGATACGAACCCAAAATACATCGGAGTTATCAGTTTCATACTCCAGCCATGCGCCGCGGTAAGGAATGACCGTAGCGGTATAGGTATGCTGGTCAGCCTTGTCCACATCATGGGTATAGTACATACCGGGGCTGCGGACGATCTGAGAGACAATGACACGCTCGGCACCATTGATAACAAAGGTACCGCCGTTGGTCATAACAGGGAAATCTCCCATGAAGATCTCCTGCTCCTTGATCTCATCAGTTTCGGTGTTGCGCAGGCGTACACGCACCTTGATAGGCTTTGCATAGGTAGCGTCCCGCTCCTTGCACTCCTCGATGGTGTACTTGGGCTTGTCGTTCATGGTGTAATCCAGGAAGCTCAGCTCCAGCTTGCCGGAGAAGTCGCTGATTACGCCCATTTCCTTGAAAACTTCCCGCAAGCCTTCATCCAGGAACCACTGATAGGAGTCCTTCTGGATTTTCAGCATATTGGGCATTTCCAGGATTTCCTGATACTTTGCGTAAGACTTACGCATGGTCTTGCCAAACATCTGGTCCTTGACCATTGCCATATGGATCATCACAGCCTTTCTTTCGGTATGGATACCGGAATCATGTGTTGCCTACAATTTGATACGCACGGATTGGTTGTTAGTTTGTGATTTTTCACACTTGACAGCCGCACCGGCCTGTGGTATAATGCTTCATGCTGGGGAGAATCGATAAAATCGCATACTCCCACAGTATGGAAGACCATTCTATCACATATTTTTTTCTTTGTCAATTGATTTTTCCATTTTTTACCTGGGATTTACCCCGGGTTTTTTATGTCGCAAAATACCCCCTCTGCCCTGTCCGGCAGAGGGGGTATTATACATTATAATAATATAGATAACACAATTACTGTGTTTCCGTGTCCCGGATTACAGCGCCGAATAGCCGAAGCTGTTGACCAGAGCGTCAATGGGCACTCCCTTTTTGCAGTAGGGGCACTCCCGGAAATCGTAGCTGGCATAGTCGGGGAAATCGCTTAAGGAATACACAGATACCACGGGGAAGCCGTCTGTTTCCTTCACCGCGCTGTACATAGCCGCAACGCCGGCAACATAGCCGCCGTAATAGCCGATGGCTTCTATGCTTCTTTTCGCCGTGAAGCCTGTGGTCATACTGGCCATAAGTACCAGCACATACTTGCCCTTGATCATGGGCTTGATATTATCCCGGAAGATCATTTGGGAATTGGCATTGTATTCCGGCTCTACCACATAAATGGTCTGATGGCGGTTAATGCTCATAAAGCCGCCCTTGGTCAGCTCATTGGCAAGGCAGGTGCCGATGACCGCCGTACCGTCCAGGCACAAAATGGTATCGACGATGGTAGTTGTATCAAAATGGGGCACCAGCGCCTTCGCCGTTGCTTTCGCCTCGCTCAGACGGGTCTTTTGATAAGTGATGTCCACATAATAATTGATATGGGAGTGGTTGGTAGCAAAGTGTCCGCGGGCGTACCGCAGGGGTGCGCTGCTGTGCTGGGTCATAATCTCTGTCAATTTTATCATAAGTCTACCTCCATAGTCATACAAAAGAAAAAGCGTTCTTTCAGCCGGCAGAAGCGTTCTTCGCCGGACAATGAAAAAACGCTTTTTTTCATTGTACCGCATTTGCTTTTGAAATACAAGGGATTTTTTTATTGCCACACAATACAAATATTTACAACTCGTTTTGGACATTTTGCCGATCCAGCAGCATCTGCTCCTGACGGCGGAACTGTCGTGCGATCACCGGACATATCTTTTTCTCGTCTATCATGGCATGCACCTGCTCAAAAGTAGCCCACTGCACATCGTCGGTCTCACCGGGCAGCAGCACGATCTCTTCCAGAGGGATCTCGCGGCGGAGGCAGTAATAATCATAGTGAGTAAAACCGTCACGACCTGTGTCCAGCAGTTCGAACTCCTCCTCTGCCGCCTGGATGCCGGTCTCCTCCCGGAGTTCCCTGGCAATGGCCTGGCGGCTGGTCTCCCCTGCCCTCACGGCGCCGCCGGAGTTCTCCCAGGTGCCGGCAAAGGACTTTTCCGGCGCCCGGCGGGTCAGCAGAAGCTTGCCGTTTCCGTCATACACCCACACGCAGACCACAAACCCGTACTCTCCCGGGTGCCAGCGAGTGCCCCGCAGGTGGACACGGCCTGTCAGCTTTCTGTATTTGTCATAAATGTCGTTATACTCCACCTGTTGCACTCCCTTCCGGCATGATAGGGACTATGATACCACACTCGCCGCCAAATAGCAACCGCTCCCGCCACCCAGGCGCGAAACAGATTTGAAATCCGTATATTTTTGTCACTTTTTGACATCCGCCGCCCCGGAGCGAGGTATTCTATTGTGAATACTGCTAGAAAAAGACGCTGTATTTTAGCAAAAATACCCCCTTTCCTTCCGGGCAGAAATATGATATGTTATGTGTAGGATATAATGTGATTCTATGGTCTTTTGCATTGTAAAAAATATTTTCAAGGAGATGTATTCATGAACTTCCAAAAGAAACGCTGCATCGCCATGCTGCTGGCCGGTGGTCAAGGCAGCCGCTTGAAGGTTTTGACAGAAAAAACCGCAAAGCCTGCCGTCCCCTTTGGCGGCAAATACCGTATCATTGATTTTCCCCTGAGCAACTGCGTCAATTCCGGCATCGATACCGTGGGTATTCTGACCCAGTATCAGCCCCTGGAACTGAATGAGTACATCGGCAACGGTCAGCCCTGGGGCTTGAACAAGACCCATAGCTGCGCTCAGGTGCTGCCTCCCTATGAGCGGCACGACAAGAAGAGCGGCTGGTACAAGGGAACTGCCAATGCCATCTACCAGAACATCGACTTTATCGAGCGCTTCAATCCGGACTATGTGGTGATTCTCTCCGGTGACCACATCTATAAGATGGACTACGACGCAATGGTGGAATACCACGAAAAGCACAACGCCTCCTGCACCATCGCCGTCCGTGATGTGCCTCTGAGCGAGGCCAGCCGTTTCGGTATCCTGAACACCAATCCCGACAACTCCATTTACGAGTTCGAGGAGAAGCCCGCAAAGCCTAAGTCCACCAACGCCTCCATGGGTATTTACGTCTTCAACTGGGACGTTCTTCATCAGGCGCTGCTGGATGACGAGGCAGACCCCAACTCCTCCAACGACTTCGGCAAGAACATCATCCCCAACCTGCTGAACGCCGGTCACAAGATGATGGCGTATCCCTTTGATGGCTACTGGAAGGATGTGGGCACTATTGACTCCCTGTGGGAGGCCAATATGGAGCTGCTGGGTAAGGAGCCGGAGTTTGATATTCGCGGCTCTGAGCGCACCCGGATCTACGCACGGAACAACGCTCTACCCTCTTCCTACATAGACGCGCAGGCAAAGACTGTCAACTGCTTCATCGCAGAAGGCTCTGAGATCTACGGCACAGTCCGCCACAGTGTCATTTCTACCGGCTGCACCGTTGGCGAAGGCGCAGTGGTAGAGGATTCCGTGGTCATGCCCGGCGTTGTAATCGAATCCGGTGCCATTGTCCGCCACGCGATCCTGGGCGAGAACTCCAAGGTCTGTCAGAACGCTGTGGTCGGCGGTGTGTTCGCTCCCGGCGAGCAGAAGAATATCAGTGTGACCGCCAAGGGCACTGTTATTGAGAAGAACACCGTGCTTCTGCCCGGTGAAATGCGGTAAAGGAGGGCACGACTATGAACGCAATGGGTATTATCTTTGCTAACGACGCCACTGTTGGCGGTCTCAGCGACAAGCGCACCATGGGCAGCGTCCCCTTCGCAGGCCGTTATCGTCAGATCGACTTCCACCTTTCCAATATGGTGGCCGCAGGCATTCACCATGTGGGCATCATCTCCCGTCAGAACTATCAGAGCCTGATGAACCATGTGGGCTCCGGTGAAGAGTGGGGTCTGGAGCTGGAAGAGGGTGGCCTGGAGTATCTGACCCCCTTCTCCATGTCCACCTCCCACAACTACCGCGGCAAGCTGGAGACCCTTTACGACGCAATGGGTTTCCTGAATTACGGTCCGGATGATGACTATATATTTATGGCTGACTCTGCCATTTTGTACAACATTGATCTGACCCGGGTGCTGAATGCCCACATTGCCAGCGGCAAGGATATCACTGTGGTCACCAAGAGAGGCATTGCCGACGGCAAGAAGCAGCTGGACCTGGCCATCAAGCTGGACGATCAGGGTGAGGTTGCCGATATGGCTGTAGACTATGTCGCCCCCAGCGACTATCTGGCTTCTATGGACCTGTTCGTCCTGTCCAAGAGCCTGCTGAAAAGATTGGTGCGGGAACACATCTCCCGGAATCTGTTCCATATGGACCGGGATCTGGTGCTGGGCTCCTGGAAGAACAATGAGCTGACTGTCAATGTGTGTCAGTTCCCCGGTCTGGCTATGTTCAACGAGTCTGTGGAAGAGTATTTCCGCAACTCCCTTGCCCTGCTGGACAAGACCACCCGCCACGACCTGTTCTACTACAACCACCCCGTTTACACCAAGGTCCGCGACCGTGTACCCACCTACTACGGCGACCAATCCAACATCGACAACTGCATCGTAGCTGACGGCTGCATGCTGGAAGGCGATGTGTGCAACTGTGTGCTGTTCCGCCAGGTGACCATCAAGGAAGGCGCAAAGCTGGAAAACTGTCTGGTTATGAACGACACGGTAGTTGGCGAAAACAGCCAACTGAGAAATGTCATTCTTGACAAGGATGTTGTGATTCGCCCCGGCACCGTGCTGGTGGGAACCACCTCCAACCCCATTATTGTCAAACGAGGAGAAATCGTATGAGAATTGCCATTTTGGCATCCGAAGGCGCGCCGTATGTAAAGTCCGGCGGCCTGGGCGATGTGATGGAGGCGCTGCCTGCCGCCCTCGCCCGTATTCCCGGCAACAAAGTAGCTCTGCTGCTGCCCTACTACAAGAAGATTCTGGACAATCCAAAATACGAAGTGGAGCAGGTGGCGCAGTTCCATGTGGCTCTGGGCTGGCGGCAGCAGTACGCCGGCATCTACCGTCTGAAAAACCGGGCCGACAGTGTGCAGGTCTATTTCATCGACAACCTCTACTATTTTGGCGGCCGGGAAGGTGCGATCTACGGCGACGGTGACGATGGCGAACGGTTTGCCTTCTTCTCCAAGGCCTGTCTGGACGCCCTTGTGGCTTTGGATTTCATCCCCGATGTGATCCAGTGCAACGACTGGCAGACCGCCCCTGTGCCGGTGTTCCTGAAGTCCCAGTATTATCCCTTCTTCCCCAACACCCGCTGTATGTTCACCATTCACAACATCGAGTATCAGGGTTGGGCGCAAAGCGATTTCTTTGACAATGTGCTGGCTCTGCCCTGGGAATACCGGGATCGGCTGGATATGGGCGGCTCTGTGAACACCATGAAGGGCGCTATTGAAACGGCGGATCTTGTGACCACCGTGTCTGAAAGCTACGCCCGGGAACTGATGTATCCCTATTATGCCCACGGTCTGGATTCCGTCCTTGCCGGCAACGCAGGAAAGCTCACCGGCATCACCAACGGCATTGATGTGAACACCTTCAATCCCAACACAGACCCCGCACTGCCCTGCCATTATAATGCAGACACCTTTGTCACAGGCAAAGCTGCCTGCAAGGCCGCTCTTCAGAAGGAGGTCGGCCTTCCCGAAATGCCTGATGTGCCTCTGATGGTGATGGTGACACGCCTTGCCGGTCACAAGGGCCTGGATCTGCTGTGCCACATTGCCCGCAGGCTGCTGTGGGAGGAGGATTGTCAGCTGCTGATTCTGGGCACTGGTGAAGCCCACTACGAGCAGTTCTTCAAAGACCTGCAGCGGGAGTTCCCGGACCGGGTCGCCGCGAAGATCACCTTTAATCTGGCCCTCGCCTCCCGGATCTATGCCGGCGGTGACATCTACCTGATGCCCTCCAAGAGTGAGCCTTGCGGTCTGAGCCAGATGAACGCCATGCGCTACGGCACGGTGCCTGTGGTTCACGCCACCGGCGGCCTGCGGGATACTGTTCCCCCTGTGGACGAAAAGGGCGAAGGCGGTCTTGGTTTCACATTCCAGAGCTACAATGCCGATGATTTCCTGTGGGCGCTGAAGCGTTGCCTTGATCTGTATAAAAACGACGCTCCCCGATTCCGCGCTCTGCAGCTGCGGGATATGCAGCAGGACTTCAGCTGGGACAAACCGGCCGGCCGTTATATGGAACTGTTCCATCAAATGCTTGCGCAGTAAATATGCTCAAAACCGGGGCTATGCCCCGGTTTTTTCTTGACCTTTTTAGAAATATGCCGTATGCTATGAGCAAGGTAATTTTTCACATTCAGGGGTAATTTCATGCGTATTCTTTTTGACTCTCAACAGCTGATTCACAAAGATCCTTTCGGCACTCTCTCCCAAGGACAGGATTGCCGGCTGAATATTCATATCCCCACCTCCGTGGGCGCTGTCAAGACAGAATGCCTGCTGGAGCTCCACGATGGCTCGTATACCCAGGTGGCAGTGCTGGAAAAGGCTTCCGTGCAAGGCGCCTATGATATTTTCTCCGGCAGCTTCTCTATGGACAGACCGGGACTGTATTTTTACTATTTCCGCATTTACAAACCGGAGGGGTCTTTCCGCCTCTTCAAGCAGGGGCACGACACCAATATGGAGGCCGGCGACCGGTGGCAGCTGACCTGCACCCCGGCCGATTTCGTCACACCCGATTGGGCAAAAGGTGCTGTGATCTATCAGATCTTCCCCGACCGTTTCTGCAAGACAGGATCTGTCGACCTCACCGGAAAAATTAAGCCCTACACCGTCCACGGTTGCTGGGAAGACGAGGTGCACTGGCAGCCGGATGAAAATGGAATTGTGCAAAACAACGACTTTTTCGGCGGTAATTTTCGTGGGATTGCCGAGAAAATGGACTATATTGCCTCTTTCGGCACAAAAATCATTTACCTCAATCCCATCAGTAAGAGCTACTCCAGCCACCGGTATGACACCGGTGACTACAAAGTCCCGGACCCCATGCTGGGAACGGTCGAGGACTTTCAGGCGATGTGCCAGGCCGCACACGAGAAGGGCATTAAAGTGATCCTGGACGGGGTGTATTCCCACACCGGCTCCAGAAGTCCCTATTTTGAGGCCGCCTGCGCCTCCAAGGACTCCCCCTTTTACCACTGGTACACCTTCCATCATTATCCCGACGACTACAACGCCTGGTGGGGCTTTGACACCCTGCCTACCGTAAACAAGATGGCTCCGTCCTTTTTGGACTATATCATTGACAGCGAAGATTCCGTTGTGGCTCACTGGTTGAAGCTGGGCTGTGACGGCTTCCGACTGGATGTGGTGGACGAGCTTCCCGACGCATTTGTTCTGCGGCTGAAAAAGCGCATCCGGCAGATCCGCCCCGACGCCTTGCTCATTGGCGAAGTGTGGGAGGATGCCTCCAACAAGGTCGCTTACGGTATCCGCCGCCGATACTTTGCAGATGGCGTGCTGGATTCCTGCATGAATTACCCCTTCCGTACGGCGATCCTCAACTTTCTCAAGGGTTGGGACGATGGCAGCCGGATGAAGGAGACGGTGATGACCATCGCCGAGAACTATCCCCCTCAAGTGCTTTCCTGCAATATGAACCTGCTGGGCACCCACGACACGCCCCGGATTCTTACCGCCCTTGTGGATGATTTCAGCGGCAGCCGGGAGGATTGCGCCCGGCGCAGACTTTCTGCCGAAGATTTGGAAACCGCCCTGCAGCGGCTCTTTATGGCCTCTTTCCTGCAATTCACCCTCCCCGGCGCACCCAGTGTGTATTACGGTGACGAGGCGGGAATGGAAGGCTTTGCCGATCCCTTTAACCGCCGCACCTACCCCTGGGGCAAGGAGAATCAGAGCCTTTTGGCCCACTATCGGGAGCTGGGCGCTCTGCGAACTGGTTGCGATGCCCTTCGCCTGGGTGACATTCAGTTCTTCCAGGCTTCTCACAGAAAACTGGGCTTTACCCGGCGCTACCGGGATCAGCAGGTAGCTGTCTACATTAACCGCGGTGACAGCCCGTGGGAGATCCCGGCGGGCAAAGTACTGGCAGAACGCAAACTCCGGTCCCTCGCCCCTAACCGGCTGTGCATAGAGCCTATGGGGTACTGTATTATGGAGACAAAATAATGGAAAATGAACACTTTTTAAGCGGCTACTGCCGCACCACTGATGAAAGCCGCATGGTGACTATCGTGACGGAAAACGGCCGTCTGACAGAGGTTGACTGCTGCTATGAAAACTGCGTCCACGCCCCTTGCTGCAACATTGCCAAGGAGATCCGGGAGCTGACGAAGGAATAACCGTCAAAGGGAGAAAAGTGCTATGAAATACATTCCCCAATTTCTGTATATCTTGCTGTTCTCTCTCCTGGGGGAACTGCTGCAAGAGGTGATCCCCCTGCCTATTCCGGCAGCCATCTATGGTCTGGTTCTGCTGCTGATTGCCTTGTCCACAGGGCTCTTGAAAGAGGAAAAGGTCGCAGGCGCTGCGGATTTTCTCATCTCTGCAATGCCTGTTCTGTTCATTGCGCCGGCAGTGAAGATCCTTCAGTACTGGGATCTTATATCCGTCCAACTGGCAGCGATCTGCATCATCACCGCCGTGTCCACATGGGTGGTATTCGCCGTCAGCGGTCTTGTCACCAAGCATCTGCAGAAGAGAAAGGCGGGTGGAGAAAATGTCTGATTTTCTCACAGGACTGCCTCTTTTCTGCCTTGCGCTGACCGTGGCCGCGTTTCAGGTCGGCCTCTGGTGTCAGAAAAAGACCCGCTCTGCGCTGTGCAATCCCATTCTCATCGGCGCGATCCTTGTGATAGGAGTTCTCCTTTTGACCGACATTGACCCCGAGGATTATCAGACGGGAACTGCAGGTCTTTCCTGGCTTTTGACTCCCGCCACCATCTGTTTGGCCGTGCCTCTGTACCGGCAGCTGAAGTTGCTGAGGAAGAGCTTGCCCGCCATTTTGACCGGGATCGCCGCAGGCACATTTACCAGCTTGATCTGCATTTTCTTCCTGTGCAGGCTGTTCGGTCTTAATGACCAGATCTCAGTATCCCTGCTCCCCAAATCCATCACCACGGCTATGGGCATCGTACTTGCAGAGCAAAACGGCGGCATCTCCGCCCTGACCTCTGTGATCATTATCATTACAGGCATTTTGGGCAGCTTCTCCGGCTCTGTTCTGTGCCGGATTTGCAAACTGAAGGACCCCATCAGCCAGGGTGTGGCCTACGGCACTGCCTCCCATGTGGTAGGCACTTCCCGGGCGACGGAGCTCTCTCCCCTAACCGGTGCCGTGAGCAGCCTGTCTCTGGTCGTTGCCGGCATACTCACCGCCTTGGTGTTCCCCCTCGTATGCAAGCTTCTATAATTTCTCCGCCGTTTTTTACCACGGCGGAGCTCTTTTTTTGCACCTTTATCAAAAGCACCAAAATCCCCCCTCCGGGGATAGCATTTTCGGTCGTTTTGTGGGCAAAACAACAATTGACTTTCGGGCGCAAACCGAGTAGAATAATACTGATATATTATGTGTGGACGTATGTCCTCACAAATCATTATATAGGAGGAAATCACATTGAAGGATTGGGCATTCTTAACTACTGTCGAGGAGATGGAAGCCGCCACCAACGAACTGCTGGAAACTGCACACAAGGTTGGCGCTGACACCTGGCAGCAGAGAGTCAAGAATCAGACTCCCCACTGTGGATTCGGTGAAGCAGGCACCTGCTGCCGCATCTGCTCCATGGGTCCTTGCCGCATCACCCCCAAGAGCCCCAGAGGCATTTGCGGCTGCGACGTGCACGGCATCGTTGCACGTAATTATCTAATCTTCACCGCCGGCGGCGCTGCAACGCACTCCGACCACGGCCGCGAGATCATGCACACCCTGCACCAGACCCGCGAGGGCGGCAACTATCAGGTCAAGGACCCTGAGAAGCTGATCCGCATCGCAAAGGAGTGGGGCGTGGAGACCGAGGGCAAGGACATCTACGAGCTGGCCCACGAAATGGCTGAGATCGGTCTGATGGAATACGGCAAGCCCTTCGGCTACCAGAAGTTTACCGAGCGCGCTCCCGAGCATACCCAAAAGCTGTGGGACGACGCTGAGATCCGTCCCCGCGCCATTGACCGGGAAGTTTCCCAGTCTATGCATATGACCCATATGGGTTGCTCTTCCCTGTCCGAGGCTCTGATCCGTCAGGCTCTGCGCGCAGGCCTGGGTGACGGCTGGGGCGGCTCTATGATGGGTACCGAGTTCTCCGACGTTATGTTCGGCACTCCCAAGCCCATCGACACCACCGCAAACATCGGTGTTATGGAAAAGGAAAATGTCAACATCGTTGTTCACGGTCACGATCCTTCTCTGTCTGAAATGATCGTTTACTACGCAAACGATCCTGAGATGATCGCCTACGCCAAGGAAATGGGCGCAAAGGGCATCACCGTTTCCGGCGTCTGCTGTACCTCTAACGAGGTCGCTATGCGTCACGGCATTCCCATGGCCGGCAACTACCTGAACCAGGAGAACGTTGTTCTCACCGGCGCTTGCGAAGCCATCGTTGTGGACGTGCAGTGTATCTTCCCTGCCCTGGGCCCCCTGTCCAAGTGCTTCCATACCAAGTTCATCACCACCTCTCCCATTGCCCGGATGCCCGACTCCGAGTTCATCCAGTTCAATGCCGAGACCGCCGGTGAGAACGCCAAGGCCATCGTGAAAATGGCCATCGACAACTTCGTCAACCGTACTCCCGAGCTGGTGAACATCCCCGACCAGAAGCAGAAGGCCCGCGTGGGCTACTCTGTGGAGGCCATCAAGAAGGTGCTGGACGGCGTTGCCAACACCCAGG